>CANJWR010000044.1 GCA_947478455.1 Beijerinckiaceae bacterium | reverse complement strand
TGAATCGTAGACGAAATTCATTTGCGTGCGGTAGGGCAGTTTTGAGACCGGAATCAGATTGCGCCGGCGGATCTCATCGCGCGTCAGGCCGCATGCATCCGCAGCGGCGTCCATCAGACGTTCCATGATGAAATTCGCCTCGGGACGACCAGCGCCGCGATAGGTGTCGGTCGGCACGGTGTTCGTGTAAACGGGCTTCACGCTGAAATAGAATTGCTCGATATCGTAGCCGGTCGGAATGATGCGGCCGCCGCCGTCGATAGGCAGGCGCGGGCCATTGTCGCCGCTGTAGGCGCCGACATTCACGATCGTCTCGACGCGCAACGCCACGATACGGCCATTTGGGTCGAGGCCCATCACGCAATGGTTGACCTGATCGCGGCCATGATGATCGGACACGAAGGTTTCGGAACGATCACCGCGCCATTTCACCGGGCGGCCAATCTTCTTCGCCGCCCAAGCGACCGCGAGGGTTTCAGGGTAGCGCTTGCTGCGGATGCCGAAACCGCCGCCGACATCGTTGGAAATGACGCGCAGTTTTTCTTTCGGAATGCCGAGCAATTGCGCGAAGGCCGCCTGCGCGGGCCGCACGCCCTGCGTGGGCGAATAGAGCGTGATGCGATCGTCCGCCGGATCGTATGTGGCCACCGCGCAGCGCGGCTCCATGGGAGCCACAACGAGACGATTGTTGACCAGATCGACCGTCACCTTATGGGCGGCTCCGGCGATCAGCGCATCGACCTCGTCAGGCGCGCGATTTTCCCAATGGACCGCAACATTGCTGCCATGTTCGTGATAAATCACGGACGCATCAGGTTCGGCCGCGCGAGCAGTCGATACGATGCAGGGCAATTCCTCAAATTCGATCTCGACCAGTTCAGCCCCGACGCGCGCCGCCTCGGCGGATTCGGCCAGAACCATCACGAGCGGTTCGCCCATGAAGCGGGCGAAATCCGTCGGCATGATGCGCCGCTCGGGCTTGAACATCGGCTTGCCGGCGCGGTCGGTGAAGTTGATGTCGGCCAGAATGGGCTTCACGCCATCGGCGCGCAGATCGGCTCCAGTGAACACGTGCGTGACGCCGGGCGAGGCCAGCGCGGCGGCCGTATCGATCTTTAGAATTTTGGCATGGGCGTGGGGCGAACGCAGAAACACCGCCCAGACCTGCCCGTCGAAATGGATGTCGTCCGTATATCGTCCCTTGCCGGTCAGAAGACGAACGTCCTCCTTGCGGCGCACCGGCTGTCCGATTCCGAACTGTCCCATGATGTCTCCATCTCCGACGAAAGTCGCGATCCGTGGGTGGAGATACGCGGGCGCAGGCGGTGAGGCAAGATGATGTTTGCGGCGCGATGCACACGCAATATCCGCACCTGATGCGGCAGCGACCATAAGTCCGGGAGCGCATCGGACGCGCCCGGACTTGTGGCAGCTAAACCGTTCTTACCGCGCTAGCTTGCGGTCGCGATTGCCCAGCGTGCGCAACCGCAACGCATTCAGCTTGATGAAGCCAGCCGCGTCGCGGTGATCGTAGGCGACAGCGCCTTCCTCGAAGGTGACCAGATCCTGATCGTAGAGCGAGTTGGGCGACTGGCGGCCAACGACGCGGACGTTGCCCTTGTAGAGTTTCAGGCGCACGCGGCCGGAAACGTGCTGTTGACTCTTGTCGATCAGCGCCTGCAGCATTTCGCGCTCGGGCGAGAACCAGAAGCCGTTGTAGATCAGCTCGGCGTATTTCGGCATCAGCTCGTCCTTGAGGTGACCCGCGCCGCGATCCAGCGTGATCGACTCGATGCCGCGATGGGCCTGCAGCAGGATCGTGCCGCCGGGTGTCTCGTAAACGCCGCGCGACTTCATCCCGACGAAACGGTTCTCGACGAGATCGAGACGTCCGATGCCGTTGGCGCGGCCCAGTTCGTTGAGCGCCGTCAGCAGCGTGGCGGGCGACATGGGCACGCCGTCGATGGCGACCGGGTCGCCCTTCTCGAAGTCGATGGTAATTTCGGTGACGACGTCGGGCGCGTCCTCGGGCGCAATGGTGCGCATGTGGACATATTCCGGCGGCTCGACCCACGGATCTTCCAGCACCTTGCCTTCGGACGACGAGTGAAGGAGGTTGGCGTCGACCGAGAACGGCGCTTCGCCGCGCTTGTCCTTGGCAATCGGAATCTGGTGCTCTTCCGCAAAAGCGATCAAGGATTCGCGGCTCTTGAAGTCCCATTCGCGCCAGGGCGCGATAACGTGGATGCCGGGCTCAAGGGCGTAATACCCGAGTTCGAAACGGACCTGATCGTTGCCCTTGCCGGTCGCGCCGTGTGAGACAGCGTCCGCGCCGACCTTGCGGGCGATCTCGATCTGCTTCTTGGCGATCAGTGGGCGGGCGATGGAGGTGCCGAGCAGGTAGAGCCCTTCATACTGGGCATTGGCGCGGAACATCGGAAACACGTAGTCGCGGACAAACTCTTCGCGTACGTCCTCGACGAAGATGTGCTCGTCCTTGATGCCCATGAGCTGGGCCTTCTTCCGGGCCGGCTCAAGCTCCTCGCCCTGACCCAGATCGGCCGTAAATGTAACAACCTCGCACCCATAGGTGGTCTGCAGCCATTTCAGGATGATCGAAGTGTCCAGGCCGCCCGAATAGGCTAGAACGACGCGCTTGATGGAAGATTTTGTGTGGGACATGGGGTCTCGCGAGGTGCGGGCTGTCGGCCCGGGAAATCCGGCGCGACTATAGGGATCGAGCCTGCGGGCGCAAGCCTTTGCGTCCAGAGGAAACATTGCGCCTTTGGACGCAGGCCGCCTCAGGCGCCCGGTTCGCAGCGTGGCGGGCTGAACATGACGCGGTGCAGCCCCAGCACGATGAGCGCCGTGAACAGGGCTGCAAACAACGTGTCCGACAGAAAGTGCCCCCCGAACGCCATGCGCAGCGCCGACACAGCCGTTCCAAACGCCACCGCCGCCACTACCGCATAGGGCCGCACCGGCGCCGGCGCAGCCAGAGCCGGCGCGAGCGTCCAGAATGCGGACGAACCCTCGCCCGATACGAACGAGCAGTTGCGATTGCAGGCGCCGTCCGTCCGGTACCATGGGCGAAACTCCATGGGTCCGCCGAATTCGGTGCTCTGGATCGGCCTCGGCCTGTGCCAGTGATCCTTGAGCAGCAGATTGGCCATCAGTCCCGGCGCCAGCGCCATCGAGAGCGCCAGAAACAGGAGCGTTCGGCCCGAGGGCGCTCGGGCAGGCCAGCCCCGTCGTGCGTTCATCCACCATAGACCGAAGGCCCCAGTCAGAATAAGGAACGGCGTCACATAGCCAATCCGCCGCGCCCATTCGCCCGCAGGGGTTACTCCTGCAAACAACTTGTCGCCTAGATAGAAATAGCGGGCAGCCGCCAGATCAATGTCCGGCCAGACGGCAAAGATGATCCCGACCGCGAGGGTCATGACAGCGCAAAAAATCAGACCGGCCCGGATCATAGGTTTCCTTCCTGACCCGGAGCCTTAGCGCATCGGGCGACGGGCGGAAAGCATCGGACATTTTGCGCCCTGCCCGGCTCCTGCTAGTTTGGCCGCATGGCCTTATCGTCTGAAGAAGTCGAGCGTTACGCCCGTCATATCGTACTGCATGGAGTCGGCGGCCCCGGCCAGCAGAAACTGAAAGCCGCGCGTGTTCTGGTAATCGGAGCAGGCGGGCTCGGCTCACCGGTGCTGCAATATCTGGCGGCGGCTGGCGTGGGCACGCTGGGTGTGGTCGACGACGACGAGGTCTCGCTGTCGAACCTTCAGCGTCAGGTGCTGCACGGCACGCCCGATGTAGGCCGACCTAAAGTAGAGAGCGCCGCCGACGCCATCGGGCGACTCAATCCGCATGTGCGGTTCGTGGCTCACAAATTCCGCCTGACCGGCGAAAACGCCCGGGCGCTGATTTCGGACTACGATCTGGTCGCGGACGGGTCCGACAATTTCGAGACGCGCTATGCGGTGGCGGACGCCTGTTTCCACGAAAAACGCCCGCTGGTGACAGCCGCCGTGGGGGCTTTTGACGGCTCGCTCACCACGCTGCGACCCTTCGAGGCCGGCCCGGACGGGAAGCCCAATCCGACCTATCGGTGTCTGTTTCCGGAGCCTCCGCCCGCCGGCATGGTGCCGGCCTGTTCGGAAGCCGGCGTTCTTGGCGCGCTGACGGGAATTCTCGGCACAATGATGGCGCTGGAAGTCATCCGCGAGATCGTCGGCTTCGGCGAGAATCTCGTCGGACGGCTGCTGCTGGTCGATACGCGCGCCATGCGGTTCGAGACCATGAACTACGGTTGGGATCCGTCCAATCCGCTGAACGGCGCGCCCGGTTGAAGGCGCGCCCGCAGGTTCCTTACTTGGCGGCGATCGCCTGTATTTCGACCGTATAGGCCGGGGCGGCGAGCTTCGCCTCGATGGTGGCGCGGGCCGGCGTGTGGCCGGCCGGCACCCATGTGTCCCAGACAGCGTTCATTTCGGCGAACCTGCCGATGTCAGACAGATAAATGTTCACGGAAAGAATCTTCGTCTTGTCGGAACCGGCTTCGGCCAGCAATCCATCAATGATCGCCAGAATCTCGGTGGTCTGTTCGCCGACGCTCTTGCCTGCCGCCTTGTCGGCCACCTGACCGGCCAGATAGATCGTGTCGCCATGGACCACGGCCTTGCTCATGCGGGCGCCAGGCTGAATACGCTTGATGGTCATTTCGGTTTTCCTTCTGTTGAATTCAGGGAATGCGCTGACCGGGCACCTTGCCCATGTAGTCGCTCTTGGACAGTTCGAGACCGCTGTGGCGCAGGATCGAATAGGCGGCGGTCACATGGAAGTAGAACTGCGGCAGCACGCGATGCGCGATATAATCCTTGCCGTGCATGAAGCGCTTGTTGGCCCCGATGGACACATCAAGCTCGCGCGCCTCGGCAGCATCGAAAGCCGCCCGGTCGGCTGACTGGACAAACGCAATGGTCGTGGCGATGCGCGCCTTGAGATCGGCGAATGTCTTGTCGCCGGCGGCGAATTCGGGAGCCTTTGCGCCGGTCGTGTGGCAAATCGCCAGAACCGGCCAGTCGCAGATGGCCCTGATCTGCCGGGCGAAGTCGTACATGCTGGGGGCGAGCCGGGCATGCAGAAGGGCGTCGGGATCGACCTTGCGGTCGGCGCAATAGGCGGCGGCCTTGTCGACCAGCCCGTCGAGGCCGCCCAGCATCTGAATGAAGACCGGCAGGGAAATATCGGACAAGGCAATGGCCATAGGGTTTCCTCAACGTGTTTGATCCAGCGTCTCTCGTAGTGGATCGGCCCGGACGGTTCAAGCGGCCGCAAATGCGCCCCACGGCGACTTGCGCAGACCCGCCGGTCTCTGCCAAATGGCGGCGAACAAAAATCTTCCGGAGGAACCATGACGCCCGACGACGCCAAACAGAAACTCATTTCCGCCGGCCTCATTCTGGAAGCCGCCGGCCAGGGCGACATGACGCGCGGGCATGTTTCGGTGCGCATGCCGGGCGACCCGAACCGCTTCTACATGAAGCCGCATTCGTTCGGGTTCGACGAGATCACGATGGATAACATCGTCACTTGCGACATGGACGGCAAGAAGGTCGAGGGCTGGGCGCCGCGCCACAGTGAAATCTTCATTCACACGGAAATCTTCAAGGCGCGCCCCGACATCACATCGATCATTCATAGTCATCCCGATCATGCAGTGGCGCTGTCGGCGACTGGCCGATCGTTGCGCATGCTGAGCCAGCCTTCGGCGGCTTTCGCCAAGGGCGTCGGTTACTATACCGACACGATTGATCTCATTCGTAGGCAGGATCAGGGCTCAGGCGTCGCAAAGGCTTTCGGCGATCACAAGGCGGCGTTTCTGAAAAACCACGGCGTCGTGGTGGGCGGAGCCACCATTGAGGAAGCCGTAATTTTGACGATCATGCTCGAAAACGCCTGCCGCATACAAATTCTGGCGGAATCGACCGGCAATCTTGCGCCGGAATTCCCACGCGAGGACGTGATGGAATTGTACAACAAGCTGTCGCGCGGCGAACAGCATGTGGTCAATTTCAACTATCTGGCCCGCAAGGCCCGTCGCGCCCTCTGAACTTCTTCTGTCAAGATGGATACTCGCCTATGAAAGCCGCCGTGATCCATGACTTCGGCCCGCCCGACGTGCTGCGCTACGAGGATGTGCCGGACCCGGAACCACGCGAGGGTGAAGTTCGAATTCGCGTCCACGCCGGCACCGTCAATCGCGTGCTTGATGTGGCGGTGCGGCGCGGAGAGCAGCGCCACCGCGGCGTCAAGCCTCCCGCCATTCTTGGGGTCGATTGCGCCGGTATTGTCGACAAGCTCGGCCCCGGTGTGAAGCGCTGGAAAGTCGGCCAGCATGTCGCGGCCGCCGGGACGATGCCGCTCGATGTGGTTGCGGAAGACGAGAAAAATTACAAAGGCCCGAAGGGCATGATGGGCATCCGCCGCCCGGGCGGTTTTGCAGAACTCGTCTGCGTGCCCTCGTTGGTCGTCAATGCGCTGCCGGAAACCCTCGATTTCCATGAAGCCGCCGTGGTGATGCGCCATTGCCCGACAGCGTGGAATCTTCTGGTCAATGTCGCAAAGCTCCAGAAGGACGAATGGGTTCTGATCATGGGGGCCAGCGGCAACCTTGGTTCAGTCGGCATCCAGATCGCCAAAAACGTCATCGGCGCAAAGGTGATCTGCACGGCGGGCTCACGCGGCCGCGCCGATCTCGGTCTCAAGCTCGGCGCAGACGTAGCCATCGACTATTCGACGCAGGATCTCCATGACGAAGTGATGAAGATCACCGGCGGCAAAGGCGTCGATGTGCTTTACGACAACATCGCCAATCCGAAGATCCTGCCACAGGCTTTCAAGACAATCGGGATGAATGGACGTCTGGTGACGGCGGGCGCTCATGGCGGGCCAATAGTGCCGATCGATTTTTTCCATCTCTACGACCACAAGATCACCATCCGGGGCATGCCGGGTTCACGCGAGGAAGATTTGCCGACCTGCTTTCAGGCTGCCGCTGACGGCAAGATCAAAGTGCAAATCGCCCACGTGCTGCCGCTATCGAAAGCTGCCGAAGCGCATCGCATGATGGAAGCCGATCCGGGCATGGGAAAGATCGTACTCGACCCGACGATGGGGTGAGGCTGTTTTCCGGATTGCAAAACAACCCGGACTGCA
The DNA here is from genome assembly GCA_947478455.1 of Beijerinckiaceae bacterium. Lineage (GTDB taxonomy): Bacteria > Pseudomonadota > Alphaproteobacteria > Rhizobiales > Beijerinckiaceae > Terripilifer. The sequence continues at coordinate 19,839 of CANJWR010000044.1, read as the reverse complement.
TCAGCGTAAAAATACCAGATGCACAAGCCCAAACAGCGGGATCAGGATTGCGCCCGACCAGAGCATGTAGCCGAAAAACGATGGCATGTTCACGCCGCCGCTGCGGGCGATGGAATAGACCATGAAGTTCGGCGCGTTGCCCACATAGGTATTGGCGCCCATGAACACGGCGCCAAGCGAGATCGCCGTCAGCGTTGAGGCCAGCGGACCCATGAGCCGCGCCGCATCGCCGCCCGCCAGTTCGAAAAACACCAGATAGGTCGGGGCATTGTCGAGGAACGACGACAGGATGCCGGTGAGCCAGAAAAACGCCGGATCGTTCGGTCCCCCGTCAGGACGGAAGACAAGACCGACCAGCCCGGCAAAAGGTCCGTTCGAACCTGCGCCCAGCATGGCCATCACCGGAATGATGCAGGTGAAAATGCCCGCGAACAGCAGACCCACTTCGACAATGGGCTCCCATTCGAAACCGTTGTCATGACGATCCTGTTTGGCGCTCAACGCCAGCGACGCCAACCCGACGCCGATCATGACTGCCTCGCGCAAAAGGTTCTGCAATTCGAGCTTCGTGCCGAAGATTTCGAAAGAGACGCCGGGCTTCCACGCGCCGCTCACCACAATGGCCGCCACTGCTATGGCGATCAGCACAAGATTGACGAGTCCGGTCACCCGGATCGGCTCGCTGCCGACCGTGCGCGCGCCATCGCGTCGCGCCAGCCATGTATCGAATGCGAAAAAGACCGCCAGCAGGACCAGCACGGCGAAAATCGTATGCGGCAACAGATTGCGCGTGGTCCAGAAGAAATCGACGCCGCGCAGAAAGCCCAGAAAGAGAGGCGGATCGCCCAAGGGCGTCAGCGCGCCGCCGATGTTCGACACAAGGAAGATGAAGAACACCACCACATGGGCGTTCTGCCTGCGGCCTTCATTGGCGCGCAACAGGGGCCGGATGAGTATCATCGACGCGCCGGTGGTGCCCACGATGCTCGCAATCGACGCGCCAAGGCCCAGCAGGCCCGTATTCACCAGCGGTGTTCCGCTGATCGAGCCGCGCACCACAAGACCTCCCGCCGCCGTGAACAGCGCAAACAACATCAGGATGAACGGCAAATATTCGAGCATAGCCGTGTGAAAAACCGCTGCGCCGGCGGCGCCGAAACCATACGCTAACCCCATCGGCACAATCGCCAGAAGCGCCCAGAAGGCAGACACTTTTCCATAATGCGGATGCCACCAGTCATGCGCCACCAGCGGGCCGAGCGCGATGGACAGCAGGATGCCGGCAAACGGAATGGCCCAGAGAAGTGACATATGGGCGCCGTCGAGGCCTTCGGCGGCCATTGCGGGCATCGCAGTAAAACAGATCAGAAATGCGGTTGCAGCAGGAACAAAGCGCTGGCGTAAAAATGTCATGATGCGTCAGCGCGCCTTTGCGTCGGGTTCCTGAAATTCGGCGTAGTCGATGTTGGAGCGTTCTTCAATCAGCTTCAGCATGCCGGCGGCGTCTTTTGTCTGAACCAGCACTTTCGAGGCTTTCTTGAATTCTGCGCCGAAAATTCCGCGACTGTTGAGCGGGCAAACCATAAGGCAAATCTTGCAGCCGTACAGTTTGTGGAAATAAGGTTCACAGGCTTTCGTGTCGATGTGCCAGCGCTCGACGCCATTTACGAGATGTTTTTCGGGCCCGATGGCGTCGCCGGGGCAGAAGCGTGTGCAGACGCCGCATTTGAGACAGACTTCATCGATGCCGAAATCCTGCGCACCGTCGGCCACGAGCGGCATGTCGGTCGTCACCGCTCCGAGGCGGAAGGATGCGCCGAGTTCCGGCGAGATCAGCGAGCCGTGCTTGCCGAGTTCTCCGAGGCCTGCGAGCCAAGCATAAGCCACGAGCGGAATGTCGCCTTCGTTTGGTTGCATGGTGGCGCTGTAACCGAAGGCCGCAATCTGGTTGGCGATGCGCACGCCAATGTCGTCGAGCTGATGATAGACGCGATGGACTTCTTCCTGCGAGCGCGGGCCGATGTCGGCCATCGTGTCGAACGACATCGCGATGCCGTAAACGATCACGAATTTTTCTTTCACCTCGCCCGCCTGCGTGAACGCGAAGCGCGGATCGAAATCTGCAATCCCGACCGCATTTGCACCCATGTCGCGCAGCATCTGCTTCATTTCGGCAGTTGCGGTGGTGGAATCGAGAATCTCCTGGCGTTCCGGATTTACCGGTGGCTTGCGGTTGTTCAGAAGGATTTTCATCCGGATGAACACGCTGCGCTTGGCGGATGGCGGCATCCTGTTGCGAAATTTCGCGGCCCGGTCCGCGTCGGTCCCACCCACGCGACCGCGCGTCGGGCGCGTGGCGTTTGTTGTGTCGATTGTGCCCATGCCCCGGCCCTCTCTAGTGCGCCTCGTCCCAGTTCTTCGCCGCCTTCGCATCCACCTGCAACGGCACGGACAATTGCACGGCCGGATGCGGCGCCTCGACCATCACGCTGCGCACCACCTTGATCGTTTGCTCCACTTCGCTCTCGGGCACTTCGAACACGAGTTCGTCGTGAACCTGCAACAGCATCTGCGCCGAGAGTTTCGCTTTCTCGAGCGCCGCATCCATCCGCACCATGGCGCGGCGGATGATGTCTGCAGCAGAGCCCTGAATGGGCGCATTGATGGCGGCGCGTTCGTTGAAGGCGCGTTCGGAGGGATTTGACGCAGTGATGCGCGGATAATGGCATTTGCGGCCGAACACCGTCGTCACAAAACCATTCTGGCGCGCGGTCTTTTTGGTCGCCTCCATATAGTCGCGGATGCCCGGGAAACGTTCAAAATATTTCTTGATATAGGCGCCGGCCTCCTCGCGCGGAATGCCGAGCTGGTTGGCGAGACCGAAGGCCGAAATACCGTAGATGATGCCGAAGTTGATCGCCTTGGCGCGACGGCGCACTTCCGACGGCATGCCTTCCACCGGCACGCCGAACATTTCGGACGCCGTCATGGCGTGAATGTCGAGCCCGTCCGCGAAGGCTTTCTTCAATTGCGGAATGTCCGCAATATGGGCGAGGATTCGCAATTCGATCTGCGAATAGTCGGCGGACAGAAGCTTGTGGCCGGGCGTCGCCACAAAGGCCGTGCGGATCTTGCGGCCTTCCTCGTTGCGCACCGGAATGTTCTGCAGATTGGGTTCCGACGACGACAGCCGCCCCGTCGTGGTGGCGGCCAGCGCGTAGGACGTATGCACGCGTTTTGTTTGCGGATGCACGTAGGTCGGCAGCGCATCCGTATAGGTGGATTTCAGTTTCGCCAGCTGCCGCCAGTCGAGAATGCGCGCTGCAAGCTCGTTGCCCTGTTCGGCAAGATCGTCGAGCACGCTGGCCGATGTCGACCATGCGCCGGTTGCGGTTTTCTTTCCGCCCGGCAGGCTCATCTTGCCGAACAGAATATCGCCGAGCTGCTTCGGCGAAGCGAGATTGAAACTCTCGCCGGCGAGCGAATGGCATTCGGCTTCAAGCCGCGCCATCCCTTGCGCAAACTCGCCCGACAGGCGGGAGAGAATTTGCCGGTCGATCGAAACGCCACGCCGCTCCATGCGGGCCAGCACATCCACGAGCGGACGCTCCAGTGTCTCGTAAACGCTGGTCATATGTTCGCCCACCAGACGCGGCTTCAGCACGCGCCACAGACGCAGCGTCACATCCGCATCTTCCGCCGCATATTGGGTGGCGCGGTCGATCGGCACACGCGCGAAGCCGATGAAGCTCTTGCCGCTGCCGGCAACCTCCTTGAAGGAAATCGGCTTGTGGCCGATATATTTCTCGGACAATTCATCCATGCCGTGGCCGTTGACGCCAGCGTCCAGAACGTAGGACATCAGCATCGTATCGTCGATGGGCGATACCTCGATGCCGGCTTGTCGAAAGATCAGCCAGTCGAACTTCATGTTCTGGGCGATCTTCAGCACGCCGCGATCTTCCAGCAGCGGTTTGAGACGGGCGATAACGTCGGCAGACTTTAATTGTCCGGGAGCAAGCTCGTTGCCGCCGAACAGATCGCCGCCGCCGTCGGTCTTGTGACCGAGCGGAATGTAGCAGCCCTTGCCGGGCGTAACGGCCAGCGAGATTCCTACCAGATCGGCCTGCATGGGATCGAGCGAACTGGTTTCGGTATCGACGCAGACCGCGCCAGCCTCGCGGGCTTCGGCAATCCATGTATCGAGCTGTTCGAGCGTCGTCACCGTCGCGTAAGATGCGTGATCGATCCTGTCCGAAGCGAGCGCCTGCGCCATACGGGCTTGCGCCAGAGACGCCGGACCATCGGGGACGGCGCTGGCGGGGGCAGGCGACGCATCTGGTGCGGCCAGCGCTGTGGATGTCGCCGGCGCAAGTTTCGGATCTGGCTCTTTCGCCTCGCCATTTCGGCCACGCCAGCCACCCGGACCTGCAAACGCCGGATCGGCCTCAATCTCGTTCGCATCGACCGAAAACGTTTCCGCAGCACGCTTCGTGATCGTGGTGAATTCCATCGCCTTGCAGAAAGCCACAAGCGTTTTGCCATCCGGCGGATGAAGCCCCAGATCGTCGAGCGGCACATCGAGAGGCACGTCGTTTACCAGCGTGACGAGCGTTTTCGAGACGCGAATTTTCTCGATGACTTCCGGATTCGTCAGCGTCTCGCGTCTCTTCGGTTGCTTGATTTCATGAGCGCGGGCCAACAGCGTATCGAGATCGCCATATTCGTTGATGAGCTGCGCCGCAGTCTTGATTCCGATACCGGGAGCGCCCGGCACATTGTCGGTCGAATCGCCCGCCAACGATTGAACGTCGACGACTCTCGCGGGGCCGACGCCGAAATAATCAGCAACTTCAGTCTCGCTGATGCGCCGCTCGTCGCGGTCGCCCGAGGCCGGATCGTACATGGCGACACCGGGGCCGACGAGCTGCATCAGATCCTTGTCGGCCGAGATGATCAGAACATCCGCGCCACGTTCTCGCGCCTGCCGCGCATAGGTGGCGATGAGATCATCGGCCTCGTACTTATCCTGCTCGACCGGAATGAGCCCGAAGGCCCGCACGGCGGCGCGCATCAGCGGAAACTGCGGGATCAGGTCTTCGGGGGGTTCGGAGCGGTTGGCCTTGTAGGCCGGATAGAGTTCCTTGCGGAACGAGTTTTCCGACTTGTCGAGGATAATTGCCAGATGGGTTGGCCTGATGCCGATGGCGCCCTTTTCGATGAACTGGAACAGCTTTGTGCAGAACAGCCGCACGGCGCCGGTCGGCAGACGGTCCGAGCGATAATTGTATTTCTGGTCCTGCCGCATCGACTGGAAGAAGGCGCGGAACACGAAAGAAGAGCCGTCGACCAGAAAAACGTGGTCGCCGGCTTGTACGGTGCGATGAATGGGGGCCATGGGTCCGGAAAACTGGAGTTCGACGGCCACAGGATAGAGCGGCGAAGGCTTTCAGGCCATCCCGAAATGCGCTTTGCTTCAGCGAAGCCGGATCGGCAGCGGCTCATCCTGCCGCGTCCGTGACGGTGCGCGAACGCCCATATTCTGGAATGCTGTTGTTGCCACCAGAGCCACGAAAGCTGCGAGACCGGCGGCCCCGATGATCAGATCGGCGGCGGCGGCGTTCGGCGCGGCGCGGGTCGCTATCAGCAGCATCCGCAGAATCCCGAAAGCCAGCGGGGCCGCAACCGCGACCGCAATCCAGTTGCGCCCGATAGGGGCCAGCGCCTCGAATATCCTGTTTTGCGCCAGCAGCGCTGCGGCCATCACGATCGAGGCTGCGCCGGCAACGCCGAGGCCGAGGCTCGCGAAGGGCAATGTCGCAATGGTCGCTCCTCCGGTGTAGGGAATGCGGATAAAGACGCAAAGGCCCGCAAGCGCAAACCAGACCGCTATGGCGCCAAGAGCCATACGGAAGTCCGCGCAGGCTTCGTTGGCGAGTGTGCGGAATTGCGCCGTGAAGGCATAGCCGATCAGCAGATAAACGAAGCCGCGCATCATTTCTCCGCCGAAGGTGCGCCCCGGAATCACCAGCATTTCAGCCAGAACCGCGAGACCCAGCAGGAACCAGAAATGGTTGCGCATGTGGCGAACGATCAGCAGATACATCGGGATCATCAACAGCAGGGGCAGATATTCGGTCGCCAGACCGAGCGACCGGATGGCCAGCCCAACCGACATGGTTCCGCGTGGCGCGGCAATCCATGTGGCGACAATCTGCACGAGCGCCCAGCCGAAAAGCGCGACAAAAAACGGCAACAGTTTGCGAGACAGAAAGCTCACCCAATCAAGCTTTATGGTGCGGCCCAGATAGAGCCCGCATGCGACCATGAAGGCCGGCAGCGCCAGCGGATTCAGCAGCTTGTAAACCGGCAGAAATGCCTGCGCGCCGTCTTGCATGGCGATCCAGCAAAATTGCACCACAAGAGCGAGGCAAATGCCGAGCCCTTTGGCGTAGTCGGCATAAATGTGCAGATCAGAACCAACCGGCCGGGCAAAGCGCGCAACCGTACGCTCCCACAGAACAACCACGAACGCCTGCGCGACAGCGAGACTTCCGGGTTCGGAATAGACTGGACGAGCCTTGAACTGAGACCGCGCGACCGGCTTTGGCTTTGGCGCCGGCTGGCCCGGAGCCTTCGGGACGGTTTCGCCGAAGCCGAGAGATTTGCGCAGCTCAATGCCTGATGTGCTCATTGTTTCGTTCCGGTGCAGACCTGTGTCGAACGGACACGCGAATCGCCGGAAAGGACCGTGATTCACGCGGGTTGACATCAAGCCAGCAAGGCCCGCGCCGCCGGAATTGTAATGCCGCCAGCCATGCGCCGGGACCACTTTGCGGCGAGCGGAAGGCGGGCTAGAACAGCTCAACAATTGGAGGAAGCGGTGCTCATCGTCCGCGACGGCGGGCGCCTTTTAACAACCAGCTATGGGGGAAACATGTTCGAGAAATTCAAGCCAAAATGGAAAATCGGCGGCCTGCAGCCGGGCGCGGTCATCGACGTCGCGCCTTACGAGTTTTATCGCCTCGCGCCCCGCAACGTGATGTCGGTGATGATCGGCATTGGCCTCGTTGAATTTTCCAGCGAAGACGTGGAACGCGTTTTCTCGCCACTCGATACCTATCTCGATCAACTCATGGATCGCGATGTGGATATTGTCATGCAGCATGGCGTTCCGTTGCCGATCCTCATCGGCATGGAGAAGCACGACCGCATGATCGAGCACATGCACCGGCGCACCGGCCTTCCGGCCACCACCACTGTGCAATGTGTGGTGAAGACTGCGGCTGAATTCGGCATCCGGAAGGTCGCGATCGTCAACAAATGGACCGAGGCCATGAATGCCTCACTTGGCCAGTTCTTTGCGCGTGAAGGCGTGAAGATCGTCGGTGGCGCCACGAAAGCGCTGCACCCGACCGATTTTCACAAGATCGATTCCGGCGAGCACATGGAACTCGCCTACCGTCTCGGCAAGCAGGCCTTCAACGACAATCCCGATTGCGACGCCGTTTACATCGGCGGCGGATCATGGATCGCCGAGCCGGTCGCGCAGATTCTCGAGGAAGAATTCAACAAGCCGGTTATCTGCAATCAGGCATCGGTCATTCGTCAGGTCATGAAAATTCTCGGCGACTGGAAGCCGATGCCCGGCCACAGTCGCGTTCTCTCGCAGGCCTGATTTCCCCAGGTCGTCGGCTATTTGCCGACGACCTGACGACCAAGCGCCATCCACTTTTCGTAATTCTGTTCGAAATTCGGATCGTCTCCGAAGTAGTAAATCTTGGCCGGCTTGTCTTTCGCCGCCATATCGTTGCGCGCCGAAGCGTAGCCGAGCTTGCCGTAAAGCGCCTGCCCCTCGCGCGACAGGATGAAGTCGATGAACAGCATCGCCGCATGTGGATGCGGGGCTTTCGCCGGCAAAGCCATTGCGCCGGTGGTCGCGTAAACGCCGCCCAGCGCGCGCCAGGCGACTGGGGCTCCCTGATCGCGACTGTTGGCGAAATGCGAGTTGAACATGGCGGGCGACATGGGCGCTTCGCCGGACACGACAAGGTTTGCGACGGCGCGTGCGGAAACCTCATAGACGCGGATTTTCTGATCCGCCAGCTTTCGAACGAAAGCTTCGTCGCGTTCGGCCAGCATTTCGCCGATCCAGTTGGCGAGCGTCGAGGTGCCCGGCACCGCCATGCGGCCACGCCATTTGGGATCAAGCAGATCATCGTACGTCTTGGGAACCTCTGCTTCCGAGATCAGCTTGGTATTGTAGCCGAGGCCCACATAGCTCTCATAGTCGATGGTCCAATGGCCGTTGGCCTCGAGTGCGGTCTTCGGATAGGCGGCGTGTTCGGGAGACCGGTAGGACTGGAGGATTCCGGCCTCCAGCATGGGCCTCAATCCGGCAACCGAAAGATCGAGTGTGTCCGCCAGAAAGTTCTGCGCGGCATATTCCTCGATCATACGGCGTGTCACCGCTGCTGAATCCGCCTTGTAGGATTCGACCTTGATGAAAGGATATTTCTGCCCGAAAGCCGCATAGAGCGGATCGGCCTGTGTGCCGGTGGCGTAAATGAGGAGACGCCCTTCGCGTTTGGCCCCTTCTTCGAGGATGGCCTGACGATCCGCGCCCGCGTAAGTCGCAATTTCAGCAACCGTTGAGGGCGCGGCCTTTGCGAAGTCAATTGCCGGATACGACAGCGCCAGCTGACCGGCGAACGCAAGAATGGCGATTTTCATTTTTTGACCCATGTGATCCTCCCTCGGCGATCTTTGCGGAACCGGACCCGCCGCGCAAGTCTCCCGGAAAATTCCCTATTTGGGAACTTTGGGCGGCGGCGGCAGGCCCTTCTCGATCTTGATACCCTTGATGACCTCGCGAACGACGCCGCACAAGGGCAGGCTGAGGCGGGCATTGCCGGCCTCTTCCATCACGATGACCATGTCCTTTTCGGCCCACGGCATCGGTCGCGGCTGCAGCCATGTTTCCAGCGCCCAGTTGGCGCCGCTGCTTTTCAGAAGCGCCTGCCGTAGCGTCTCCGATTGCACGCCGAGCGCCTCGCCGAGTTTCAGCCCTTCGTGGTTGGCCGACACACAGGCCCAGAGCAGAAGATTGTTGATCATCTTGCCGACCTGCCCGGCGCCGACAGCCCCCAGCAGATATTGATCGTCAGCAAAAGCCGCGAAGACCGGCCTGCAACGTTCGAAAAGCTCCGCATCTCCACCCGCCATCAGGAGCAGTTTGCCGGCTTCTGCCGCAGGCTCTCCCCGACAAAGGGGAATGTCCAGAACGCCAAAATTTTTGCCGGCTGCGCGCGCCAGACTGTCGATCTCGCGCATCGTCTCGATGGAGACCGTCGAGGCGACCGCAATCGCCATGCCGTCGCGTGCGCGGCTCAGAAGTCCCTTCGGGCCATCAACGACGTCGCGCACTTCATTGTCGAAGCCGACCACCACGATGACGGCTTCGCTGATCGCAGCAACTTCCGCCGGAGAGCCGCAGATCTGCGCGCCGAGCGCTGCGGCTGCGCCGCGCCGCGCATCGTCGAGATCATATGCGGCGACCCAAAAACCTTTTGCGATCAGATGACGCACCATCGGATGCCCCATCTTGCCCAACCCGATGACTCCAACATTGCGGATCATGATTCATCCTCCGCGGCCAAGGTTATCGACAAGGCGCATTCATGCAATATGATGGGATCAAATCGGGCGAGGCGCGTTGTCGCTGTCGCGCGCGGAGCGACCGGCATGGCGAGCGACACTGAACCAAAAGCGATCCATGACGAACAGCGCCCCGGCGAGGTCGCTGTGGAATTGCCTGCGGTTCAGGATGCAGGGATTTATTTCATCGGCCGGATTCATACGCCATGGACGAAGCGCGGCGAATGTCCGCGTCGCGGCGATCTCGAAGGTCCGGTTTGTCGCATTGAGGTTTTCGAACCCTACCGGCAGGCTTTGACGGGCCTCGCGCGCCATACACATCTGCAAATCCTCTACTGGATGCATCTCGCGCGTCGCGATCTGGTCCTGCAGAAACCGAAGACAACCGGCGAGACCATGGGGGCGTTCGGCCTGCGCACGCCGATCCGCCCCAACCCTATCGCGTCTTCGCTGGTCGCCATCGTCGAAGTGCTGCCTGATGGCATTCTGGTGCGCGGGCTCGATTGTCTGGACGGCACGCCGCTCGTCGACATCAAGCCGGAACATTGTCCCGGCGCCTTGCCGCGCGAATCTTCTGCGCATAACGATTGAGGCGGACGTGACGCGACTGACCATCCGCATCGATTTCGACAGCACGCGCCAGATCGGCCACGGCAAGGTCAGGCTGCTCGAACTCATCGATCAGCACGGATCCATCTCGTCGGCGGCGCGCGCCATGGGTATGTCCTATCGTCGCGCGTGGCTCCTGACCGACGAAGTCAATCACATGTTCGTCGAGCAGGTGATCGAGACGCAGTTGGGCGGCAAGGGCGGCGGCAACGCCCGACTTACGAAACTGGGCCGACAAATTGTCGAGCTTTACCGAGAGATCGAGACGCAATCTCTGGCGAAATTTGCAGAGCGCATCGATACACTCGGCGGCAAGCTTTCAGAACCCATGGCATAGACCTGTTTCCGCGTAGACGGCTTGAGACTTGCTTGTCGATGCCCCATGAAGTGAAAGACGCTGCAGACCCGGTCTGCCGCGTTCAAGCTCATGTAGTTGATTCCGGAAAGGATGATCGTGCCCCCTGGCCCCGGCGCACCGGCAAGTTACAAACCGCTTTCGCGCGCCGAACGACGCGATCTGTTCCTGAGGATTTTTCCCTCGATCGTCATCCCGATGTATCTGGCCATCGGGGACCAGACAACGCTCGCCAGCGCGCTGCCCTCCATTGTCGGGTCGCTGGGCGAGGCGGAGCGCATCTCGTGGATCATGGCTGCCTATCTGGTCGCCAATACGATCGCCGCGCCGGTCTATGGCTATCTGGGCGATGTGTTTGGACGCCGCAAACTCATGTTCATCGCGCTGGGCCTTTATATTGTGGCCGGCGTCTTCTGCGCACTGGCTCCGAACGTCTGGTATCTGATCCTCGGGCGGCTTGTGCAAGGCTTCGGAGGCGGCGGATTGATGAGCCTGTCGCAGGCGCTGGTCGGCGAAGCCGTGCCGGCGCGGGAGCGCGGCAATTTTCAGGGTTATCTGGCCGGAATCGGCGTATCGGCCACCGCTGTCGGTCCAATTCTTGGCGGCTACATCACTGAACATTTCGGCTGGCGCTATGTGTTCGTGTTCAACATTCCCATCGCGCTGGTGGCGGTGTTTCTGACATTTCGTCTGCCTTCGCGACCCGGAGTCGCACGCAAGGACTTCCACTTCGATTTTCAGGGCCTGCTGCTGTTCGTGATGTTCATTTTCCCGGTCATGTTTGGCCTCAATCAGGCACAAAGACTGACGGTGAACGCCATTCCGCTGGTGTCGGCCCTGTTTGGGCTGGCGGCCGTTGCGATGTTTGTCCTCATCCGTCATGAATCGCGGATCGAATTTCCGCTCCTGCCGATTTCGCTTTTTCGGCAGAGGTCCGTCTGGCAGTCGAATCTCATGGCGCTCGGACAGGGCGCATGGATCACGTCCTTCATCACATTCCTGCCGATCTACATGCGCGTGGTGCGCGGCGCATCGGCCTCCGAAACCGGCTGGCTGCTTTTGCCAATCACCATCGGCCTCAGTATAGGGGCTATCATTTTCGGACGTCTGATTTCGTTCACCGGCAAGACCATGATCCTCCCATCCATCGCGCTGATTCCGGGCTTCGGGATGCTGACCTATTTCGCAATCGAGTCGCCGCAGCTTGGCTTCAGCCAGATGGCCTGGCTGCTGGGGCTGACGGCGATCCTTCAGGGCTCGGTAATGAGCGTCGTCCAGGTCGCGGTTCAGTCCGCCGCAGGGCCGAAAATGCTCGGAACTGCTGCGTCGTCGATCCAGTTTTCACGCTCGGTCGGGGCGGCGTTCGGGACAGCCATGTTCGCCACAGTGCTGTTTGCGACGCTTAGCATCCGCGATCCCGAAGCCGGAATCTTCTTCAATCGAATTCTCGATGTCGGTCCGCAGGTGCTGGCGGAGCTCGATTCAGCGCGACAGGCCTCCATCGAACATGAAATCGCCGTAGCGTTTCAATGCGGATTCATGCTCTGCGCATCATTTGTGTTGATGAATCTCGTTCTGGCCTGGGTCAACCCGCAGCGACGGGTCTAGCGGCGCGCCGGCCAGTCCAGACCGGACCATCGGCGACAAAGACCCGAAAGCGTTCGATCTTCAACCCGATCCGGTCGCCGGGCTTCAAAACCGTATCGGTCGAAACATCCACATCGACAAGATGGGCGCCCGACTCAAGCGCAACTTCCGCCCGTGTTGCCGGGGGAGGCTTTGATGGAAATTGTCTCGCCTGTCCGCTTCTTCCATTCGGTGGCGAATTGCTCATTGATCGCCTTGCAGACTTCGCGCGTCGGATCATACGAGACATTGAACAGCGTCGTATCCGCCCGCGCGAAGACCGCGATAAAGAAACAGAACGCGAAAGCCACGAGGGCGATCAGCCGATTCAGATAGAGGCGGGACCAGTCAGACATAGCGGGCTCCGTTGGATACCCATTAATTCCAACCTAAATAGTAGGAAATTGCAAGAGCAAATCTTGATCTGATTTATCGGATTTAATTATTCCAATAATTTCATGTGCTTATTGAATTCTGGAATGCCGAAATTCAGCCGCCGGCCGGGGTCGTGCTGCGCATAACCCGGTCGCGCTGGTAGAATTCGGACTCGGGATCATTGACCACCATGGCCTTGATGCCTTCCCAGAGATGACGTCGCAATTCGACGAAATCCTTGTTCGCACGCACATCGTAGTCCCAGCGCGGATGCGGCAGATCGACCGACAGAGTCTCGGCAATCTGGCCCGGACGCGGGCTCATCATGACGATCCGGTCCGAAAGCAGGATGGCCTCGTCGACGCTATGGGTGACGAACACCACCACGCCCTGCAGATTCTGGCGTATTTTCATCACCTCGATCTGCATGAACTCGCGCGTCTGGGCGTCGAGCGCCGCAAAAGGTTCGTCCATCAGCAGGAAGGCCGGCTGGGAGATCAGCGCGCGCGCCAGCGCTGCGCGCTGCTGCATGCCGCCGGACAATTCGTGCGGATAGGCGTCCCCGAACTTCGCAATTCCCATCATGGCCAGATAGTGATCGGCGCGCTCGATGCAGTCCTTCAGGGGCGCATTCTGCAATTCGAGCGGGAAATAGACGTTGGCCCGGATTGTTCGCCACGGCATCAGGCGGATCGACTGAAACACCAACCCCATATGCGGGCCGCGCATGGGCGGTTTGCCGTCGACAAGGATTTCGCCCTCGTCGGGCTCGATCAGCCCGTTGAGAAGCCGCAATAGCGTGGTCTTTCCGCAACCCGAGGGGCCAACCAGACTGACGAAGGAATTCGGCGCAATATCGAGGGAAACATTCTTGAGGGCGTGAACAGGCGGGCTGCTTTCAGCCCGCCGGAACGACTTCGAAACATTCCGGATGGATATGGCCGCGGACGTCAGGGATGCAGCTTCGGCTTGCGGCACATGAGTGTTCATCAGCGAGGGGCTCAGCGTCCTGTGGGGTCGGTGAGCGACGAAACTCCCAGCGCAGCGAGCGCCTTGTCGGCAAAGCCCGTGTCAATCCACTCGGCCGGCTCGACCTTGCGGACGCCGTTCCATTCGGCGTCGGTGTAGATCGTGTCCGTGGTGTACTTCAGGGCGGCCATGTTGATGCCGCCGTTCACCGACCAGTTGTCCTTGTAGCGCTCGGCCAGCGTTTCGAGATCATCCCGCTTCACGTCAGGACGGGCTGCAACCATGGCCTCAACCCATGCCTTTGGGTTGGTGGCGAAATCGCGCGACGCCTCGATGGTGGCTTTGACGATGCCTTCGACTTCCTTCGCACGATCCTTCGCGACAACATCGGTGACCACGTTGAGCTTGGTCACGAAAGGAGCAGCGTCGTTATAGGCCTTCTGGTCGACCAGCATGTTGATGTTCGAACGGTCGTTCAGGCTGAGCCAGACGCCGATGGAGAACACCGTCGCATCGACGCGATTGCCGACGAGCGCCTGCGCCCGCACCGGCGGCTGGCCGATGACTACGTATTTCACACTGTCGGGCTCGACGCCGAGCTTGGCGAACACCGTGCGGCTGACCAGAAAGTCAACGCTGCCGATGCGCGACACGCCGAAGGTCTTCCCGACGAGTTGCTTGATGTCGGTGAATTGCTTGCTCGAAGCGATGATGAACGGCAACGCCTTGTCGGGCGATGTGACGCCCTTCAGTTTCATCTGGTTGCGGGCGACGAGTTGCAAGGCGCTGTCGAGCGCGATATTGGCCATGTCGCCCTGACCGGAGCGCAGTGCCGCCACAGCCGACGGCGTCGCCGGCACACGCACCAGCTCCACATCGACGCCATTGCGTTTGTAATAGCCAAGCCTGGACGCGAGATCGATGACCGAATTCGGCACCAGCGGTGTCTCGGTCTCGGTGATGATGATCCGGAATGGAGCGGCCGCCGAGGGCGCTACGCCTGCTAGCGAGGCCAAAACCGCAAGTCCGAGACCTGCCGCGCGCCGTCCGAAACGAAGTCCTGACATCTGCATTTGTCTCCTCCCTCTAATCTTGCGTTGCTTTGCCGAAGCACCCCGCCTGACAGGAGCGATGCTGGCCCACGTCCGATTTTACGCAACCAAATAGCAATTGTGGGCGCATCCGGCCCGGCTGACAAGTCCCACGCGCCGACGCCCTCAAACACGACCTCGCGCATAGCCGCGCGTCATCCGCCGCTCCAGCGCCTTGAGCGTCCTCATGGTCGCCAGACCGATGATCGCCAGCAGGATCACCACCACGAAGTAGGGCGCCATGCGGAATGTATTTCCGTAGACCGACAACAAGCCCCCGAGCCCCTGCACGGCAGTGTAAAGTTCCGCCACGACCGTGTTGATCAGCGCCAGACCGGCGCCAACCCGCATGCCGGCGATGATGTAGGGAAGCGCGCCGGGCAACATGATCATGCGAAATATCTGCATTTCGCTTGCGCCCGATGCGCGCGCCATTTCGATCAGATCTGCGTCGCTGTTCAGCACGCCCGTGTAGGTGTTGATCAGGATCGGCATCATGGCGCCGAGGAACACGACGCAGATCTTGGCCTCGTAGCCGAGCCCTAGAAAAATGATGATCAATGGGATGAACGACACACGCGGCATGGCGCTTAGCGCATCCATGTAGGGCTCAAGCGCCGCGCCGAAAATCCGGAACCCGCCCATGAAGAGGCCGAGCGGGATCGCAACAATAATCGACAGAATGTAGCCGGCGAGAAAAACAATCAGCGTGCTGCCCAGAGCGGACGGGATCGCTCCATCGGCGGTAATCCGCACGGCGGCTCTGGCGGTCTCGATCGGGCTGGGAATGAAATTGTCGCCGAAATAATACGCCACGATGGTCCAGATAGCGATCAGCAGCAGTCCGACGACGACGCGCCACGCACCAATGCTGATCCGGAGAGGGCGCGCACCCGCTCCCTGCATGCTGTTCGTATGAGCCAACTCCTGCGCCCCCACCGTCCCGGCTTGTTCATCGTCCCTGAAGGAACGTTTTGGCCCCTTTTCCGGGCTCTTGCGAGCCTGCGGCCGGGCTTTGACCGCCATCATAACACAATTTGCGAGTGGTTGAATTGCACAACGAGACCCGGATCGGACTTGTTACGGGTCAGATAAACGCGCCAGCGAACACATCAGCGCCAAAAGCGCCCTTTTCGCTGGAATGGAAATCGGCCAGCGCAATGGCGTCGGCCATCGTGCGCTTTTCCAGAACCGAGAGAGTGGCCTCATGGGTTTCGGCGAAAATATGCCGTAGCGCACAAGCGCCCTCGTCGATGCAATCCTCGCAACGCTGGTAAGCGGTTTTCGAAAGGCACTGCAACGGCGCCACCGGCCCGTCGATCTGGCGCAGGATGGTCGCCAGCGTCATCTGGTGGGGATCCATCGCCAGCACATAGCCGCCTTCGCGGCCCCGTTTGCTGGACACCAGCCGGGCGCGTTTGAGGTCCAGCATGATCTGTTCGAGGAAGGCCTGCGGAATTCCTTCCGTTTCGGCGATCTCGCGCGTGCGCACCGATTCATTCCTGCCGGAGCGGGCCAGCCGGATCAGGGCCTTCAGGGCGTATCGGGAGCGCTGGGTGATCATGCGTTTCGCGCAAACCGGTTCTGGAGCGGACGAATTGTGAGTAGTTAAGTCGGGTTTGCCCCCTGGCGCAAGGCGTTACGTCTACGCACCTTACTTGGCCGCCGCAGGATCTTCCTTCGGCACCAGTTCGTCGCGTTCCCGCATGGTAGGGAAGATTACAGCCCATAGCGCTGCACAGAGCATGGCCCCGACGCCACCGATCGCCACAGCCGGAACCGCCCCAACCAGCGCAGCTAGCGTGCCGGATTCGAATTCGCCCAGCGAGCCCGAAGCGCCCACGAAAATCACATTCACCGCAGACACACGCCCGCGCATGCTGTCGGGCGTGTCGGTCTGCACAATCGTATGGCGAATGTAGACGCTGATCTGGTCGGCCGCGCCCGCAGCAAAAAGCGCCAGGACCGAAAGAATGATGCTGTTCGATAGCCCGAACACCAGAATCGACAGGCCGAACGCACCAACGGACCAGACGAGCTTGCGTCCGGACCGGCGCTTCACCGGATGATGCGCCAGCACATAGGCCATGGTGAAGGCCCCGATCGACTGAGCGCTGCGCAGGAAGCCCGTGCCCCATGCGCCCGCACCAAGTGCATCCGAGAAAATCGGCAGCAACGCCGTGACGCCGCCGAGCAGGACCGCGCACATATCGAGCGAGATCGCGCCGAAAATAGTCTTCTGCGAATAAATGTAGCGCAGACCTGCGCTCATCGTCTGCCAGGTCACCTTTTCGCGCTTCACCGGTTCGGGCCGCGTGCGGATCAGGAACGTGGCGATTGCCGAAGCCGCGTAGAGCACCATCGCGAGCCCGAACACCACATTGGGTCCAAGCATGTAGAGCAGGCCCCCGATGGCCGGCCCCGCCGTATTGGCGAATTGTTCGAACGAGGAGTTCCATGCGACCGTATTGCCGAAATGCTCGCGCGGCACGAGCGTCGGAAGCAAGGCCTTGTAGGCCGGATTGCCGAAGGCGCGCGACGTTCCAACCAGCGCCATCAGGATATAGATCGGCCACACCGTCGTATGGCCGGCGAGGCTGTAGACGAGCAGGCCGGCCGACACGAAAGCCGCCAGCGCCGTCGAGATCGACACCACGAGGCGGCGGTCGTAATTGTCCGCCACTTGTCCGGTGATCAGGCAGAACACCAGCATGGGCAGGAAGGTGAACAGGCCCGTCAGGCCCAGCGCAAAGGGATCGCGCGTCAGTTCGTACACGAACCATCCGACCGCGACGTTCTGCATCGCGGATGCAAGGGTGGAGGACAGGCGGGAGAAGTAGAACAGGCGTACATCGGGATAACGAAACGCCAACCAGCCGTCGTCTGTTTTGTTCGCCGCCATTTTGCCTCGCCTCGTTCTGTTCTGGTGATCCCGTTTCGTCTTGCGTCGTCAGCCCATCGAGTTCCCGGACTTCGGGCCGCTCTCGTCGTGATAGGTCGCGCCCTGCGGCGCATCAGACTCGAATGCTCGCACATTCGGTGCCACGCCCGGCAGGCCGAGTTCGCTCCAGCGGTCGGCGACCTGATTGTAGATCGTCTTGCGCAGGGTCGTGCGTTTCGAAAACACCGGCAGATAACGATGCTGCTTGCAGGCGTTGATCAGAGCCTTCGACCCATAGGGACGAATCTCGGGTGGGTTTTGTGACGGATCGAGCGGCGTACTCCAAGTGTTGCGCAGAATATCGATCCCCTCGACCGGATTGCAGCGGCTGCCCATGGCCCAGATCACCTGATCCATGTCGGTGGGATCGACGTCTTCATCAACGGCGATGATCCACTTGGTGTAATAGGCGCCGCCCGGCACCTGCGCCGCAAGCGCCAGCACCTGCGCCGCATGGCCGGCGTATTTCTGTTCGAGGCTGATCACCGTCATGCCGAACCCGCCAGCTGCTGCGGGGTGGGAATAGACGCCCGCAATGCCCGGAACGCCCAGTTTGTCGAGATCGTCCCAGATTTTCGCGCCGCGCAGGATCGAGAAAAATCCGCTCTGCTCGCAGGACGGATAGTCGGCCATCAGGGCGTTGGTGAGGATAGGCTTCGTGCGGAAATGTACAGCCGTAATGTCGACCAGCGGGCAAAGCGCTTCGGGCTTGCCGTAATAGCCGGTGAACTCGCCGAACGGTCCTTCTGCCTTCATCGAATCCGGATTGATGACGCCCTCGACCACCAACTCCGCATTGGCGGGAATCAGAAGATCGCTGTGCAGCGCCTTCACGACCGCGACCGGCTCGCCCTTGATGCCGCCGGCGTATTCGTATTCGGAAACATTCTTCGGAAAAGATTGCGAACCAACGAGCATCAGCAGCGGATCCATGCCCCATGCGGCCGCCACATGGACCGGCTTGCCCATTTGCCAGGAGCGCGTGATGTGCAGGCGCGCATCCTTGCCGGGAGACAGGAAAAGGCCGGTCTGGCGCTTGCCCTGCAACATCATCCGGTAGGTGCCGACGTTGAGGTAGCCGGAATCCGGGTCGCGCGTGATGACGGCGTCAGCAGTACCGGCGTAACGTCCGCCGTCGAGCGGCCAATGACGGGGAATCGGCAGCTTGTCGAGATCGATATCGTCGCCCGTGAGGGTGTTCTCGAAGATTGGCGCCTCGGCGCGCGTGACTTCGCGCGGCGGCGTCCGCTTCTTCATCTTTTCCTTGGTGCGCCGGATCAACTCGACCGTGGGGGTGTCGGGATGCTCCTCGAGGCTGATGGCGATGCGCCGCACGCTTGGCCCATAGGGGTTCCAGAGCGACCGCGCCCCGTAGGGGCTGTTCTCGAACCCGCGAATGTTGGTGAACATCACCGCGGGCGAAGGCTTCTGCTTGGCCACCAGATAGGAGATCGCGCTCATTTCCTCGTCGCGATCAACAGGCTTGTCCACCTGCAAAAATTCGCCGATCGCCTCGACCCGCTTCAGCCACTCGCGCAGATCGCGGACGGGCTCCGGGGATTTGGGGGTTTCGGTCATCGGCGTCTCCGGCGGTTCTTGATTTCAGGCTGAGAGGCCGTTCTACACGGTTCGGAAAAACTTGCCACGCCTGCCGTCACGCTTGGCGCAAGTGTTTGCAGTCCGCCCGAGTGGGATTATGAGGGGATATGCGACGCACTCAGGCGTCCGGGAGACGCCAGACTCAATGCCGAAGCAGCCGGGAGCCGAAAAGCCGTCGTCGCATGGCATCAATTATCAGCTTCTGACAGCATTGCTTTGTCACACCTTCGTAGTGCAATTCGTGGTCGCGCTGCTGCGGCTGAGCACCACCTACCGGATTCTCGAGCTTGAATTGCCGGTCATCTGGCTCGGGGTGATTTCGGGCGCTTTCGCGCTGTTGCCAGTGTTTCTTGCCTTGCAAGTGGGCCGTTATATTGATCGCGGCAACGACGCGCGCGCAGCATGGATCGGCTCAGTTCTGGTCGGCGGGCCCGCGCTGGCCTTCTATTTCGCGCCCGGCACGCCCTACCACATGCTGGTCTATTCCATGCTCATCGGCGTCGGTCATCTGTTCCTGATGGCCAGCCACCAGATGCTTTGCGTGCGGGCGGGTGGCGAACACGGGCGCGATGTCGCATTCGGTAATTTCACGGTCTCGCAGGCGCTGGGTCAGGGGC
>CANJWR010000043.1 GCA_947478455.1 Beijerinckiaceae bacterium | reverse complement strand
GGCCACCATGTATGTGAGCCTCGAACCTTGCAGTCATCACGGCGTGACGCCGCCTTGCGCGGACGCCATCGTGAAGGCTGGAATTGTGCGCGTGGTTTCTGCGCTCGACGATCCCGACACGCGCGTCTCCGGTAGAGGCCATCGCCATATGCGCGAGGCGGGACTTGACGTCCGCGTGGGCGTGCTGGCGAAAGAGGCGCGCCGCGCCAATCTCGGGCATATCCTGCGCATCTCCGAAGGTCGCCCGATGGTGACGCTGAAACTTGCCCAAACCGCCGATGGTTTCGCAGCCGGCGGAACGCACGATCAGCGCCTGATGATCACAGGCCTCGCGGCCAACAACGAAGTGCAGGCTATGCGGGCGCACCACGACGCCATCATGGTTGGCATCGGCACGGCGCTTGCTGACGATCCACTGCTCACCGTGCGCGCGCAGGGGCTTGAACATTATCGTCCACTGCGCGTCGTGCTCGACACGAACCTGCGACTGCGCAAGCGTTCGCGCATCGCCGCCACGGCGCGCGACCGGCGCACGCTGGTCATCGCCGGGCTTGCAGCGCCTGCCGAGCGGCAGATCCTTCTCGAATCGCTCGGCATTGAAATCGTGCGCGTGCCGCTCAACGCCGCAGGTCATGTGGATTTGCTCGAAGCATTGCGCGTACTGGCGAAACGCGGCGTCACCCGCGTCTTCAGCGAGGGCGGGCCGACTGTGGCACGCGAACTTGTGGCGCTTGGTTTGGCCGATGAAGTCGCGCTGTTCACAAGCCCAAAGCCGCTCGGCTATGCGGGCGTCGAGGCGCTGGACGTCGACACGCGCGCCGCGTTGAAGGACGAGAACCGCTTCCAGGTTTTGAGCGAAACCACACTGGGCGTGGACCGTTTGCGGATATTCGAAAGGCGTTCCTGATGTTCACGGGGCTGGTCAGCGACATCGGCGAGATCGTTTCGGTCGAACAGCGCGGCGAACTGAAGCGTCTGCGTGTCCGGTGCAACTACGAAGCCGAATCGATTGCGCTTGGCGCATCCGTCGCGCACGCGGGCTGCTGCCTGACGGTGGTGGCCATCGGCCGCGACGGCAACCGCACATGGTTTGATGTGGACGCCGCCGCCGAAACGCTGGCGCTCACTACAGTAGGCGAATGGAATGTGGGTCGCCGCATCAATCTCGAACGCTCGCTGAAGATCGGCGACGAACTCGGCGGGCATCTGGTGCTCGGGCATGTGGACGGCGTCGCCGAAATCCTGAAACGCACGTCCTTCGACGGCATGGCGCGTTTCGACATTCGCGCCCCGCACGCGATTGCGAAATTCATCGCCCAGAAAGGCTCTGTCTGTCTTGACGGAACATCGCTCACCATCAACACCGTCGATGGCGACGATTTCTCGATTCTGCTCATTCCGCACACGCTGGAAGTCACCACGTGGGGCGAGCGTCAGGCGGGCGACAGGCTCAACATTGAGGTCGACATGATGGCGCGTTACGCGGCGCGGCTTGTCGAGGCCAGATGAGCAGTAAGTGGCGCACAATCCAGTCCGATGTTCTGGTGAAGGACCGCTGGATCGAATTGCGTGCCGACCGTTGCATCACGCCCGGCGGCGCTGAAATCAGCCCCTATTATGTGGTGCGCTACCCCGACTGGGTTCATGTCGTGGCGCTGACGACGGACGACCGTATCGTGCTGGTCCGTCAGTACCGCCACGGCGTCGGCGAAATTGTTCTGGAAGTTCCCGGCGGCGTGGTGGACGCCACCGACGCCGATTTCGAACTGGGCGCGCGGCGCGAACTCGAAGAGGAAACCGGCTACACATCGTCAAAATGGATGGCGATCACCAGCCTTTACCCGAGCCCCGCGTCCCAAACCAACAAGGTTCATGTTTTTCTTGCGCTCGATGCAGTCTGCAACGGCAATCGCGATCTCGACGAGGGCGAGGAGGGGCTGGAAGTCCTGACCCTTCCGATTGATGAAGTCACGCGAGGCCTGAAAGACGGATTGCTCGGGCATTCCTTGCATGTGGCGGCAGTGTTGATGGCGCTGGCCTTCGCCGGCAAGCTCGATCCGGCGCGCGTGACGGCCTGAAATCCGCGTGACCGGAAGGCGCTTTCAATCAGCCTTGAAATTCATCGCCACGCCATTGATGCAATAGCGCAGATAGGTGGGCGCTGGGCCGTCGTCGAAAACGTGGCCCAGGTGGCTCCCGCAGGTGGCGCAATGGACTTCCGTGCGGACCATGCCGTGCGAGCGGTCCGTTGTGGTCTCCACCGAATCCGGAATTGGATCGTTGAAGCTCGGCCAGCCGGTGCCGCTCTCGAATTTACCGCGCGCCTCGAAAAGCGGCGTATCGCAACCCACGCAGGTAAACCGGCCGGGGCGCTTTTCGGCGAGAAGCGCGCAGCTGCCCGGTCGTTCGGTACCGTGGTCGCGCATGATGCGAAATTGCTCAGGCGTCAGCATCTTGCGCCATTCGGCGTCGGTTCGGGTCACCGGGAATGTCTTGTCGGTCATCGTCGAATTCCTGCCGTATTGGGGATCGAGTCCGATCCGCGTCCTTCATCTGGCGTCTTACACGAAATCATCAAGGGGCGCTGCATCGCGCGGTATGATCAATAGGGCGTGCCGTCCTTGTGGGTGAAGGCCCATTTGCCATCGTCGCCCATCACGGCCTTGATGTCGTTGTTGGGATATTCGGCGTCGTCGCCCTTCGTACGGTCGCCGATTTCGAGATAGACCACATCCGCGCTGCTGCGGTTGACCAGCATATGGGCCAGCCCGCCTGCCGGAAAGCCCGCGCACATGCCGGGCCGAAGCTGCGCCTCGCCCTGATCGGTCACCAGCGTCGGTTCGCCTTCCAGGATGTAGACGAATTCGTCCTGTCTGCTGTGCCGGTGGAGCAGGGCGGATTCGGCCCCCGGCGCCATACGGGTCAAGTTGACGCCGAAATTTGCCAGTCCGAACACATCCCCCAGCGGTCGCTTCTGTCGTCCGGCCACGCGGCTCGCAAAAGGCTCGGGATAGTTGGACTTCGGCCGCGGCGTGGCCGATTGGGCTTCGATGGCAATAGGCTTCTGGCTCATGGACATCCTCTGTCGGGCGATTTCGCTTCGAAATCCCGAAACCTTGCTCTATTGAACAGGCCTCCCGGCGGATGCGCAATCCGCGAAAAATTCGGACCACCCATGGCTGAGCCGCATAGACAACCCGCCGTGCCCGTTCCGGTCGACGGCGCCCGCTTCCTGATCGTGGAGGCGCGCTTTTACGACGACATCGGCGACATGCAGCTCGCCGGCGCACGCGCCGCGCTGGAAGCCGCTGGCGCAAAGGTCGACGTGATCACCGTGCCGGGCGCGCTGGAAATCCCCACCGCCATCCGCATCGCCTTCGACCAGACCGATTATGCTGGCGTCGTGGCGCTCGGCTGCATCATTCGCGGCGAAACCTATCACTTCGAGATCGTTTCCAATGAAAGCGCCCGCGCCCTGATGGACCTTGCGGTCAATCATCGCCTGGCGCTCGGCAACGGCATTCTGACAACAGAGGATATGGAGCAGGCCATCGTCCGCGCTGACCCCAAACAATACGACAAGGCCGGCGACGCAGCGCGCGCCGCGCTGGCGCTCTATCATCTCAAACAGCGCAAGCAGGCCCGCTGATGGCGAAGGAAAACCGTTCTGCCGCGCGCCTGAACGCTGTGCAGGCCCTTTACCAGATGGAAATCGCCAGCAAGGGTCTCAACGAGATTCTCGCCGAATTCGAAGCCCACTGGATGGGCCGCGAGATTGAGGGCGAGCAATATTATGACGCCGAAGTCGATCTGTTCCGCGACATTCTGAAGGGTGTGCTGGGACGTCAGGTCGAGATCGACCAGATGACCGACAAGGCGCTGCAGGACGGCTGGCCGCTTCGCCGCGTCGAGGCCATCATGCGCGCCGTGCTGCGAAGTGGCGTCTATGAGCTTATCAAACGCAAGGACGTTCCGGCCCGCGTGGTCGTGAAGGAATATGTCGACATCGCCGCCGCCTTTCTGGAACGCGAGGAAGTCGGCATGATCAATGCCGTGCTCGACCGCCTCGCCCGCGAGCTCCGCGTCGGGGAGTTCGACTGACAGGGACGAGCTATGACAGGACTGCCTTCGGAAGACGATCTGATCGCCAGCCTGTTCGCACCGATCGCGGGGCCGGGAGGACTGGGCCTGCGCGACGACGCGGCCCTTCTGACGCCGCCTGCCGGTCGCGATCTGGTCGTCACCAAGGATGCGCTGGTCGCCTCCGTTCATTTCTTCCCAGAGGATCCGCCCGATCTGATCGCCCGTAAGGCGCTGCGGGTAAATCTCTCCGATCTCGCCGCCAAGGGCGCGGACCCTTTGGGCTTCCTGCTCGCCATCGCGCTGCCGGACGGCACGCCCGCCGAATGGCTGCGCGAATTCGCACGCGGGCTTGGTGAGGACGCTGCGTATTACGGTTGCCAGTTGCTTGGTGGCGATACGGTGCGCACGCCCGGTCCCCTGATGGTCAGCATCACCGCACTGGGCAGCGTGCCGACTGGCCGGATGACCCAGCGCACCGGGGCGCGGCCGGGCGATCTGATCTATGTGTCGGGATCAATCGGCGATTCCGCCATCGGGCTGGCGGCGCGGTTGTCGCCAGACTGGGCGCAGTCCCTTTCGGCGGACGACCGGGAATTTCTGGCCAGCCGCTACCTGCTGCCGCAGCCGCGCACTGCGCTGGCCTGCGCCGTCCGCGATCACGCCAACGGATCGATGGATGTGTCCGATGGACTGGTGGGCGATCTTACGAAAATGCTGAAAGTCTCCGGCGTCGGAGCCCGCGTCGAGCTTGCCAATGTCCCGCTGTCGCATGCTGCGAGGCGGTCCATTGCGCTGCGCTCTGAAATTGCGGATACCGTCTTCACTGGCGGCGACGATTACGAAGTCCTCTGCACCGTGCCGCCTGAATCCGCCTTGGCATTTGAATCTGCAGCTGCAGAATCGGGCGTAGCGGTGACCCGCATTGGCCGTGTTCAGGACGGGTCGGAGGCGGGCTTTATCGGCGCCGATGGTGCGCAGCGCCGCTTTACGCGCGGCTCATTCAGCCATTTCTAAGTCCGCGCGGCTCCGCCCGTTCGACTAAATTCAGCATTGGGGATCGCGGCCGAACAGGCTAGGATTCGTCAGCCGCCAAAAAGCGCGCCTATGGGAGGGTGGAAACATGAAGTTCAAAACACTGGCTGTTCTGGCCGTACTCGGCGCCGTTGCGTCGCCCGCCTTCGCGCAAGAGACCATCAAGATGGCCGTCGGCCAGCGCGGCAACTGGGATACGTCGCCCGCCGAAATCGGCCAGCAGGCGGGCATCTTCAAGAAGCACGGCATCAATCTGGAAATCGTCTACACGCAAGGCGGCGGCGAGACCCAGCAGGCGGTGATTTCGGGCAGCGCCAATATCGGCGTCGCGGTCGGCACCACAGGCCTTATGACAGCCTTCTCGAAAGGCGCGCCGATCCGGCCGATCTCGAACTCGACCACGGGCGCGGACGATCTCTTCTGGTATGTGCCGGCCAATTCGCCGATCAAGACCGTGAAGGACGCAGCCGGAAAGACGATTTCCTATTCGACCACCGGCTCGTCCACCCACATTGCGGTGCTGGCCTTCAACAAACATTTCGGCGTCGAGATGAAGCCGACCGCCGTTGGCAGCCCGCCGTCGTCCTTCACCCAGACCATGTCCGGTCAGGTCGACATCGGCTGGTCGTCGGCCCCGTTCGGTCTCGACGAGATCAAGAACGGCCGCATTCGCATTCTGATGCGCGAAAGCGAAGTGCCGGCCTTCCAGAACCAGACCGTCCGCATGAATATCAGCAATCTGCAGTTCATCACCGAGAAGAGCGCGCTGCTTGCAAAGTTCATAACCGCATACAAGGAAACGCTGGATTTCATGTACAGCGACCCGAAGGCGCTTGAGATCTGGGCGAAGTGGACGAACATTCCGCTCGAACTCGCCACCGGCATGCGCGACGAGTTCTTCCCGAAGAAAAATCTCGAACTCAATCGCGTTTCGGGCCTCGACGACGCAATGGCGGATGCGGTCGCGATGAAGTTCATTCCTGCGCCGCTCACCAAGGCACAGCTCGACGACATGCTGAAATATTACGTCAAGTAATCCAAGCCGCATTCGACGCCCGGCCTGTTGCTTTCAGGCCGGGCGTTTTGTTGTTATGAGCCGGACATCAAATCAGAGCCCGAACGGGCAGGGAGAGAGAATATGAGTGAAAGCAAGCTGTCGGACATCGATTTCACCCAAAAGGTCTCGCGCCTGCCGCCGCTGAAGCTGCCGCTCGATCCCATTGTCGAAAAGCTGTTTGAGGAAACACTGAGCCGCGGCGGGCATATTCTCAATCTGCACATGACCAACGCACACGCGCCGCGCATGTCGAAAGCCAAGCGCCCGCTCACCCACGCATTGCGCAACGACTGCGATGTTGCCCGCATCTATCGCGAACTCGCCATCTGCCGAACGGCGCAGATCGTCGGCTGCGACTACGAGGTGAACCACCATCTGCCTTTGCTGGTGATGGCCGGCGCGACGCAGGAACAGGCCGACAATCTGCCGAACTGGTTCGACAACCGGCATCTCTACGACGAGAAGCAGCTCGCCGTTCTGGCGATGACCGAAGAGATGATGAACAACAGAGGCGAAGTCTCGGACGCAACTTACGCGCAGGTTGAGAAGCATTTCTCGCCGCAGGAAATCGTCGAGTTGCTCTACAATTCGACGACCTATTACGGCAATGGCCTCTTCATGAAGGCGTTGCGGCTGCAAAAGGATACGCCTGACAAGAAGGCTGCTCCGGGGAAATTCTGAGCGGGCTGCGTAGATTCCGGCATGTGAAGGCTTTGCGGCGAGGCTGGCGCGGCATCCGGAATTGCGCCAGTGTCGACATGGTTATGGAGTACGCTGCCGATGTCTGAAGTTTCGCGCAGCCGCGACGCGCCCGATCGTCTCGCCCGCTCGCTCACGCTCACCCACGCTGTGCTGTACGGGCTGGGCGTCACCATCGGGGCTGGCATTTACGTTCTCGTCGGGCTAGCTGCAGGCCGTAGCGGTATGAGCGCCCCGCTGGCCTTCCTGATTGCCGCCGCCATGTTGTCTTTCAGTGCGGCAACGTTTGCAGAACTCGGCACACGCATGCCTGTCGCGGCGTCGGAAGCCGCCTATGTAAAGGCCGCCTTCGGGCGCGACAGTCTGGCGCTCGCCATTGGTCTGCTGGTAGTGGCGACCGCGACGATTTCGGGGGCCACGATCAGCGTCGGCAGCGCCGGCTATGTGTCGGTTTTTCTCGACCTGCCGCCCAAACTCATTATCGCGGGCGTCGTGCTCGCCATGGGGGCGATTGCGTGCCTGTCGACCGCCAAGTCCATTTCTCTTGCAGGAGTGATGACGCTTGTGGAGGTGGGCGGTCTTGCGCTCATCATTCTGGCAGGCGTCTTTGCTGGCCCCGAAGTGGTTACACGCCTGCCAGAGGTCTGGCCGGGCCTTTCCGGCGAAGCTTGGTCAGGAATTGCCGGAACGACTCTGGTGGCGGTCTTCGCCTTCATCGGCTTCGAACATCTGGTGAATATTTCCGAAGAGATGAAAGATCCGCGCCGGACATTGCCACGAGCTCTGTTTCTGACGCTCGGCATCACGGCGTTTCTGTACGCGTTCGTGGTCTGGATCGCCGTCACGGCGGTTCCACCACAGGAACTTGCGCAATCGCCTGCGCCGCTGGCGCTGGTATTTGAACGTCTGACTGGTTTGCCGCTTGTGACCATGAGCGCCATCGCCATTGTGGCGACGCTTAACGGGATCGTGGTTCATATGGTCATGATAGCCCGGGTGCTATTCGGGTTGTCAGAAGCAGGCGTCCTGCCGCGCTTTTTCGGCAGGGTGAACGTCAGGACAAAAGCTCCCATTGCGGCCACGCTCGCCGGCATAGCGCTCATACTGGGACTGTCGCTGGCCGTTCCGCTGGCGGGGCTTGCCGATCTGACATCGGTTTGCACGCTGGCCATTTTTGCAGTCGTGAATCTTTCGCTGATTAAAATCCGACGATCGGAGTCTGCGCCGCCTCCAGGCATTTTCTTATGTCCGGAGTGGATTCCCTATGCGGGATTTGTATCAAGCGTCTTGCTGTTTGGCGTCAGCCTGTTCGGTTAGCTGCTCGACCGCCCGGCATTTGCCCGGCGACGCACGCGTTTCTGAACGTGGTGAAATGGGCTTGCAACGTTGCGGCCGCCGCAAATCAGTAAAGAAATGGCGCTGAAGAGGCAGAACTCCCCGTGGCTGAAGGATTTCCTGCGCCCGCGCTTGGAAGCTCGACAACTATTGGAAACCCCTATTGACGCACGTCAAGGACAGGAGTCGGGCTCCGGTTTTGAATGCCATCATGGCGGCAATTGAGCTGCCAACTCACTTTGGGGGAAATGATCATGGATCGATACGTTCTCACACTCGCCCGCACATCTGCCGTTGTGGTCGGGATGTTCGCGGGCGTATCCGGCGCACTCGCGCAGGCGCCTGGGGCAGATCCTGTGGTCGGAAAGGCTCTGGCGCATCAATGGTGCCAGCAATGTCACGTGGTCGGCCCCAATGAGCCGAATGTGACCGAAGGTCCGGAGATTGGGCCTAGCTTCATGTCGATCAAGGTGATCGATATCCCCTCGCTCGACGCCCGACTGCACAGCAAGCATCCGACAATGCCGCAGTTTCCGACCATCGTAAAACGCGTCGACGACATCGTCGCCTATATCAATACGATCAACAAATAAAGCTCGAGTGGCGGTGCGCCTGCGCGCACCGCCATCTATTCAGATGGAAATCTGGGTTCCCAGTTCCACCGAGCGATCGGTCGGAATGTGGAAGAATTCCACTGCTCGTTCAGATGTGGAACTGAGCAGAATGAAGAGCCTGTCCTGCCAGCGCGGCATGGAAGGCCGCTCGCCAATCTTCAGCAACCGTCGTGACAGGAAGAACGAAGTCGACATGATGTCGAACTTCCACGGCAGTTTGCGACAGGTCGCCAACGCGCGCGCCACCTGCGGAGTGTCGTAAAAGCCGTAGTCGATCCGAACGGCAATGAAGCCTTCGCCGATTGGCTCGACCGTGATCTGCTGGCCCGCCGGCACGCGCGGCACATTCAAGGTATTCACGCTGAGGATGACGTTGCGCTGATGCAGTGCCTTGTAGTGCTTTAGCGAATGCAGCAGGGCGGTCGGGGCATATTGCGGATCGCCGGTTAGGAAGATCGCAGTCCCGTCGATCCGCGGACGATCCTTGCGGGCGAGGCTTTCGATCAGGGTCGACAGCGGCACCTCGGTCCTGCGTGTTTTCTCGAACAGGATCGCACTGCCGCGTCGCCATGTGATCATCACGATCATCACCGCGAATCCGATCGCCAGCGGAATATAGCCGCCCTCGTGGATTTTCATCGAATTGGAAGCGAGGAAAATCAGGTCGATGATCAGCAGCGGCGCAATCACGAGCGTCGCAGCGAACAGATTCCATTTCCACAATTTGCGCATTACCACGAAGGCCATGATGGCTGTGACGACCATCGTGCCGCTGACGGCGATGCCGTAAGCAGCCGCAAGAGCGCTCGACGAGCGGAAGACCAGCACAAGAGCGATCACGCCCACAAGAATGAGCATGTTGATGCGCGGAATATAGATCTGCCCGGATTGCGCCTCCGACGTATGCCGGATCGCCATGCGGGGCAGGAGGCCGAGCTGGATCGCCTGCCGGGTCAGCGAATAGGCGCCCGTGATGACGGCCTGACTGGCAATGATCGTCGCGGCTGCCGCCAGCAGGATCATCGGGGCCAGAGCCCATTCGGGAGCCATCAGGTAAAATGGATTTTCAATGGCGTCGGGCGTCGAGATCAGCAGCGCGCCTTGACCGAGATAGTTGATCACCAGAGCCGGGAACACCAGAAACAGCCAGGCGGTCTGGATGGGCTTTCGCCCGAAATGCCCGAGGTCGGCATAGAGCGCCTCTGCGCCGGTGACGGCAAGAAACACAGCGCCCAGCACCGCAAAGCCGATCATGCCGTGATCGAGCAGGAATTCTGCTCCGTACAGCGGATTGACCGATGCCAGAACCTCCGGCGCCTTTGCTATGTTGATCAGGCCCAGCAAGGCCAGAACAACGAACCAGACCAGCGTGACCGGCCCGAACAGCGCGCCGACTTTGGCGGTTCCTCGGCTTTGTGCAGCAAACAGGCAGATGATGATCGCCAGCGTCACCGGAACCACATAGGGATCCAGAGCAGGCGTAATGAGTTTGACGCCCTCGATGGCCGACAGGACCGAAATGGCCGGCGTCAGCATGGCGTCGCCATAGAACAACGCAGCGCCGATCATACCCAGCGTGACAACAAGAGTGGTCTGTTTACCGATGGCCTTTTGGGCGAGCGCCATCAGGGTCAGTGTGCCGCCTTCGCCATTGTTGTCGGCGCGCAGCAGTAGAAGGACGTACTTTACGGTGACGACGATCACTAAAGCCCAGATGATGAGCGACAAAACACCCAGAATGATCGGCGTTGTGGCTGGCTTGCCAGCCGAGGCTGCGACAATCGACTCCTTGAGCGCATAAAGAGGGCTCGTGCCGATGTCGCCATAGACGACGCCGATCGAGCCGATTGTGAGTGTCCAGAAGCTTGTGTGGGGATGTTCGCCGGAAATCGAAGAAGAGCACTCCGTCCCCGGCGTCGGGGCGGTCGCTGTTTCATTCATGGCCATGAAGGCCTCCGTTGTGCACCGCAATAACTGCGGCGGACGAGGCTTCTACTCCTGTCATGGCGAGGGAGTGATAGCGGAAATCAGATTTCCGCTATGCGTGGATTGCGTGGGTGGCCCAAAAAAACGGGCAGGTAAGTCGTTGTGGAACGACCTGAAACTTCCGCTCGGAAAAGCCGACTGAGTGCGAAAGGCTCTTTAAAACAAATTCATGAATGCCTGCGCCGCAGCCTTTGGATCTTCCGCAGACACGATCCCCGACACCACCGCCAGACCATCTGCGCCAGCCGACAGAACGCCGGCTGAATTGTCGGGCTTCAGGCCCCCGATGGCCATCACCGGCTTTTGGCTCATGGCGCGGAGCGTGCGAAATCCTTCGACACCCAGCGGCGTCGACGCGTTGCCCTTCGTGGTCTGCGCATAAAGCGGGCCGATGCCCAGATAGTCCACCGCTTGCGCATCAGGCCGCACAATCTGGGTCGCGTTGGTGATCGACAGGCCAATGATCTTGCCCGGCCCGATCAGCGATCGGACGATTTCGACCGGCATATCTGTCTGGCCCACGTGGACGCCTTCGGCGTCGACCGCGAGAGCAATATCGACGCGGTCGTTGATGATCAGCGGAACGCCGAGCGGCTTCAGCAAAGCCTTCAGCGCATGTGCATGCTCCAGAAACTCTCGCGTTTCTGAGTCCTTTTCGCGCAATTGCACCATCGTGACGCCGCCCTGAACGGCTGCGGCCACGATGTCGGTCAGCGAACGCCCGCGAGACAGGGGACGGTCGGTCACAAGGCACAGGCGCCAGATTGCAGGATCGAACGACATTCAGACCACCTTCAGACGTGCATGGAGATCGGCTTCGCTCACAGCGTCGAGCGCGTCGATGAAAGCCGTGCGGAAACTGCCGGGGCGGGAAGCATGTTCGGCCGCCATTTCGCCTGCGACCCCATAGGCCGCAATAGCCGCGACTGTGCCGGAAAATGCATCCGG
Organism: Beijerinckiaceae bacterium; assembly: GCA_947478455.1. Lineage (GTDB taxonomy): Bacteria > Pseudomonadota > Alphaproteobacteria > Rhizobiales > Beijerinckiaceae > Terripilifer. Next base: position 15,609 of record CANJWR010000043.1, on the reverse strand, counting down.
CGAGACGCCGACGAAAGCCCCCACGACTGCGGAGAGGGAACAGCCCAGCGCCGTCACGCGCGCCATCAGGGGCGAACCATTGGCGAGGCGAACAATCCGCGCGCCGTCCGTAATAAAGTCCACAGCGCCGGTCGCCGCGACCGTGCAGAGGCAATGGCGCGCCAGTAACATCGCGAGTTCTTCGGCCTCGCTGGTCGTGTTGGAACTGTCGACGCCTTTCGGTTTCGCGGCGGCCTGCGTCAGGCCCGCGACCCGCGCCACCGCCATAATCTCGGACGCATTGCCGCGAATGACCGATGGGCGATGCCTCAGCAGTTTCGCCACCGCCTCGTCGCGGAACTTTGTTGCGCCTGCGCCGACCGGGTCCAGCACCCAGGGCTTGCCGTGCGTATGGGCGGCGGTCGTCGCCACTTCCATGCTGTCCACCCATTGTTTCGACAGGGTGCCGATGTTGATCACCAGCGCCCGCGCAAAACGGATGAACTCCGGCGTTTCCTCCGGCGCATGCACCATGGCCGGCGAGGCCCCTATGGCCAGCAGCACATTGGCCGCCACATCCATCGAGACGAAATTGGTGATGTTCTGCACCAGAGGGGCCGCGCGCCGCACCTCGGCGAGAAGGCGGCCCGCATCGGCGGCGATTTGCGATCGTTCGAAGCTCATGTCCGGACTCCTGACGTGGGAGTTCTAGAACATCGCCCGGAAAAATGGATGCCGGATTTTCGCAAAAAGCGACGCGGAACGACCGAAATCGTCCGCGGCGCCTAACGAAACGCCCAAGCCGCCTAGCTCTTGTGGGTCGGCTGGGTTTCCGATTCTTCTTCGGCCGGCATCATCTGGTAGCGCCAGCAATGCGCCATCTGGCCCGAGGCCGCGATGGCTCGGTCCTGAATCGGCTGGGGCAGGGTCTCCCGCACGGCTTCCTGAAAAAGGTCGCGCCAGCGGTCGAAATGCTCGTCCTTCAGTTTCAGTGGATGATGAGGAATGAAAGGATTGCGCTTGTAGCGGGTCGTGTTGAGCAGAATGCGCGACCAGAAGGCGTCCATATGGGAATAATGCTCGTCCCAGTCGTGGATCCAGTCCTTGAAGATCGGCCCCAGCAGAGGATCGGCGTTGCCCCTCACGTAGAAATTGCGCACGCAGGCGCTGATCGCCGGCTCCAGAGCTTCCACATCGAGAGGCTTTTCCTCAGTATTCGCGTCCACGACGTTTCTCCACGACCGGCCAGAACTGGCGACAGAAGCGCAGAATTGGAATTTGTACGAACCCGGCCTTGATCTGGCGCAATGTGGGGGCGCGGGGCATCGAAGCCCCCTAAAATGCGTCTCTTCAACGGAGGTTTTGACACTGCGCAATTCGCCCGGCCCGCTTCGGGCGCAGATTGCCAGGACTTTACTCCTCAGGAGGCGCAGATGTTCAAGTCCATATTGATTGCGACCGACGGCTCCCCCCTGTCTGACAAGGTTGTGGCGGATACGCTGGCTCTGGCCCGAACGCTCGGCGCGCGCGTGACAGCCGTGACCGTCGAGGCACCCTACAAGATCATGGAGGCCTACCGCCAGGGCGTCAGCAATGTTGCAGCCGCCATCGAGCTCCAGCAGCTTCACGCCCATGCCCATTCCGAGAAGGTGCTTGCCGCCGTCGCAGAGGCCGCCCGATCGGCAGGCGTCGAATGTGAACTTGTCCATGTGGAGCATGAGCATCCGTGGGAGGCCATCATCGCGACAGCATTGGAGCGGGGCTGCGACCTAATCGCCATGGCGTCCCATGGCCGCAGCGGCATACAGGCCGTTCTGGTCGGCTCGGAGACCCAGAAAGTCCTCACCCATTCGAAGGTGCCGGTGCTGGTCTATCGCTGATCGGGCTCGGCCGCCCAACTTGACTCAAGGGCCTCCCGGTGCGAGTCGCACCGGAGTCGAACAGGGGTCTCGAATGGTTTTGGCGCTGGTTTTTCCCGGTCAGGGGTCTCAGGCAGTCGGAATGGGCAAGGCGCTGGCGGATAATTTCGCCGCAGCCCGCAATGTTTTCGCCGAAGTCGATGCGGCGCTCGGGCAGAATCTGTCGGGCCTGATGTTCGAGGGGCCCGAATCGGACCTCACCCTTACGGCCAATGCCCAGCCGGCCCTGATGGCGGTCAGTCTGGCGGTCCTGCGGGTTCTGGAAGCCGAAGCCGGCTTCGATCTCGCGCGCGAGGCGCGCTACGTGGCCGGCCATTCGCTCGGCGAATATTCGGCGCTCGCCGCCGCCGGGGCCTTTTCGCTTCAGGATACGGCCCGGCTCCTACGCCTGCGCGGCGACGCCATGCAGAAGGCTGTTCCGGTCGGGCAGGGCGCCATGGCGGCCCTTCTGGGTATGGAATATGAGGCCGGCGTCGAGGTGACGGCGGAAGCCGCCGCCGCAATTCCCGGTTCGGTCTGCCAGATCGCCAACGACAATGGCGGCGGTCAGGTGGTGGCCTCGGGCACCAAAGCCGCCGTCGAAAAGGCCATGGAGATCGCCAAGAGCAAGGGCGTCAAGCGCGCCATCCTGCTGCCGGTCTCGGCGCCTTTCCATTGCGCGCTCATGCAGCCTGCCGCCGACGCCATGGCGGAAGCGCTCGCGACGGTGACGATCCATGCCCCGAAAGTTCCGGTCGTCGCCAATGTTCTGGCGACCGCCATTTCCGATCCGGACGAAATTCGCCGCCGCCTCGTCGAACAGGTCACCGGCACCGTGCGCTGGCGCGAGTGCATGACTTATATGGGCGAGCAGGGCGTTGATTCATTTTATGAACTGGGATCCGGCAAGGTCTTGTCAGGACTCGTAAAAAGGATCGTGGCGACCGCCTCCGGCGCATCCATCGGGACGCCTGCGGACGTCGAGGCCTTCAAGTCCCGCGCGAACGCAGGTTGAATCAAATCCTCAGGCGCATCAAGTTGAATCAGAATCTGAAGAGCGGGACAAAAGATGTTTGATCTCAATGGAATGACCGCACTGGTGACGGGCGCGACCGGCGGCCTCGGTGGAGCCATCGCCAAAGCGCTTCACCATCAGGGCGCCACGATCGCACTGTCCGGCACTCGCGTCGAGGCGCTGGAAAAGGTCGCGGCCGAACTGGGCGACCGCACCCATATCCTGCCCTGCAATCTCTCCGACAAGGCCGCTGTCGAGGCGCTGGTCCCGGCCGCCGAGGCCGCGATGGGGCAGGTCGACATTTTGGTCAACAATGCCGGGATCACCAAGGACGGTCTCTTCATGCGCATGAAGGACGACGACTGGGACCAGGTGCTGGCGGTCAATCTGACCTCTGCGTTCCGTCTGTCGCGCGCGGTGCTGCGCGGCATGATGAAGCGCCGCTTTGGACGAATCATCTCCATCACATCGATCGTCGGCGTCACCGGAAATCCCGGGCAGGGCAATTATGCCGCCTCCAAGGCCGGCCTCATCGGCATGTCGAAGTCGCTCGCGGCGGAAGTCGCCAGCCGCAACATCACCGTCAACTGTCTGGCTCCGGGCTTTATCGAGAGCCCGATGACCGACGCCCTGAACGACAAGCAGAAGGAGGCGATCCTGACCACGATTCCTTCGGCCCGGCTGGGCGCGGGGGCTGATGTGGCCTCGGGCGTCGTCTATCTTGCGAGTCGCGAGGCCGGCTATGTGACCGGCCAAACCCTGCATGTGAATGGCGGAATGGCCATGATCTGAGACTTTCGTGGGTGTGGAAAGCCGCATCTTACGGGCTTCGGAAGGCCAGTCGGGTTGGCCTTTGCGATTGAAGTATGTTACCACCCGCAGCAATCTGTCGGAGTTAACGAGGGGCCATCAGGCGGACGGAACCCGGCAGGAACAAAGAGGACGAGGACGTTAAGATGAGCGATGTCGCCGAGCGCGTTAAGAAGATTGTTATCGACCACCTCGGCGTTGACGCCGAAAAGGTCGTCGAAGGTGCCAATTTCATCGACGACCTCGGCGCCGACTCCCTCGACACCGTGGAGCTCGTGATGGCTTTCGAGGAAGCCTTCGGCGTGGAAATTCCCGATGACGCCGCTGAGACGATTGTGACCGTCGGCGACGCCATCAAGTTCCTGGAAAAGGCCGCCACGGCCTGATTCTGAAACTCGCGGTCAGTTAGTCGATCGATCGCGGCCGACAAGCATTCCGAGGGCCGGTTTATCCGGCCCTCTGTGTGTCAGGAGAGTGTGGGTCGCCATCAAGGAGGTGGGCGTGCGGAGAGTTGTCGTCACTGGTCTCGGTATGGTTTCACCGCTTGCGTGCGGGGTCGAGACGACATGGTCACGGTTGCTGGATAGCAAAAGTGCAGCCCGCAAAGTCGACAGCTTTGATGTTTCCGATCTCGCCTGTCAGATTGCCTGTCAGGTTCCTCGCGGCGACGGCAGCAATGGGACATTCAATCCCGATCAGTGGATGGAACCCAAAGAACAGCGCAAGGTCGATGATTTCATCCTTTTTGCTGTTGCGGCCGCCACGCAAGCTTTGGCTGACGCCAACTGGGCTCCCAAGACAAAAGAAGAGCAGGTCAATTCCGGCGTCCTGATCGGCTCCGGCATCGGCGGCCTGAACGGCATTTCCGAAGCGGCTCTTTTGCTGAAAGAGCGCGGCCCTCGCCGTATTTCACCGTTTTTCATTCCCGGTCGGCTGATCAATCTGGCTTCCGGCTATGTATCGATCCAGCATGGCCTCAAGGGCCCAAACCATTCCGTTGTCACCGCCTGTTCTACGGGTGCGCACGCCATTGGCGACGCGGGTCGTATGATTGCGCTGGGCGATGCGGAAGTCATGGTTGCCGGCGGTGCTGAATCTGCCGTCACGCGGCTTGGCCTAGCGGGATTCGCGGCCTGCCGCGCTCTGGCGACCTCCTTCAACGACCGGCCGCAGCAGGGCTCGCGTCCCTACGACAAGGATCGCGAAGGCTTCGTGATGGGCGAGGGAGCCGGTTGCGTTGTGCTTGAATCGCTCGAACACGCGCAGGCGCGCGGCGCACGCATCTATGCCGAACTGATCGGCTACGGCATGTCGGGCGACGCCCACCATATTACGGCGCCTGCCGAGGATGGCGACGGCGCATTCCGTTGCATGACCATGGCGCTCAAGCGCGCCGGTATTTCCGCCAGCGACATTGACTACGTGAACGCCCACGGCACTTCGACCCCGCTCGGAGACGAGATCGAGCTCAACGCCGTCCAGCGCATCGTCGGAAACTCCGCCGCGACTGTCTCCATGTCGTCGACCAAATCCTCCATCGGCCATCTGCTCGGCGCTGCAGGGGCTGTCGAGGCGATTTTCTCTGTTCTCGCCATGCGGGACCAGATCGCGCCGCCGACGCTCAATCTCGACAATCCTTCCGTCGAGACTGCGATGGACCTCGTCCCGCACAAGGCGCGGCAGCGCAAGATCGATGTCGTTCTATCCAATTCGTTTGGATTCGGCGGCACGAACGCCTCGCTGATTTTCCGGCGAGCGGCCTGAAAACCTGTGAAAATTTCTGGGGATTTACGAAGTTTTCATAGAGTTCGCCATTTCGCCACATTCACGGCTACCTTAGTGTTCGCATCCGGGCTACTCGGATCGCATTCCCGACAACAGTGGCGGATAGACTGAATGGCAGGCACAGCAGCGCCTGAACTGCAAACGGCCGAGGCTCCCGCGGAGCGCGGGTCTGCGCGCTTTTTCGGTCGTCGCCGCGTGGTCAAAAGCCCGAACGAGGCCTTGCAGCCCGAGGCCGCGCCACCCCCGCCGCCCGCCGGTCCGCCGCCCAGCAAGCGCAACCCGACTCTGTCGGCCTTCAGCGGCTTTCTGTCGTTTCTGCTCGTGGCCTTGCTTGCCTGCGCCGGCCTTTTCGTCATGGCCCAGCACGAGATGACCGCAAAAGGCCCGTTGCCGGCCGAGAAGGTCGTCTACATTGCGCCTCGCACGGAGGTCCTGGACATTATTGATCTGCTTGAAAAGGAACGCGTGATCGAGAGCCCGCTGTTCTTCAAGTTTGCCCTTTGGTCCGAAGGCAAGTGGAGCAGCGTCCGTTTCGGCGAATATGCTTTCAAGCAGCAAGCCAGCATGCGCGAGGTTATGGATACGCTGGTGTCCGGCCGTCAGATTTTGCATTCGGTCACCGTGCCGGAAGGTCTGACGAGTGAGCAGATCATGCAGCGTCTGCTGCAGAGTGACTTTCTGGCTGGTGAAGTGCGCGAAATTCCCCGCGAGGGCGTTTTGCTTCCCGAGACGTACCGGGTCGCGCGCGGCATGTCGCGCAGCGAGTTGATCCGCAAGATGCAGGACGATCAGACCCGCATCGTCGACCAGATCTGGAACCGCCGCGCCGCCGATCTGCCGCTCAAATCGAAGTACGAACTGATCACACTGGCGTCCATCGTCGAGAAGGAAACCGGCAAGGCTGACGAGCGCTCACGCATCGCCGGCGTCTATCTGAACCGCCTCGGCAAGCGCATGCGCCTGCAGTCCGATCCGACGATCGTATACGGCCTGGTGGGTGGCAAGGGGACGCTCGGACGAGGGATCCTGCGGAGCGAACTCGACAAGCCGACCGCTTACAATACCTATGTTATCGAGGGCCTTCCGCCGGGACCCATCGCAAATCCGGGCCGAGCCGCGCTGGAAGCTGTCGCCAATCCTTCGCGCACCAAGGAAATCTTTTTCGTAGCGGACGGCACCGGCGGACACGTCTTCGCCGAGACCTACGACCAGCATTTGAAGAATGTCGCTCGTTGGCGCCAGGTCGAAAAGGAACAGAAGGAACGCGCCGCAAATCCGGCTGCCGCCGATGTGGACCGCGTGCCGGCGAACGATATTCCGGCGCAGCCGACCGCAGCCCCACCCGCCCGTAACATTCGCGGCGAATTGCTGGAACCGGATCCGATGTTCGGCGATCTCCACCGCAATTTTGCGTCAAAGAACCCGCAGCTCGATCCGTTTGTGGCTGCGACCGGCGCTGCCAATGTGGCGCAGCTCGAAAGGGCGCCCGTGCTGGCTCTGACAGACATTCCTGACCTGATGACTTTCAGCGACCTGAAAAAACTGCCGACCGTCAAGCATGCGGCTGTCGCCCAGACGGAGACGCCAAAGACGCCGACGAAGTCGCCGTCCGGTCTCGCCAATTTCTCGCTTGGACCGGGCGTTGAGGAATTGGGTTTCACACTGGCCGGCGTCGCCCCCCGGGTGGCCCTCGACGGGCCGGTTGATACGACCGACGATCCTGCCATCGACACGACGATTGTGCCTGTCGCCGCAAACCGCCGCGCCGAGCAGAGGGCCAAGGCCGCGCTTTACGGCGCCACCGCCGGCGACGACAGATTGCCGCCCGAGCCCGAAATGCGCGCCGTTTCGGCCTATGCGGCCGTTCAGCCGTCAGGCGCCGCCGCTCACCGTATCACCGATGCTTCCGAGGGGACGCCGCTCGATCCACTCAAGAATCGCACGTGGGACCTCAATAGCGCCAAGACGGTTCCAAGCTTGAGCCGCGCGCCGCGTTGAACGAGCCAGTCCGGCGGCCTAGAGTGCGCGGGCGTTGATTCTGCTCCCTCCGGCCTTCAAGAGCCCCATGACCCTCAAGAGCATGACCGGATTCGCCCGCACTGCGGGCGCGCTTCCCCCATATCGGTGGGTCTGGGAGATCAAGGCCGTCAACGCCAAGGGGCTGGATCTTCGGCTGCGCCTGCCGCCCGGCATGGATTTTCTCGAGCCCGAGGCCCGCCCGCGCATCGCGGCGCGCATCTCGCGGGGAACCTGCTACGCGACGCTGTCCATGCAGCGCGAGGCGACGGCCCCGGAAGTTCGCATCAACCACGACGCGTTGCGCGCCCTCTCGTCAGCGCTCGCCGCAACCCCGCGCGACGCCTTGATTGGCCCGGCCACGCTCGACGGATTGCTGGCGGTCAGGGGCATTGTCGAGATCGTCGATGCGCCCGAGACCGAAGAACTTCTGACCGCAGCCGGTAAGGCTGCGCTGGCTGGCCTCGACGCCGCCATCGACATGTTAGTCGCCGCACGCGCGACGGAAGGCGCGGCGCTCCATCAAATTCTTTCCACCCGGATTGATGCCGTTGCGCGCCTAACACAGGCCGCCGAGGACAATCCAGGCCGCAAGCCCGAGGCCGTAATGGCCCGTCTGGCCCAGTCCGTCGCGGCGCTTTCGGAAGCCGGTCGTCAGCTCGATCCAGCCCGACTGCATCAGGAAGCGCTGTTGATGGCAGCCAAGGCCGATGTTCGCGAGGAACTCGACCGGCTCAAGACCCACGTGGCGTCGGCGCGCGAGCTTCTGGCCACCGGACAACCCGTCGGGCGGCGTCTGGATTTTCTCGCGCAGGAATTCGGCCGCGAGGCCAACACCTTGTGTTCGAAATCGAACGACGCCGCGCTCACCGCCATCGGGATGGACTTGCGCGTCGAAATCGAACAATTCCGCGAGCAGGTTCAGAACATCGAGTGATCGCCATGGCAGCCGACGCAACCCAACCCATTCACCGCCGTGGCCTGATGCTGATCCTGTCGTCGCCCTCAGGCGCAGGCAAATCCACGCTGACGCGCGATCTGCTGCGCGATCCCGCGCTCGATCTCACATTGTCGATCTCGGTCACAACGCGGTCGCGCCGCACCAGCGAAGTGGACGGCATCCATTATCTGTTCAAGTCGCGGCAGGAGTTCGAGCGGCTGCGGGCCCAGGACGATCTGCTCGAGTGGGCCGAAGTTCACGGCAATTTTTACGGAACGCCCCGCAGCCCGGTCGAGGAGGTCCTCACACAGGGCCGCGACATGCTTTTCGACATCGATTATCAGGGCACCCAGCAAGTGCTGAAACGCGCCGCCAAGGATGTGGTGACGATTTTCATCCTGCCGCCATCCATGAAGGAATTGCGCGCCCGTCTCGAACGCCGCGCCGAGGATGCGCCGGAGGTCATTTCCAAACGCCTCGACAACGCCCGCCACGAAATCGCGCGCTGGACCATGTACGATTACGTTATCGTCAATGAGGACATTCAGCGCGCTCTGGGCGAGGTTAAGTCCATCCTTATCGCCGAACGCCTGCGCCGCACGCGCGGCGAGGACGGGATCGACCGTTTCGTGAAGGGCCTGCTGGAAGAAAAGTAAGCCTTGCGGTGGCGCTGCTTGCCAAAACTTCCGTCCCCCTTTTGCCGCAAAATGCGCTACACTGGCGCATATTGTTGATTTGAGCCGACGCCGATCTCTTGCGCGAAATACTCACCATACTGGCGGCCATCCTGATCCTGATCCTGACGAGCGCGCTCGTCGGGCCCTACTTTGTCGACTGGACCCAGCATCGCGCATGGATCGAAGCGCAGCTGTCCGACACGGCCGGCGCAGAAGTTCACGTTGATGGCGCTATTGAAATCTCGCTGCTTCCGTCGCCGCGCCTCTTTGTCGAGCGTGTGCGGCTGAGCGGAAGCCGTCCGGGCGATCCGTCGCTGAAGGCCGCTTCCATGCGGATGGAAATGGCCGCTTCTCCGCTGATGCGCGGCGAATTGCGTTTCACTGAAATGATGGTCGAGACGCCAGAATTGACCCTCACCATGGCGGCCGATGGGTCGCCCATTCTGCCGGCGATCACGGCGCTTCCGGCTGAAAAGCTCGTCCTCGACCGGCTGATTGTGAGCAACGGCCTGCTGACCATTTCCGATCCGGCCCGCGCCCGGCAGTTCACTCTGCCGAGCCTTGCACTGGATGCTGAAGCCGCCAGCCTGATCGGACCCTATAAGGGCTCAGGCCGTTTCGGGGCGCCTGATGCGCCGACCTCCTTCCGGTTTAACACCGGCGTGCGCGAGGCGGAGCGCTGGCGTCTCAAGCTGATCGTGGATGAAGCTGTTTCCACGCCGCGTATGGATTTCGACGGCGCCATTCTGTTTGGCGCCGACAGGGGCGGGCGGATTTCGTTGGGCGGTCCGGTTATCCTCTCGTCCAGTATACGGGGTGTCCCGTGGCGCGCCACGGGTGCTTTGACGGCCGATACGGAAGCCGCCGAAATTCAGCCACTGGAATTGCGCGCCGGAACCGAGGATCGCGCCCTGAGCGCCTCGGGCGTCGCACGCGTTGACTATGGCGGCAGCCCTGAAATCAAACTCGATCTCAAGGCCAGACAGGTCGACATCGACCGGCTGTTCGGCGAGGGAGGCGATGCTCCGCGCAAGTTCGGCGATGCAGTCGTCGGACTGGTCGATTCGACCAACCTCGGCATCCAGATCCCGCTCGATATCCGGCTGTCGTCGCCAGCCGTCACGCTAGGCGGCGATACGTTGTCGGAAGTTGCCGGTCGGCTCGATTGGCGCGCCGGCAGGCCGGTCGGTTTTGCTTTGGAGGCCAGCGGGCCGGGTCGTTCTCACGTTGCGCTGGATGGCCTGCTGGAAACCGGCGTTGCGGCCAAATTCGCCGGCAAAGTCGACGCTGCGTTCCGCGATATGTCCCGTTTCGAGGACTGGCTTGGTTCGATTTCGGCGGAACTGGCAGGAAGGTTGCGCGCTCTGCCGCTGCGTTCGTTCGAGATCGCCGGCGATCTGGATATTTCGCGCGCCGGATTTTCAGGCCGCAATCTGACCATCAAGGCCGATCGCTCGACCTATGCGGGCGCGCTTTCTTACACGACTGCAGTCGGGAATGATCGCGCCCGCCTGTTCGCGGACCTCACATCGCCGGCCCTTGATCTCGATGGCTTGCCGGAACTCACGGGCCCCGCCGCAGCCGCAGCCGATATCGATCTGGCGATCTCGCTGGAAGCGCGCGCCGTCCGGCTCGCGCGCATCGGCGAGGGTATGATCGACGCAGGGCGCATCAGCGGCAAGGTCACCAAGACGGGCTCTGACTTCCGCCTGGACAACTTCGCAATAGCCAATCTGGGCGGCGCACAATTCACCGCGACCGGCGCGACGGGCTCGGCCGGCACAAAACTCGATGCGCGGCTGGACGCAACGCGCCTCGTGGATCTGGCCGATCTGGTCAAACGCGTCGCCCCCGGCCGTCTGGCCGACATGCTGGCGGCGCGCGCCGTGGCGCTGTCGCCCGCCCGTTTCAACCTCAAGCTCGATGCGCCAGGCGGCGCGAACGAGGCGGCGCGGCGCGGCACACTGACCTTCGACGCGACTGCACGCGGCACGACCATGCGCGGTTCCGCAAAGCCGGATCCCGCCAGCCCCGGCGCGCTGGCGGTTGTGGCTACTCTTGAAGCCCCGGAAGCGGCTTCTCTGCTGCGCCAACTGGGGCTCGAGACAGTGGCGCTGACCGGCGTTGGCCGTGGCCGCGTCAACTTCAGCGCCAATGGCGATCCGGCGAAGGGGCTTGATGCCAAACTCGACGCCAGCCTCGCCGGAACTGACATAACCTATGCAGGTCGCATCGCCTCCCTTGCCTCTGGTGCGGAGACCATCGGCGATCTGAAACTGAGCGGTCGTAACGCCAATACCCTATTGCAGGTACTGGGCGTCAGTGCGCCGGACCCGGCGGCCGTCGCGATCCCTCTCGATCTCACGAGTTCATTTTCGTGGAAGGCCGAAACTCTTCGTTTCGACAGGCTCGTCGGACAGGTCGGGACGTCACAGGTCGTCGGCGCGCTCACCCTCGCCCCGCAAACCGCGCCCGGGGCGTCCGCCAGCCGTCTCGCTGTTGGTGGACTGCTGCAGTTCGACCGTCTGGCATTCTCATCCATCGCCGGGCTGGCCTTCGGTCCGGCGCAAGCGCCCCGCACGGGCGCGCTCTGGTCGGATCAGCGCTTCGGGCTTTCGCTTGCGACGCCGCCCGAAGTCGCCATCAAACTGGCTGTCGGCAGGCTCGATCTCGTCGACGCAATTTCGGCCTCGAAGATCAGTGCGTCCTTAGGACTCGCACCGGGCTCCGTCACGCTTTCCGATCTGTCGATGAGTGTTGCGGGTGGCGACGCCTCGGGCAAGGTCGTTCTACGCCGCGACGGCGCGACGGCGGCAATGTCGGGCAACCTGAAATTCGCCGATGTCTCCGTCGACCGACCTTTCGCGACTGCAACTCTCGACGGCGCATTGGACTTCACCGCCACCGGCCAGACACAGGCAGCGCTTGTTGGTAGCCTTGCCGGAACTGGCAGCGTTACTGTTTCTGATTTTCGTATTCCGCGCGCCGATCCGGATGCTGTGGACCGCGTCGTCGCGATGGTCGAGAAGGAACAGGTTCCAGCCGCCGAACCCAATATCCGTAGCAATCTCGGCCTCGAACTCGACAAGGCTCCATTGTCGCCTGCTGTGCGCACTTTTGACGCCAACATGGCGGCAGGCGTCTTGCGGCTGGCAGCCAGGCCGGGCGCGCCGGTCGAGACGGCTTTCTCGATCGACCTGCGCAATTTTTCGGTGGATCAGCGGCTCACTCTGACGGGCACAAAACTGCCGAAAGACTGGAACGATGCGCCGCCGCAGGCGATGATTCTCTGGAAAGGTCCGCTGGCCAATCCGACGCGAACCATCGACGTATCGAACATGGGCAATGTTCTGTCGGCGCGCGCTATTGCGCGCGAGACCGCGCGTGTTCAGGCGCTCGAATCCGATATCCGCGAACGCGCCTTTTTCAACCGCCGCCTGAAAGGACTGCAATTCATCAAGCAGCGCGAAGGCGAAGTCGCCGCCTGGGAGGCAGAGCAGGCGCGGTTGGCGGCCGAAGCCGAGAAACGCCGTATCGAGGAAGAAAAGCGTCTCGCGGCGGAAGCCGAGAAGCGTCGCATTGAAGACGAAAAACGTCGTGTCGAGGAAGAGCGCAAGGCCGCCATAGAGGCAGCACGTCTTGAGCGCGAACAAAAGGCGCGCGAGGCCGCCGAGGCAGCGCGCCAGGCAGCCGAAACGGCCCGCCTCGAACGCGAGCAGCGTATTCGCGATGCGGCTGAAGCCTTGCGAATTGAGCGCGAACGCCGCGCGCAGGAGGCCGCCCAGCCGCGCGCGCCGCAAGTTCCATTGCAGCAAACGCCTGCAGTGCAAACGCCAGTTCGGCCAATTGCGCCGCCGCCCTCCATGCTGGTTCCGGGCGAAATCGATCCTGCCGCTGCGGGCCGCTACTGATCCTTCGGTGCAGGCGCTGCGCTGCGCCTTGTCGCCTCGAACACGAAGACCCGGATGGCGGACGACAGGTTCGCCTCGCCGCGTCCCTCGTCGATGTCAGCCACCAGCCCGGCGATGGATTGTTCTCGCGCCGCAGCCATGTCTCTCAGGGCGTTCCAGAAAATATCTTCGAGCGAGATCGACGTGCGATGGCCGGCGATCACCAGCGAATGTTTGACGATCCGGATGGGCTGCGAAATCAGCGGCTCATTCATTGTCGCCGGAGGTCTGCGGCGTCTCGCGCCTGTGACCATCGATACGGCGCTCGCCGAGTTCTCTTTGCGCTTCGGTCAGCTTTCGCTCGGCCTTCGTGCGCCCGAAGTCGACGCGGTTCTGCGCCGCCTTCGCGTCAGCTTCGACACGCGCCTTCGCTTTCTTGATGCGGCGCAAATTGATGATTTCGGCCATGGCTTTCTCGCAGCGCAGTCCTGAAACCGCAGGCTCCAGGCCCACTAGGTCTCCGTTCCCCGATTGTATATATCATGTGTCATGAACAAGCGGTCTCGCGCAATGCAATGCGCCTTGCGCCGGTATCACGCCAGACGGGATGGAAAACGCGATGAAAGTTGCACAGGCAATCAGCAAGGCGCTCCGTCTTGAGGGCGTGCGCATGGCGGCAGGCATAACCGGCCAGTCCATCGGCCACCTGGTGGATGCTTTCGCGGAGGAAGACGGCGCGAAGGTCTTCTATGTGCGTCAGGAGCGCGTGGGTTTCGATATTTGCGACGGCTTTGCACGCGCCAGCGGACAGCCCGCAGTTGTCTTCACCGATGCCGGCCCGGCGGCCGCCAACGCCATGGGCGGCCTCGTGAACAGCATGGGCGATTCCATTCCAGTGCTGTTTTTCGCCGGGCACAATGATCGGAATGAGATCCCCTCGGGCCAGACCAAGGAACTGCCCTTCATCGAACTGTTCAAGCCGGTGAGCAAATGGGTGGCGTTGATCGAGGATCCTTCACAGGTTGCCGGAATCATCCGCCGCGCCTTCATGCACCTTCGCACCGGGCGCGGCGGCCCGGTGGTGATCGGATTGCCCTACGATGTGTCGTCGATGGAAGTGCCCGACTTCGATTACGTGCCTGTCTCGTCGAAGCCGCGCGTGCGCGCCGGTGGCGATCCTGCGTCAATCCGCGAGGCCATGGGCCTGATTGCAGGCGCGCAAAACCCGTACATTTATGTGGGCGGCGGAATACTGGCGTCAGATGCCACGCCGGAGCTCGTTGAACTGGCTGAACTTCTAACTCTGCCCGTCGCCACGACCCTGAACGGCAAGAGCGCATTCCCCGAAGATCATCCGCTGGCCCTCGGGATCGGCGGATTTGCACGCGCCGCCTACGGCTCGCTGCCTGCTACAGTCACGGCGGAAGGCGCAGATGTGATTGTCACCATCGGCGCCGGCTTCAAGCGCCATGCCACCAGGCGGGCGCCGCCGGTCGCCGCAAAGCATATCCAGATCGACGTCGATCCGACCGAATTGAACAAATATCACATCGCCGACATTGCCATTCAGGGCGATGCAAAAGTCGTCATTAGCCAGTTGATCGAGGCCGCGCGGTCGCTCGGCATGATGAGACTCGCGCCTGTGGCGGAGCGGCTTTCCGATCTGCGCAAGCTGAAGATGCGCTGGGCGCAGGTGAGTGCGCCGCTGCTTGAGTCCAATGAATCGCCGCTCAATCCGTTCCGCGTCACCGCCGAGATCGGCAAGGCAACGCAGGGCAAAAAGACGATCCTGCTGCATGATGCAGGCTCGGTGCGGGGCTCCACATCGCAACATCATGTGGCGACGACCGCCCGATCGTTTTTGGGGTTCGGCGTTCAGAGCGCCATGGGCTGGACCATCGGGGCGTCCATCGGGGCCAAATGCGCAGAGCCGAACAAGCTCGTGATTGCTGTTGTGGGTGAGGAAGCCTTTAACGAAACCGCGCTCGATATCGAAACCTCGATCCGTTGTGAAACGCCGGTGTTGATCATCGTGAAAAATAATCGTGCTTTTGCGGATCGCGATGGCGGCGTCAGCCCCAATCTGGCGCGCATACGTTTCGGGCAGGGCCTGAATATCGGTGCGCTTGCAACTGCGCTTGGCGCGCAGGCCCATCTGGTCGAGCGTGCGGAAGATCTGGCGGAAACGCTCGCGTCCGCCATCGCCACGGTCGAGGGCGGCAGAACCGCAGTCGTCGAAGTGATGACGAAGCGCGTAAAGACGAGCCTCTACGAATTGTGGGAAGGCAAGATTTAGGCGCGAACGGAACCTGACCATGTTGCGGGTTATTGCCATATTGCGCCATGGCTTTTAGCAGGCCGTCGCGCATGAGTTCCGATTACTGTGCCTTTGCGCTGCCCGGCGCCGAAGACCCGATAACGATTTCCTTTGTGAAAACGTCGTCGAAAGTCTGGCTCTTCGCTGAATCGTGTGGGTAGAGGTTTCAACCACAAGTTGAATATTTTGGTTTCCGCTGGCTCCGCGTATTTTCTGATGCATGCGTGACACGGATCTTTTTCAGGCGGCGCTCGGGCTTTCCGCGCCTTGGTTTATCAGCCG
>CANJWR010000042.1 GCA_947478455.1 Beijerinckiaceae bacterium | reverse complement strand
GTGGTCGAGGAGCAGGCGACTGCCGGAACCGACACTGTCATTGCTTCGCTGACCTATACGCTGGGCGACCATGTCGAGAACCTGACGCTTGCGGGCAGTGCCGCCCTCAACGGAACCGGCAATACTCTGGCCAACGTTCTGACCGGCAACAGCGCCGGCAACGAACTGGACGGCGGCGCAGGCGCGGACACGCTGCGCGGCCTTGGCGGCGACGACACCTATTACGTCGACGATGCGGGCGATGTGGTCGAGGAGCAGGCGTCTGCCGGAACCGACACGGTCTTTACAACGGTGAATTACGCGCTCGCAGCTGGGGCAGAGATCGAGATCCTTGAGGCTTATGGATCGGCAACGACCTTCGCGGTTAACCTAACCGGGAATGAACTGGTGAATATGCTTTTGGGCAATGACGGCGCGAACGTGCTCGAAGGCGGCGCGGGCGCGGATATGCTTTGGGGATATAGCGGGGCTGATACATATATTTATCGCGTAGCCGATATGGACGCGGTCGACCACATCAACGTGTTCAAGGTTGGAACCGACAAGATCGCAATTTACGGGACAGCCCTGACGGCAGAGACGCTTGCAGATCATTTTTTCCTGGAAGGACAGGCCTTGACCGTGTCAGCAGACGCGTTGATTTACAGTCAGTCGACGGGCAGTCTTGCGTATGATGCAGACGGAAACGGAGTCGGAACAGCTGTCACTTTTGCGATGCTGGACAACATGCCGGCGATTCTACCGAGTGACTTCGTGGTGCTGTGAACCCCTAGGCGGAGCCCTTTACCCTTCCTTGCAGCTAATCCTCCGTAGAAGCTTGCAAATCTGCCTGAGTCGGGGATATGAACTGGATGGTTATGGTGGCGCTCCGAATATGTAGCGTCATTTCTCAGCTAGGTTGCACTTTGTGAGCTTGAACTTCGCTCCCACGTCGATTCGACGCTACACAAAGATCACTTGGAAAGACCTCGTTCTTGGTCTGGCGACACCGCTTGCGACCTTTTGGATCAGGGATCCAAATTTCTTCTCGGAAGATAAACTCGATATAGTTCTTACATACACGACCATCAGTTGCTTCTGGTGGGCGGTCGCGGCGATCACTCTCCAGACAAACAGGTCGGTGACCCGATACTTTTCCCCGTCTGAGGCCAAGCAAATTGTTGTGGCTTCTGCAGCTGTGGTTGCGGCGACTGCCGTCACGTCTTTCATAATCTGGCGTCTTGATTCAATTCCCCGCTCTTTGCCGGTGTTGCATTTCTTTGTCATGGCGATCACGCACACCCTGCTGCGCGCTTGGTCCCACCACCGCCACTCGCGTCGCGAGCGCCGTTTTGCCACCAGCGCCGGCAAGGCGGTCGAGCGCAACGTGATCATCTTTGGATGCAACCGGCTTGCCTGGTTCTACATCCGTATTCTCGATACGTTTTCGCTGGGCAACCAGAAGGTTGTCGCGATAATCGACGAACGTCCTTCCTATTGGGGGCGTTCTCTTGCCGGAAGAATCGTTGCCGGAGCTTCCAGCCAGTTGCCTGCACTGATTGACGAATATGCGGTTCACGGCGTCCGTATCGACATGCTGGTCGTGGCGCTGATGGATGAGCAGGAGTCCAGCCGGCATGAGCCGGAACTGGCGCGACTGTGCGAAGCTTCTGGCATCATCTTGATGAATCTCCCACATGTGCTGGGTCTGCAGATTCCAACCGCAGAGCCGAGCTTTGTGGTTAGCCAGGTCAATTCTGGCGAGACGGGCGAGTTTTCACTCTCGGGCTACTGGCGTGTGAAGCGAGTGCTCGATTTTGTCGTTGCGGCTGTTCTGTTGATTCTCTTGTTGCCGGTCTTTTTAATTGTCAGCATTGCAACCTGGTTCGATGTCGGAACTCCGGTCTTTTTCTGGCAACAGCGCATAGGCCAGAATGGCGGACCGCTCTATGTCTATAAATTCCGGACCCTCAGCGCACCATACGATCGGGATGGAAATCGTATTCCTGACGAAAAACGCATTTCCGGATGCGGGCATTTCCTGAGGCGGGCTCGTCTGGACGAGTTGCCGCAATTGTGGAACATCCTGAACGGTCAGATGTCTTTCATTGGCCCGCGTCCGTTGATGGACGTGGACCATCCCGAGGATGACGAATTGCGCAGTCGGGTTCCACCGGGTCTGACCGGATGGGCTCAGGTCGTTGGTGGTCGATTGATCACCAGTGAAGAAAAATCGGCGCTGGATGATTGGTACGTACTGAACGCCTCGCTCTGGGTTGATCTGAAACTGACGTTCCTGACCATCAGGTTCCTGGCTCGCGGCGAATCGCGCGACGAGGACGCGATCAGGCGCGCGCTAGACGAGCGGGCTGCACGGACGGCAGGAGGGCAGACCTGAAACGGGAATACATTTTGCATTTTGACCGTTTGAGGTCCGTTCGGCGCAACCTGTAATGCCGGTTTCCGCGCAAAGCGTTCCCGAACCGACGGCGCAGGCTCCCTTTCTCTTGCGGATCATCACAGTGGGCTGCTGGGTCAGACCTCCAAATGACGGCTTCGTGAACGTCTGGACATTATGTGGATCGAGCGAGCCAAATGCCGAATTCGCCAAGTGATCACGAGCCCGGACATTGAGTTTCCTGCCAAATTTTGTCTTTTACGCTGATGATCAGCCGTTTCAGCCGACATATTTGTGGGGCGACCTGGGAGCCCGACGGCGCTCAGCTTGAAAAATGCCCAAAGCAAGCCAAACATTGATTTGGCAAATCGCCGGCTTCCCTCTAAGTCGCAGTTCGGGCAGATTTAGGATTAGTTATGGTTGACGCACTGGATAGAGGTAGCTCGTCGCCTACAACTCAGAGAATTAGACCTCAAGGGCGTATGATCTCTGGAACGTCCCAGACCTTCGAGTCTTTGGAAAATATTCTTTTCATTGCCTTTTTGGCGGGACTGGCCTGGGTTCCTGCCTGGCTCGGAAGCAATCGCATTGTTCCCTGGGGCATAAATGCGGTTTACTTCGGCTTGATCCTCCTTGCGTATGAGGCTTCCATACTTTTAAGCGGCAGGAGGCATCCGGTAGGAATCCGGCGTTTTCTTTATCCAGCGGCTGCCTTTGTGGCCGTTTGCCTCTGGATTCTGGTTCAGATGGCCACTTTCCTGCCGGCGTTCATGCTCCATCCAATTTGGGGTGCTGCAGCCGAGGCGACAGGAGATCTCCTGCACGGCAGCATTTCGGTCAACCGCGACCTCACGATGCTGGGGTTTATAAGGTTGCTCACGGCCGGGAGCGTGCTTTGGCTCTCTATTCAGCTTTGCCGTAACGAAAAGCGGTCTCATTTTCTGCTGCAATGGATCGCAATCGTTGGCGCCGTCTATGCGCTGTACGGTTTTGTGACTAACGCGCTTTTTTCGGGTTCGATTTTCTGGTTCGAGGTCCCGGACATGTTGCCTTTTGTCCGCAGCACCTTCGTCAATCGCAATTCAGCCGCCACGTATTTTGGAATGACCTTTGTCGCGAGTTGCAGTTGCTTGTTCCGCCTGTATCAACACTCCGGCCACGCGGGCGCCAGTTTGCGAATGCGAATAGTGACCATGCTTGAGACGACGGCCCAACGAGGCTGGTTCTTCATTGCCGCCACATTCCTGAGTCTGTCGGGGCTCCTTTTGTCTGGGTCCAGAGCCGGAATATTATGCACGACGCTGGGATTGTTTGTTCTGGTCATTTTGATGTTCCAGCGCAGGAAGCGGAAGACAGAAATCCTGGAAGCAATTCTGTTTCTGACTGTCGGCCTGGTTCTGACCTTCATTTTCTTTGGCGACATATTGGTCGGTCGTATCATGACGACAGGCTTCGGGGACGCCAGCCGCCTGTCCGCCTATTGGATCGTTCTGCAGTCGATCAAGGACGAGCTGTTGCTTGGCTTCGGTTACAGTACATTTCCAGATGTGTTTCCGCTCTATCGCGACCGCTCAGTGCCTATTCTCGGATCCTGGGATAAGGCGCACAATACGTACCTGGAGCTCTTCCAGGGGCTTGGCGTGCCTGGAGCCTGTCTTTTGATTGCATCCGTTGGCGCGTTGGGATACCGGTGTGCCGTGGGTGCTTTGAAGCGTCAGCAGAGCATAGCGCCGAGTTGCGTCGCGACGGCTGTGGTTGTTCTGGTGGGAACGCATGCATTTGTGGACTTCAGCTTGCAGATTCAGGCCGTGACTCTAACTTTTATGGCGCTGCTCGGATGCGGGCTTGCTCAAGCTGAGTCGTCACGCCACAATCTGGCCGATTAAGTTCAAAATATCTTTTGCGGAAAGTCAAAGGATCGAAATGGCAGACAGATATGCTGACGCTCCGGGCGTAGCTGCGTACGACGATGTTTCAGCCAGCGTGCGGGATCTTGTAAATTTCGTCTGGCGCCGTTGGAAGATAATCGCGGCTGTTCCCGTGCTGCTTATAATTTTTGCCGGCTTGTATCTCTCGCGAACGACGCCGATTTATACTGCGAGCGCGCAGGTGCTTCTCGATCCCCGCAAGGAGAGAGTTGCGGGCAGTCAGGACGCCATCATGACTGAATCTGTCCTGGACCTCCAGGCGATGGAAAGTCAAATGGCGGTTATTCGCTCGTCCGTACTTCTGCAGCGGGTCGTCGAGCGCCAGAATTTGGTCAACGATCCGGAATTCGCAATGGCGCCGACCGGTTCGAGCTGGTCGATCGTGTCGGCTATTCGGTCGTATTTCGATTCGTCCGCAACGCAGTCGGAATCTGTGGTGGCGCAAACGGTCGAGCGCTTGAAATCTGCCGTGACCGTCAGCCGCGCTGGTCAAGCCTATGTCATCACAATCAGCGTCAATTCCGTCGATCCCGAGAAGGCCGCGCGGCTCGCCAATATAATTGGGGAAGCCTATGTGGTCGACAAGCTGGATGCGCGTTTTGACGCCTCGAAGCGTGCATCGGCCTGGTTGAGTGAACGACTTGAGGAGCTGCGGGGCCAGTTACGGGAGTCCGAACAGGCTGTCGTCAAATTCCGGATTGAAAACAATCTCGTTCAGACCGGCGTCAACGCGACCTTGAATCAGGAACAGCTTGCCCAGATGAATTCGAGGCTGGTCCAGGCGCGTGGCGAGACAGCCGAAAAGAAGGCGCGTTTCGACCTGCTGAACCAGTTGCTGGCGAAAGGTGGCAATACGAGCTCCATGCCTGAGGCGATCGCCTCCCCGACCATCAATGCCCTGCGTCAGCAGGAATCGACAGTGTCGAGCCGCGCCGCCGACCTGGTGGCTCGATATGGCGAACGGCATCCGCTTGTTGTCAATGTTCGCGCGGAACTCCGCGACGTTCAGCGCGGCATTGCTGAAGAGATGACCCGTTTGTCGGCTAACGTGCGCAATGAATACAATCTGGCTTTGGCGCGTCAGGAAGCTGTCGAAAAGACACTGCGCGAAGTCACAGGGCAAACCGACAACGACAGCTCAAAAATTGTGACGCTTCGTGAGCTTGAGCGCACTGCTGCGGTGAACAAGAGCCTGTTCGAGGACTTTCTCCAGCGCGCCAAGATAACAGAGGGGCAGTCCTCTTTTGAAGCTCGCGACGCACGCATCATCACCCCCGCATTGCAGCCGGGCTCGCCCAGCGCCCCAAGAAAAAACCTGATCCTTTTGATGGCTATTGCTGTTGGTTTGATCGCGGGCTTTGGAGCAGGCTTCCTGATCGAGTTCCTGAATGTCGGCTTCACCACGACCGAACAGGTTGAGACCATGCTCAATCTGCCTGTGCTGTCTTCAATCAGCCAAGTTAACACCCGGGATCTCAAGGTTGGCGAAACTGCCGTTCCCTTGTCGTCCTACCCATATGTGAAGCCGCTCTCACGCTATAGCGAAATGATCCGAGCGGTGCGCTCCGGCGTCGCCATGACGGACGTCGACAATCCACCAAAAATCGTGCAGCTGACGTCGACAATTCCCGGTGAAGGCAAATCTACAATTGCGTTGTCTATCGCTACTTCGGCTTCGCAATCCTCGCTCAAGACGCTGATTGTCGACTGCGACTTCCGCCATCCATCCACATCAAAACAATTCGGTCTGGAAAAGGAAATCGGCCTCGTCGAATATCTTCTCGGAACTGCCGAGTTGAAGGATGTGATCCGGTTCGACAAGAACTTTCAATTGTATGTCCTGCCCGCCGGAGGAAAAACACAGAACGCGGCGGATCTTCTGGCTTCCGAGCGTTTCAAGACTCTGTTGTCCGGACTTCGCGAGCGGTTTGACTACATTATTCTGGATTCGCCGCCGCTTGGCCCGGTCATTGACCCTTTGATTCTTTCGCACGTCACAGACAAGATCGTCTTCGTCGTTCACTGGGGATCGACATCTCGCGAAATGGTCGCCCGGACTGTGGAGCAATTGCAAGGGCACAAGAAAATTGCTGGTATTGTGCTGAATCACGTAAATGATCAGGAAGCGCAAAAATACGGCAAGTACGCATATTCGCACTATTATGGATCGCGGTATTATAAAAATTACTACAGCGAGTAGCTATGTTTAAGGTTCGAGAAGTCCGGTTTGCAACGGCGGTCGGACTGATGCTCGTCGCAGGCGCAACCATCACACTGGGATGGCGAGCCGCCTCCTATGGGATCGCGGAAGTCTATGCGACGTCGGAAAATGTCGACGAGGTTTTTCAGGCGTATTCCAATCAATTGGGGGCGGCGACTTTCGTGGGGCGAAATCGCCTGGGTATGACGCCGCCATCGCAAATTGATCCTGATAGTGCAATCGAGACGGTGAAGGGAATGCTGTCGATCAGCCCCCTCAGTTCAGTGGACTGGTTCTATCTGGCCAGTTTGCAGAATTTTATTGGCGCTCCGCCCGAGGATGTTCTGGGGGCGCTTGCGCTCTCCGCCATGACAGGACCAAACCAACAGACGGTCATGACGGCGCGCGCCGTCATGGCCAGCGGGATGCTGGACCAGTTGCCGCCCGACCTGCGCCGAACGTTCGTTCTCGATCTTGTCGGCGTTTGGCCGCTTATGAACGAGCCTTCACGGCAGCAGGTCAAGGCGGGCCTGTCGCGCGCGACGGAGGAAGCTCGACAAGAACTGCACGCCAAATTGTTGCTTGAAAATGCTGCGGGCCTCAAAATCATCGAAGCTCTGGGCCTTGGCGCGCCAGCTAAAGCCGAGCCGCCGCGCAAGTAAGCAAACTGGTCGCGCCCTGTGCTTTTGTCGACGGTGATTGAGCTTGATCGAAATTGTACCGTTCGCCGGTTTGGCAACTCTGGCGATGCAAGTGGAAGCCAGCAGGGCGCGGGCACACGCCTAAATTGTCTGATGATCGTCGCTGCGAATGGTACCACCACCCCGGCTCGAACGGGGGACCTCTAGATCCACAATCTAGCGCTCTAACCAACTGAGCTATGGCGGCACGACGAAGCGGTCGGAACCTAAAAGTTATGTGTCACGATTGCAAGCGCGCAGCTGCCGCAATTGCACAAAAATGCCGCCGGAAATGTCCCGGCGGCCCTATTCCGGTTGAAGTCGCTTACGCTGCGAGGTTAAGGGCCTTGCCGAAGGTGGCCTTCAGCGGTTCGGCGGCCTCTTTGGCGATGCGTTGGGTCGCTGCCGTCAATTCCTCGGTCTGGCCTTTCAGAACAGCGAACTGCTCGCGCAGGAACGTGTTCTGCAGCGCGAAGGCCTCTGTCGGCGACTTCACCGCCATCAGCGACTTGAAGAAATCGAAATGGGCGTCCGTGGAGGCCTTCACCACTTCGAGCGTCTTCATGCCTATTTCCGACAATCCCTTCGCCGTTACGGTGCAGGTGGAGCCAAGGGCATCCTTGGCTTCCTCGCTCACGGTCTTCAGACGCTCGAAAGCTGCGCGGGTCTGTTCCATCCCGGTTTCGGCGGACTTGCGGATCATCTCCTGCATGTCGACGGGATTGGCCGGGACAGCGACTTCAGCCGCATCAGGGGCGGGCGCAGCCGCAACGGCTTCGGAGACGACCGGCGTCTTTGTGGCTGACTTCGGGGCTGCTTTTGCGGGTTTACGGGCGATTGCCATCGGGAAATCCTTTCGCGACAGGATGAATTACTTGGTCAGGCCAGCGGCTTTCTGCACCGCAACGCCCAACTCTTTGGTCTGCGTCTGAATGGCCGCCATCTGGGCTTGCACGAACTCGGTCTGCAGCTTCAGAACTTCCTGCACATCCTTGGCGTGGACCATCTTTGAAGCGAGATCGAAAGCTGCCGTCACATTCTGTTCGGCGTAGGAAACTGCCTTGGCGGAAGCATCCTTGGCAGAGGCGGACACCGCGCCCGTGGAACCTTCGACGGTTTCGGCGGCCTTGTGGACTGCGCCCATGAAGCCTTCGAACGCCTTGCGGGCCTGGGCTACGCTGCGGTCAGCGAAATCGCGCATCTCGGTGGGAATTTCGTACGGATTGGTCATGTGAGTCTCCTGAACGGCCTGAAACTGAATCCGGCCCTTCGCGACCGGGGCGGGGGCTGTGGCCGCCCGCTTGGGAAAGTCTATAGCGTAGAATTTACTGCAATGCAATATGATTGTGCGTCGCACAAATTAAGCATAATTTCAAGCAATCGGGATGACGCAGAGGCTGGAATGGACCGGGGGCCCGCACCACATTAATGTTTGATTAAGCCTGATGCTTGGCGGAGCAGAGGGCGAGGAGGCCGGAGTTTTACGTCGATGCCGCGCGGGTCATTTCGTGCGATAGGATGAGTCCGGCTGGATGAACACGATTCCCAACGATCAAGCATTGCCTGCCGGCGTCGCTGCGGGCCTCGCCGAACCCTCGATCGCCGCGCTCGACGCAGGCGGCGCGCCCGTGCTTGTGGCCAGTTCAGCGCCTTTTGCAATTGTCTGGGCGAACGAGGCGGCCTTCTCGCTTTTCGCAGCCGATGATCTAGTAGTCCTGACGGGGCTCTTTTCAGAGGCCTCCGATCACGGCTTCCGCCGTATGCGCGAATTGGACGGCAGCCTTCTTCCCGGCGCGCCGGCGCGTCTGGAACGCCTTCGCTTCTTTCTCGACGGCCATGCGCAGATGATCACCTTCATGTGCCGTCGCACATCTGCACCGACGCTGTTCATCGCCGGCGCTATGGGCGTGCGTCCCAAATTGCGAGTGCGTCCGGTTGCGCCCGTCGCGACTTTGGTGAGCGAAATTGTCGAAGCAGCAGCGCCAGATGCTCTGCAGAGCAAACAAGATCGGCCCGAAACTTCGACCGCGCCGAAAGAAGCTACGCATGTAGCCGGAACAACGTCCAGCGGACATGCGCCGACCATCGCCACAATCGCAGCTGCGACAGCGCTCGCCGTGGGGGCGAACCATCTGGCGGTCGGGCAAGCCCCCCCCAGGGCCGCCCTGTTCGACGAGAAAGATAAAGTTACGACGCTTGCGGATGAGAATATCGAGCCTGCTGTATCCCCAGACGCTCCGCCAGAGTCCGATGATGGGGACGAAGTTCCGGCGACGAATGCTGCAGACGCTGCAATTGCGCCGCACGTCGCAGATGAAGCCCCGATCGAAACCCTCACTAAGGTCAGCGCTCTCGATCAGTTGCGGCAATCGCTCGCGCAAAAGTATCCCGGCGCATCGCGCCTGAGATTTCTCTGGCGCACTGATTCAAGTGGACGTCTGACCCAGATTGGCGACGCTCTCAAGGATGTCATCGGAGCCGAAGTGGCTGGCTTTGAGGGCGCGCCCGCGACGGCCCTCCTGGACGCCTACAAGGCCGATGCGGACGGCGCTTTGTCCGCCGCACTGGCAGGTCGCGAAACTTTCAGTCCCGTCGAGGTCAACTGGCCACTGAACTACGCTGGCGCCCATGTTCCGGTGACGATGGGCGCCTTGCCGTCCTTCGACCGCGCGCGTCGTTTCGACGGCTTCAAGGGCTTCGGCGTCATCCATCTCGACCGACTCGTCGAAGATCTGAAATCGGATGCGTCTGAAGAAGCTGATGTTCAGGCAAGCCAGCTAGCTTCATCAATGGCCGCAGCTGCGACTGCCGAAGTTCTGCCGGTCGAAGAACATGTGGCGCAGCAATCGGCCGTAGATCCAACAGCCACACCAGAAACGGCCGAAGAGGCCGATACGGCAATCGGTCGCGATATTGACGAGACCGAGGCCGTCGAGGCTGAAGATGTCGACGTCGAACCCGAGACCGTCGAAGAGGAAGAACCTTCGGCGGCGAACACAACTTCGGAAACAGAACCTGCTTCCGAGACTTTGTCGAACGCCATCAAAAGCCTCGACAGCGATGATGCAGACGCCGCAACAGCATCTGCGGTCGCACTGGTCGGCGCTGGAGATTTGCGGGCGACGATAGCGCCGGACGAAGCCGGGCAAATCTGCGCGGAAGAGGAAACGCCGATCATCGCCAATGATGATGGCGAAGACGAAGCCGAAACCGACTTTTCGCCCGGTTTAGCAGACCAAGAGCAGGAGGCGGAGGCAGCATCAACTGCTGAGGTCGAGACGAAAGAAGCTGAAACGACAGATTCCGGTTCGACGGAACCTGAAGCGATTCTGCGAGCAGAAAACGAGGCGGATGCCACAGCGGCAGAAAGCGAAGTCGTTGGCTGGACAGAAGACGCGCAGGCTCCGGAAACCGAACCGGACGCAGCCTCGCGCTTCGCCCATGCGCCGAATGTGGTGTCGCTGCGGCCCTTCCAGACGAATGTCCGATTCCAGCCTCCCGTTGAGCCGCAAGTCGAACCCCCGGCGTCTTCCTCGGACGATGCAGCCTCTCTTTCGCTTGCGGACGTTGTGGCTTCCGGCGATGAGCCGGTCGCCACAACAGGAAAGCCGGGAGAGAGGGCCCCGCTCGTCACCGCGCCTTCGGAGCCCGGCGTTTCACTTTCGTCCAGCGAACGCAATGCGTTTCGCGAAATCGCGCGCGCGCTCGGCGCGAAGGTGAAGAGCAACAACGAACTCGTCGCCGAGCAGGCAAAGGCCGATGCGCGTCTGCGTCAACCGCCCGAAACACAGGACGCTACGGGCGATCAGCCGCGCGAAGCCGTGCAGGCCAAGCGGCAGGAGACGGAGCGCAGCCTCGCGCGCATTCGCGATCTGCTGCAGATTTCTAGCGCCAATGACGATAAAGCTCCCGAAGCAGTCGAGCCGCCGCCTGCGCTGCTTCCGGTTGCGGCAGCTATTGCTCCGGCGTTTGACGCTGTGTCACTCGAAGCCAATTCGGCGGCTTTGTTTGATCGCCTTCCTTTCGGCATTCTGGTCAGTCGTGGCGGAGTGCCGATCTACGGCAATCGAAACCTGCTGGATTCGCTAGGCTACAAGGACATCGATCAGCTCCACGACGCTGGCGGACTTGAGCGCATGTTCAGGGGCCGCGAGCCTGATGCGTTGACGAAAGAAGCCGATGGCGGAGCCATTCCGGTCATTTCGGCCGACGGTGAGGTCTCGGCCTTCGAAGTCCGTATGCAGTCCATCGATTGGGGCGGCGAGCCCGCGAGCGTCATGACGTTCCGCCGTTCGGGCGAGTTGGAGCTACAGCAGAAGATCAAGACGCTCGAAATGGACGCGCGCCAGCGCGAAGCCGAGACGCGCGAACTTCACGCGATTCTCGACACAGCAACCGATGGCGTGGTGGTCATCGACAATTGCGGTCGCATACTGGCCATGAATCGATCGGCCGAGGCGCTTTTCGGCTATGAGCAGAACGAGATCGCCGGCGAACATTTCCGGTCGCTGCTGACAAATGAAAGCCATGCGGCGGCGGATGAATATCTCAATGGTCTGAAATCCAATGGCGTCGCCAGCGTTCTCAACGACGGCCGCGAGATTATCGGCCGTGCGCGTCAAGGCGGGCCAATTCCGATGTTCATGACGATTGGTCGCATCGGTGCGGGCGAAGCGTCAAAATTCTGCGCGGTCCTGCGCGACATCACGCAATGGAAAAAGGCCGAGCGTGAACTGAAAGACGCGCGGCGCGACGCGGAACGCGCAAGCGCGCTGAAATCTGATTTCCTCGCCAAGATCAGCCATGAAATCCGGACGCCGCTCAACGCGATTCTGGGGTTCGCCGAAGTCATTATGGAAGAGCGCTTCGGCCCCGTCGGCAACGAACGCTACAAGGATTATCTCAAGGACATTCACTCGTCCGGCACACACGTGATGAGCCTTGTGAATGATCTGCTCGATCTTTCGAAAATCGAAGCCGGCAAGGTCGATCTCAACTTCGGCGCCGTCGACGCCAACAAGATCATCGCCGATTGCGCATCGCTGATGCAGCCGCAGGCCATTCGAGAGCGTGTGATCGTCCGCATGGCTTTGGCGCCGCGTCTCCCGCAGATCGTGGCCGATGAACGCTCCCTGAAGCAGATTGTGCTCAATCTCCTGTCGAACGCCCTGAAGTTCAATGAGCCGGGCGGACAGGTGATTATTTCGACTGCCCTTACCGACGCCGGTAATGCCGTGCTGCGCATCAAGGACACCGGCATCGGCATGACGGACGCCGAAGTCGAAACCGCCCTTGAGCCATTCCGACAAATCGCAACCTCGCGTCCCACCACCGGCACAGGTCTGGGCTTGCCGCTGACGAAAGCTCTGGTTGAGGCTAATCGCGCGTCTTTCACGATCAAGAGCAAGAAACGCGAGGGAACGCTCGTTGAAGTGTCCTTCCCGTCCACGCGTGTTCTGGCAGAATAGCCGGGCTTGCGTAGCGAGAGCCCCGGCAATCGTTCAAATATGACAGTTTGACAATTGTCGCAGCGCAATGAAGCTGACGTAATTCCTGCGTAAGCAGCAGCGTCAGCACGCATGGGGCCGCACATGACGACGCGCAATCTCGATTCCCTGTTCAATCCGAAATCGGTTGCGCTCGTCGGCGCCAGCGCGCGCGCCGGTAGTCTTGGTCGTGCGGTGCTGGACAATTTGCGTTCGGGCGGCTTCAAGGGCCGCATAGATCTCGTCAATCCGCGGCATTCGCAGATCGAAGGCCTGCCCTGCGTCCCGAACCTTCGAGCGCTTGCGTCGCGCCCCGATCTGGTTGTTCTTTGCGCGCCGCGTGATGCAATTGCGAGCCTCGCGGAAGAGGCTGCGGAAATTGGCGTTCCGGCTGCAGTCGTTATTACGGCCGATCCCGATCATGGACCGAATTCGCTTCTGGCGAAGTTGTCGGCACTGTCGCAAAGAACCGGCATTCGCATCGTCGGTCCGAATTGTCTTGGACTTATCGCGCCTCGCAGCGGTTTGAATGCAAGCTTTGTCGCCCATCCGGTTGCGGTTGGCGATCTTGCGGTCGTGTCGCAATCGGGCGCCATCACGACAGCTCTTGTGGCATGGGCGCACGCGCATGGGGTCGGCTTTTCGGGACTCGTGTCGGTCGGCGATATGGCCGATGTCGATTTCGCATCCTTGCTTGATTACTTTGCTGTTGATCATCGTACGCGCGCGATTCTGCTTTATATCGAGGCGATCCGCGATGCCAAGTCCTTCATGTCTGCGGCGCGTGCGGCGGCGCGTGTGAAGCCCGTCATCGTTATCAAATCCGGTCGTCATCCACGCGCAGCAAAAGCAGCCGCAACACATACGGGCGCGCTTGCGGGGTCTGACGCCGTTTACGATGCGGCTTTCAGGCGCGCCGGCCTTTTGCGCGTAGCCAATATCGACGAACTCTTCGATGCAGCTGAAACACTGGGTCGGCTCACGTCATTCACCGGCAAACGACTGGCGATCCTCACAAACGGCGGCGGCGTCGGTGTGTTGGCCGTCGACGAACTTCTGGATCAGGGCGGCGTGCTGGCGGAGGTTTCGCCCGCTACATTGAACGAGCTCGACGCCATTCTGCCGGCGTCGTGGTCGCGCTCCAACCCGGTCGATATTGTCGGCGACGCCGATCCGGAAAGATTTCGCAAGTCTCTGGCTGCGCTGCTCGCCGATCATTCCAATGACGCCATAATGGTCATGCACTGTCCGACGGCGCTTTCGAACGCCGTCGATGTCGCAAAATCCGTCTGTGAGACAGTAACGGAATACAGACGTCTGAGCCTCGCCGCCAAGCCCGTCTTCGCCGTCTGGCTCGGCGCGACCGATGAGTCTGATCGTCTTTTTGAAGCCGCACGCATCCCACACTATCAGACGGGCGCGATGCGAGGCTTCATGCATCTGGTGCGCTGGCGCGAAAGCCGCGAGGCCCTGATGGCTGCGCCGCCAAGCATGCCGGAAAAGTTTTCACCGAAGGTCGCAAAGGCCCGCGCCATTGTCGAGCAGGCTTTGCAACGCGGTCACACATGGCTGGCGCCGATTGAAATCGCCGGACTGCTGGAAGCCTATGATATTCCATTTGCGGCTGCGAGAATGGCAGCGAATCCGAAAGACGCCGCCATCGTAGCCAAGCAGATCATTGACCAGCATGGTTCGTGCGTGATCAAGATTTTTTCACGCGACATTACCCACAAGTCCGATGTCGGCGGCGTCGTTCTCGATGTCGTGAGCCCAGAGCAGGCCGAAACGGTCACGCGCGCGATGATCGATCGCGTGAAAGAGTTTCGCCCGGAAGCCCGAATCGACGGTGTCACCATCCATCCGATGATCAAGAAGCCCCATGCGCGCGAATTGATCGCCGGCCTCGCCGAAGATCCGACCTTCGGGCCGGTGGTCGTCTTCGGGCGTGGTGGCAAGGCGGTGGAAGTGATCAATGATCGCGCGATTGCTCTGCCGCCGCTCGATCTGGCGCTCGCCTACGATCTGATTGAACGCACCCGCGTGGTGCGCATTCTTCGCAAGTATCGCGACGAGCCTGCCGCCGATATCGATGCCGTAGCTTTGACGCTCGCCAAGATCGCCCAGATGGCGGCTGATATTCCACAGGTGCTCGAACTCGATCTCAACCCGCTTCTGGCCGATGAGAATGGCGTCATGGCCATCGATGCGCGCATCGCGGTTGCGCCGGCGGCCGCTGCGACGACGACCGGCGCCAATCCGCGCTTTGCGGTCGCGCCCTATCCGACAGCCTGGGAGCGCCATTTCGATCTGCGCGATGGAGCGAAGATATTTGTTCGGCCTGTGCGTCCGGACGATGAAAAACTCTACCAGGAGTTTTTCGCTCACGTCACGCAGGACGATTTACGCAAGCGGTTCTTCGCGCCAGTGAAAGAGTTCAGTCATGTCTTCATCGCGCGATTGACGCAGATCGACTATGCCCGCGCCTTCGCCTCCATCGCTATCGACGAGGTAACCGGCGAGATGCTGGGCGGCGTTCGTCTCATGCACGATGCAACCGGCGAGACCGGCGAGTATGCGATCCTGTTGCGCTCCGATTGCAAGAATCGCGGCATCGGCTGGAAGCTGATGGGCCTCATTGTCGAATATGCACAGGAAATCGGATTGAAGAAGATCGAGGGACAAGTTCTCTCGGAGAATCGGCCCATGCTGGAAATGTGCGAGAGCCTCGGCTTCGGCGTCTCCGCAGACCCAGACGATCCGGCCATCAAGGTCGTGAAACTCGATCTGGCGAATTTGGCTGAAATGAAAAGACGCAATGCAGGCGTCGGACCGCTTTAGTTCTCTGCGGTACGATGCCAGAGCGGTGTATATCCGGCGCGCAATGCCTCGACGATGGACGGCGGCGTCAGCACATTTGCAATCCCGCCGGGCCGCGGCGTCGGTGCGCGATAGCCTTCGAAAGACCACGGTAAAAGTGTGTCGCCCCGCACGGCAAAGCAGGCATCCATTTCGGCAATCATTGCGCCGGCCGGCAGATCGTCGAGCTTCCGGCGATGCAAACGTTTTTGACCATACATCAGCCGTTCGTCGTGCAGGATACGATCCATCGCGTCTGCGCCGGGGACGCCCGGAAAGCTTGCCTGAAAGCGTCGTGCGTCATTGCTGCGACATTCGAAGCAGGGCCGGTGTCCGGCAGCCAAAGCCGTCACCTCGTCGATAAAGAACAGTTCCGTATAGCCCTGTCCCCAGACGTCGCGATGTCGATCTTTGAAAGTGCAGACGCACGCAATCCAGCGCCTTGAAACGAAGCGACGGTTTTCGAGCGTTCTGTCGTCACGATGAAACTGGCCGCCGCGATTGCCCATCAGCAATCCGCGTGAAGCATTTGCGTGAAGATGGCCGAAAGGATCGACCCGATTTTGCAGCGGCGCCCTTTGCGGGTCGCGCTGTTCTGTGTCGTTCACTTCGGTCTTACCGCCGCGCGATGGCGCGCTCGGCTCGCGCCTGCATGGCCGATTGGGTGTCGTAGTCGTAGACATCGTTGCGGAAGTGGACGATTCCGTCCGGGCTGACCCAGCCCGTCATGTAAGTCCAGATCACCGGAACCGGACGCGCAAGGCGGATGTCGGTCCGTTCCTTCGTGGCGACTTTCGCCAGCATCGCGGCTTTGTCCCACGAACCGTTTGTGCCTTCCAGCAGCCATTGCGCGAAATCAAACACGCCTGCAACGCGCACGCAACCGTGCGACAGGAAGCGGTAGTCGCTACCGAAGAAGCGCTTCGAGGGCGTGTCGTGCATATAGACAGAATCGCTGTTGGGCATGTTGATGCGGATATTGCCCAGCGCGTTGGCGTTGCCGGAATCTTGCCGCAGCGTGTAGTTCACAGCCCGGTTGGTCGACCAGTCGATGCTCGCCGGGTTCACTTCCTGACCAGATGAATCGAGCATGCGGATTTTCGTTCGACCCAGATAGCCAGGATCTTTCCGCATCTTGGGAATGATTTCGTTCTTGATGATCGATGTCGGCAGGGTCCAGGTCGGGTTAAGGTTCACGGCCTGAATGCGCGTCACCACTTCCGGCGAGCGATGTTTCACATCGCCCACAACCGCCACATAGCGATGCACGACACGATCGCCTTCCACGGCCTCGACCACGGCAGACGGAATGTTCACCACCACATAGCGTTCGCCGAACGGAAAATTGATCGACTCAATGCGCTGGGCGCTGGCGCCGAGTTGCCGCGCACGCACATCTGCCGGCACATTCATGGCTTTGAGGGTCGCGCCGGTCACGATGGCGGTTTGCCGCAAGCCCATGCGGCGCTGAAAGCGCTTTACCGCCGTTGTGAGATTTTCGTCCCACGCCTCGCCAAAGCTGAAGCCGGTGTCGAGATCGCCCTCGATAGAAAGCCTCTGCCGCAGCGTCGCCACGTCGGGGCCGCGTGAACCAGGCTTGAGACCGTTGACGACCTCCGGCCAGCCGCCGGCAAGCACGATGTTGGTGTAGCGGTCGGCCGCCACAAGGGTGAATGAATAGGTGTCGGGCGCGAAAGTCGGGGCCGGATCGGTCGGCAGCGCAGTCTCGCCGGGCTTCGGCGGCGCTGCGGCGACCTTTGGCTTCGGCTTTTTGACCGGCGTCGCCGCAGCGCCAGTAGCGCCGCCCGGCGTGGTTTCGCTTAGCGCCGGTTGTGCGGGATTGGGGTCGGCAACGCGCGGCGCAAAGACCTGCGCGGGAGCCGTCGCCTGAGCCGGAGAGGGCACCGCGACGGGAGCAGCAGGAATGACCGCCGGGCGCGGCGTGAATTGCTGCGGAAGTGGCGCAAGATAATTTGGCTGGACCTGCGACAGCGCAACGCCCATTGAAAGAAGCTGGAATCCGGCAATAAAGCCGAAACATCCACGAACGCCACGCATGAACGCCACTC
Organism: Beijerinckiaceae bacterium; assembly: GCA_947478455.1. Lineage (GTDB taxonomy): Bacteria > Pseudomonadota > Alphaproteobacteria > Rhizobiales > Beijerinckiaceae > Terripilifer. The sequence continues at coordinate 11,018 of CANJWR010000042.1, read as the reverse complement.
GCCCGGCACGATGCCGGCTGATAAAATCTAATGTACTATGCTTAACGCGGGGTTTCGAATTTGCAACCCGGCCGAAACTCATTGAACCGTGATGGCGAAGCGAACCCGGGGCGAGACGCGTCCGGCCGCGAACTTGACCGCGCCGAAGTCCTCGCCGGAAGGCAGGATCAAGTAAGGTCAGGCATGCGGGGCGCTTCCGACGATCACGATATGCAGCCGGCGCGGCCCGTGCGCGCCCAGCAACAAGGTCTGCTCGATGTCCGCCGAGCGCGACGGCCCGGTGATCATGTTCACCGTGCGCGGCATCAGAGCCTTGCCAAACCTTCCGCGTAGCCGATCCCAAACGGACTCAATATCGCGTTCGAGATCAGCCGCCGACAGGATTACAATATGATTGTCGGGCAGAAAGTTCAGTGTCGTCGGATTGTCCGCACCCGATGTCATCACAAGCGTGCCGGTTTCGGCAATGCCGCCGAATGCATGGCTCACCGCATTGAGATCATCGCCGTCAGATGGGCCGGTCGAAACGTCGAGTCCGGCTGCGCTCCAGTCCATGGCGGCGAGCCTTGCGTCTTCGCCGCGTCGAAGTATGGCCGGTAGATTGTTTTCGCGCAGGTAGCGGGCGATTTCGGCAGGCGCGGCCTGAGCGGACTCAACCATCGCAACGGTTGCCGAAACGGCCACGGCCTGCTCGCGAAACATCGCGATGCGGGCTGCGCCATCCCTCTGTCCGCGCGCCGGGATAACGCCGGTCGGAGCACGCGTGAGGCGATCCGTTACCGCAAACCGACGTGGGGCCTCCTGCCCGGTGACGCCGAGCGAGCGGCGAATGTTGGAAACAATGTCGCCGCGCGCGCTACTCATCGTGCTCCTCCACGGTCGCGCCATTGCTCCTGAAATGTGCGGCCCTGCGGGGCTGGCATGTCACGGAACTTCGTCCAGCCGCCAGCAAAGGGGAGTGATGCGAACCGCCCCTTGCGGCGTCCCGCAAAGCCCAGCACGCGCATGGCCACGGAGGTGGCAATGCGATAAAGTTTCGGGCGCTTTGCAAACACTGCCCATGCTGAAAGTCCGTAACGCGCCACAGCCGGCGAGAGGTTTCGTTCGAATTCGCGCTCGCGCCAGTGTCGCATGAGTTTCGGCAGTGGAATTCGGACCGGGCAGGCCTCTTCGCAACGTCCGCAGAAGGTGGAGGCGTTCGGCAGATTTCCGCCCTTCTCAACGCCGATGAGCGAGGGCGTCAGAACGGCCCCCATGGGGCCCGGATAGACCCACCCGTAAGCATGACCGCCGACTGCATGATAGACCGGGCAATGGTTCATGCACGCGCCGCAGCGGATGCAGCGGAGCATTTCCTCGAATTCGCCGCCGAGCATAGACGAGCGACCGTTGTCGAGCAGAATGACGTGATAGTTCTGCGGGCCGTCCACATCGGCTGCGCGGCGCGGGCCAGTCGAGAAGGTCGTATAGACCGACATGTCCTGACCGGTGGCCGAGCGCGCCAGCACGCGCAGCAGTTGCGACGCGTCTTCCAGCGTCGGTACGAGTTTTTCAATCGACGCCACAACGATGTGGGTTTCCGGCAAGGTCTGTGTTAGGTCGCCGTTGCCCTCGTTGGTGACGATGATCGAGGTGCCGGTTTCTGCGATCAGAAAATTCGCGCCCGTAATCCCTACATCGGCGGCGAGAAATTTCTCGCGCAATACGCCGCGCGCCTCGGTGAGCAATTGCGTCGGTTGCGAAAGATCGCGCTCTTTCGGCAGGTCTGTGTGGACGCGCCGAAAATCCTGCTCCACCTGTTCCTTGTTCAGATGAATGGCTGGCGCGATAATGTGTGACGGCGTCTCGTGGCGAAGCTGGATAATATATTCGCCGAGATCGGTCTCCACCGCCTTCATGCCCGCGGCTTCAATCGCCGCATTCAGCCCGATCTCTTCCGAGATCATCGACTTGCCCTTGGTGACGGTCTCGGCGCTATACTGTTTGCAAAGACCCACGATGATGTCGTTGGCCTCTTCCGCCGTGCGGGCGAAATGCACATGGCCGCCGGCCTCGACGACCTTCTTCTCGAAGGCTTCGAGATAGAGGTCGAGATGGGCCAGCGTGTGGTTCTTGATGTCGCGCGCCGCATCGCGCAAGGCATCGAACTCCGGCAGTTTCGACATGGCCAGCGCGCGCTTCTCGATGAAGCCCGTGCGCGTATTGCCGAGCGCCTTCTGCAATTGCGCATCCGCCATGGCGCGATGCGCATTGTCCTTGAAGTGCGGCGATGTCGGATGCAGGGTCATGAGCGCCTCGTCAGTCGTTCGCCCAGTTGATGATGCTCATCAGATTGCTGCTCTTGTCGGTCCATACGAGTTGCGACTTGCCGTCGTCGCGCCATTCGGAGCGCGCAGCCTTCACCGAAGGCGTTTCGAAAAACGCCTTGTCGTGGGTGTAAAGCGCCCAGCTGATCGGGTCGCTGCAATCGTTGCGGCGCTCGGTCTCGAACCAGCCGACGTCGAGTCCATACATATTTGCCATGCCGCGATGCAGCGGGGCCATTTCGAATGTGTCGAGTTCGAAATTGACTGCCAGCACGCCATTGGGAGCGAGATGCGCGAGGTAGAGATCGAACGCTTCTTTCGTCATCAGATGCATCGGGGGCGACGCGCCACGGAAGGCGTTCATCACCAGCACGTCATATTGCTGCGGCTCCTTGGCGATCAGCTGACGCTCCAGCACGAGACGGCCGTCGCCGAGCAGCACGTCGGTCTTCGCCTTGCCATCCTTCACAAACGTGAAGTGGCGATTGACGAGATCGAGCACCGACGGATTCAGTTCGTAATAGCGGATGACATCGCCTTCGCGCCCCAGCGCCGCCACCATGCCGGCGCCGAGCCCCACGATGCCGATGCGCAGCGGCGTCTGCGGTCCGCCGTTGCGGCGCTTGATCTGGTTGGCGATGGCGAGCCCCACGCCACTGTTGAGATCGAACGCGCAGGCCGGTACCATTTTCTTCGACGCAAGCTGGAACTGCGACCCCTGATCGACGCCTGCCTGCTGCATGACGAGGCTGTATTCGTCCTTGTCGTCGATGTCCTCCTTCACGACCTTCACGACGCCGTAAAAGTTGCGCACGCGCTCGACCACCAGTGCGCTCGCCTCGACGCCGGTCCAGACCGCATAGCCGAGGCCGCCGACAAACAGCGCGAGCGAACCGAACGCAACTCCGCGCCGCATGTTTTGCGCATCGCCTTTGGCGTCCTTCAGCATCAGACCGAACGAAGTGAGCGAGATGGCGATCAGGACCATCTGGTGTTCGTAATAATCCCTCAGCACCAGCGGCGCCACGAGCGCCACCAGAATGCCGCCCAAGGCGCCGCCGAATGACGTCGCCAGATAGAATTTCGGCAGGCGCGCCGGCTCCGGCTGCAACTTCACCATCTCGGCATGGCAGATCATGCAGCCGACGAACATGGTCGCGCATTGCACGGCGAGATGTTCGAGGAAATCGCCCGAAGTTTCCGGACGCGCCATCAGCATGGTGACGGCGGCCAGCAGCAGGAAGATCGCCGCGAACCATGTTCGATTGTAAAGACCCTTGTGGCCGAAGGCGATCACGAAGGTGAGCAGGTAAAGGCTGAGCGGCAGAATCCACAGGAATGGAATCACTGCCGACCATTGCGTGATAGCATTGGTGGTCGCCAGCAACAGGATCGAGCCCATCGCCGAATAACCGATCCACCGCCACAGCGCGTCCGGTCCGCGCGTGGAAACCAGAGCGGAACCTGCGCTGGCTGACTCGTCATGGCCGCGCCGCATCACGATCACCGCGCAGGTCGTGAACAGGACCGCATAGGCCGCAAAGGCCCACGACCACCAGATTGTTTGATCTCCGGTCGACATGGCGCGCTCGAACACGAACGGATAGCTCAACAGGCCGATGAAGGAGCCCAGGTTCGAGGCCGCAAAGAATCGCGCCGGATCGATCTTGTCGTCGAGACGCGCCAGCCAGCGCGACAGCAGCGGCGATGTGGTCGACAGGATCAGATAGGGCAGGCCGACGCTGACGGCGAGCAGGGACACGATGCGCCATGTCGGATCGCCCGTATCGGTCGGCTTCCATGTGTCGGACGGAGTGATCGGCAGCAGCGCAAGGCCGATGGCGAGCACGAAAATCTGCACTTTCGCCTGTTTGGCGACCGGGAAGGGGCGCGTCACCGCATAGGCATGGGCATATCCGGCCAACAGCGCCACCTGAAAGAACAGCATACAGACGATCCATGTCGTCGCGCTGCCGCCGAACCACGGCAGGATGTATTTCGCCAGCATGGGCTGGACTTGAAACAGCAGAAAGCCCGCCAGCGCCATGGTGGCGGCAAAGAGCGTTTTGGTAAGCGGCGCGAGAGGCATTCGTCGGTCCTTGAAATTCGGGTCAGCGTTGCGCGAGCAGATTGAGGCCGAAGCCGATCATGATCGCGCCGGAAATACGGTCGAGCCAGTGAGAGATATCGTCGAGTCTTTGGCGCACGGGCTTGCTGGAGGCAATCATCACCAGCATCGAATACCACATCATCCCGATCGCCGGCATGAAGGGCGCCGCCAGCGCCTGCGCCCAGAAGGGCAGATCGAACGCGCCCGTCGCGCCGAACACGCTGGCGTAATAGACCAGCGATTTCGGATTGGTGAGATTGGTGATGAAGCCCTGCCAGAACAGATGCGCGCGCCGGATCGGCACGATGCGCTCCACACGCGGACGAAACGAGGCGCGGAACATCTTGAAGCCGAGCCAGATCAGATAGGCCGCGCAGGCAATCCGCATCGCAGTCGTCAGCCAGGGCGCGGCGGCCAGCAGGGCCCCGAGCCCCGCCAGACCCGCAACTGCATAGATGAAACCCGCTGGCCATAGGCCCGCCACGACCGTAAAGCCCTCGCGGCGACTGCGCGTCGCGGTCTGCAGCACCAGTGCCGTATTGGGGCCGGGCGACATCACCGCGAAGAGATGCGCCATCGCCAGCAATCCAAGTGTGTGTGCAATCTCCACGTCAGGCGTCCCGCGCAACGCCGATGGGCGGATCGTCGGTCATGCCGGCGAGAACTTCCGCAACGTGGCGAACCGCGATGGTCTTGCCCTCGCGCGACAGTTTGCCGGCCATGTTCATCAGGCAGCCGAGATCGCCCGCCAGCAGAACGTGCGCTTCGCTGGCCGCCACATTGGCGGTTTTCTTGCCCGCGATGGCTGCAGAAATCTCGCCGTACTTCACCGCGAATGTACCGCCGAAGCCGCAGCACACGTCGCTTTCATTCATCTCGACGAGATCGAGACCCCGAACGGTTTCCAGCAGTTTTCGTGGCTGCGACTTGACGCCAAGTTCGCGCAGCCCCGAGCAGGAATCGTGATACGTCACGGTTCCGTCGAATTGCGCCAAAACGCTCTGCATGCCCATCACATCTGTGAGGAAACTCACCAGTTCGTGCGTCTTTGCCGCAAATGCATTGGCCCTGGCGGCCATGTCAGGTTCGCCGGCAAATAGTTCGGGATAATGTTTGGCCATCATGCCCGCGCAGGAGCCCGACGGCGCAACCACGTAGTCGCAATCGTCAAAGGCCGCGATGACTTGTTCGGCAATCTCCCGCGTGGTGCGCCGGTCGCCCGAATTGAACGCCGGTTGGCCGCAGCAGGTTTGGGACGGCACGACCACCGAACAGCCTGCATCGTCCAGCAGCTTCGCCGCCGCGAATCCGACCGAGGGACGGAACAGATCGACGAGGCAGGTGGCGAACAGGCCCACGCGGGGCCGGGTCTTTGAATCGGGCACGGGACGGCGATCCTGTCGGTTGGGCCGCAGCGGTTTCGGCGCGACATTGTACCAGCAGGGGGCAGGTCGCAAGTGCGCCGCACATTACTTCTATTGGCCACTGTCTTGCGGCCCCCGGTTCCGATAGTTTGTGGATAAACAGTGAGCCGATTTCATGTCCCAGATCGCCTTTCCGACGCCCGATCCGCTCATTCTCGCCCGCCGCGACGCCATTTTGGCCGGACTTGCGTCGCTCTTGCCGGATGAGTGCATCGTTTCCAGCGAAAACGAGCGTCGCGCCTACGAGACCGACGCCTTCACCTCCTATCGGCAGATGCCGCTGGCGGTGGTTTTGCCGCGCAATACGGAGGAAGTGAGCGCCGTGCTGAAATATTGCCATCAGCAAGGCGTGAAGGTGGTGCCGCGCGGGGCCGGAACATCGCTGGCCGGCGGCGCCATCCCGCAGCCCGATGCGGTGGTGATCGGCATTTCCAAGATGAACGGCATTCTGGAAGTCGACTACGCCAACCGGGTCGCGCGGGTCGAAACCGGGGTCACCAATCTGTCGATCACCGACGCCGTGATGCCCGACGGCTTTTTCTATGCGCCCGACCCGTCATCGCAACTGGCCTGCACCATCGCGGGCAATATCGGTATGAATTCCGGCGGCGCGCATTGCCTGAAATACGGCGTCACCATCAACAACATTCTGGGCGTCAAATTCGTCCTGATGGACGGCACGATTGTCGACATCGGCGGCGCGGCGCTCGACCCGGAAGGACTCGATCTTCTGGGCCTCATCGTCGGTTCGGAAGGCCAGCTGGGCATCGCCACCGAGGCGACCGTGCGCTTGCTGCGCGCGGCCGAGGGCGCGCGCCCGGTCCTGTTCGGGTTCGATTCGAGCGAAGACGCCGGCGCCTGCGTGGCCGCCGTCATCGGCGCCGGCATCGTGCCTGTGGCCATGGAGTTCATGGACAAGCCGGCAATCGAAATCTGTGAGGCTTTCGCCCATGCGGGCTATCCGCTCGATGTGGAAGCCATGCTGATCATCGAGGTCGAGGGCTCGGAAGCCGAAATGGCCGCACAGCTTCAGCGCATCATCGAGATCGCCCGCGCGCACCGCGTCAAGGTGGTGAAAGAATCGAAATCCGCCATGGAGACGGCGCTGATCTGGAAGGGCCGCAAGTCGGCCTTCGGGGCGACGGGCCGCGTGGCCGACTACATCTGCATGGACGGCACGGTGCCGACAAGCCAGCTTGTGCGCGTGCTGGCCCGCACCGGCGAGATCGTCGCCTCCTATGGCCTGCGTGTCGCCAATGTGTTCCACGCTGGCGACGGCAACATGCACCCGCTGATCCTCTATAATGTGAACGATCCCGCCGAACAGGCGAAGGCCGAGGAAGCCGGCAACGATATTCTACGGCTTTGCGTCGATGCGGGCGGTTGCCTCACGGGCGAACACGGCGTCGGTATCGAGAAGCGCGACCTGATGCGCCACCAGTTCAGCGATGTCGATCTGGAACAGCAAATGCGCGTGCGGGCGGTGTTCGACCCGCAATGGCTGCTCAATCCCGCAAAGGTGTTTCCGCTCGACGGCAGGCTGGTTGCGTGATGATTTTTCCTTCGAGTGAAACGGAAGCAGGCGATTCCATTCGCGCCCTGCAGGCCAGCGGCAAAAAGCTGCGGATCGAGGGTGGCGGCACGCGCGGCGGCCTCGGGCGTCCTGTGTCGACGGACGAGGTTTTGTCGACGCGCAGCCTCACGGGAATCACCCTCTACGAGCCGTCCGAGCTCGTCATGTCCGCCCGCGCCGGAACGCCCGTGTCGGAGATTGAGCATGCGCTTGCGGCCAACAACCAGATGCTGCCGTTCGAGCCTATGGATCATCGCATGCTCTTCGGATCGTCGGGCGAACCCACCATCGGGGCCATTGCGGCTTGCGGCGTCTCCGGCCCGCGCCGCATCCAGCAGGGCGCGGCGCGCGATCATCTGATCGGCATACGTTTCGTTAATGGACGAGGCGAAATCGTCAAGTCCGGCGGGCGTGTGATGAAAAACGTCACCGGCCTCGATCTGGTGAAACTGTCCTGTGGGGCATACGGAACGCTGGGTTTACTGACGGAAGTCACCTTCAAGCTGCGCCCGAAGCCGGAACGCACCGGAACTCTCGTCATCAACGGTCTCGACGACGCGCGCGCGATCGCCGCGCTTTCGGCCGGGCTGGGTTCGCCGTTCGAAGTCAGCGCCGCCGCACATCTACCTGCAGGCATCGTGGGCGCGGCCGCCTGCACATTGTTGCGCATCGAGAATTTTGCAGCTTCGGTCGATTATCGACTTGGAGAACTTGCTAAATTGCTGACGGATTTCGGTCCGTCGCGCCGTCTGGAAGAACTGGAGTCTCTCCCGCTCTGGCGAGATATTCGCGACGCCACGCCTCTGGCCGCGCCGCGAGCCAACGCCGTCTGGCGCATTTCCGCTGCACCCACTCATGGACCGAAGATTGTGGCTGCGCTGCAGTCACAATTCGCGTTCCGCCATTTCTACGACTGGGGCGGAGGCCTGATCTGGCTCGCCTGTCTGGCGGACGGCGACGCGGGCGCAAGCGCCATCCGTGCTGCCACGAAAGCCCATGGCGGCTACGCAATGCTGGTGCGTGCGCCCGACGATCTGCGCACACGCGTGGATGTGTTCGAACCGCAGGCGGATACGCTGATGAAACTCACAGCTGGAATCAAGGCCAGCATGGACCCGAATGGCGTGTTCAATCCGGGGCGGATGTATGCCGATGTTTAACGCTGTTCCCGCGAACGTCGCTATGCCCGGTCTTGAGCCGGACATGACGCGCATTTTCATTTTCGAGGTCGCATAGCAATGCAAACCTCCTTCTCGCCCGCGCAGCTTGCCAACAGCCATATGGCAGCGTCGGAAAAAATCCTGCGCACCTGCGTGCATTGCGGGTTCTGCACCGCGACCTGCCCGACCTATCTGCTGCTTGGCGATGAACTCGACAGTCCGCGCGGTCGCATCTACATGATCAAGGACATGCTTGAGAACGGCAAACCGGCCACGCCGGAAGTCGTAAAGCATATTGATCGCTGCCTCTCCTGCCTGTCCTGCATGACCACGTGTCCCTCGGGCGTGCATTACATGCATCTTGTCGATCACGCGCGTGCGCATATCGAACAGACCTACAGTCGCGGCCTTGCGGATCGGCTGGTGCGCAATTTGCTGGCCTTCGTGCTGCCCTATCCAGAGCGGTTTCGTTTGGCTTTGGCCGGGGCGCTGCTGGCCAAACCATTGCGCAGTTTGATCGGCGCTTTGCCGCTGGTCGGCCAACGCATGTCGGCGATGATTGCCCTTGCACCGACGCGCTTTCCCTCGCGTGAAATCACCGTCGCCCCGCCTGTGGTTGCGCAACCGCGCAAGGGCCGCGTGGTCATACTCGAAGGATGCGCGCAGCCTGTGCTGAAGCCCTCCATCAATGCAACTGCGCGCCGCTTGCTGGCCCGCAACGGCGTCGAGGTCGTGACGACGAAAGGGGAGGGCTGTTGCGGCGCTCTCGTACACCATATGGGCCGCGAGCACGACGCGCTGGATTTCGCCCGTCGCAATGTGGATGCCTGGATCGCCGAAATGGACGGCGCGGGTCTCGACGCTATCGTGATGACAGCGTCCGGCTGCGGCACGACCGTGAAGGACTATGGCTTCATGCTGCGCGACGATCCGGCCTATGCGGAAAAGGCGCGGCGCGTTTCGGCGATCACGCTAGACATCACCCAGTATCTGTCGCGGCTCGAACTTGCCCAGCCCATGCGAGTGAATCGCATTCCGGTCGCTTATCATTCCGCCTGCTCAATGCAGCATGGCCAGCAGATTCGCGACGAACCGAAACGCCTTCTTGCAGCGGTCGGTTTTGTGGTGCGGGATGTGCCCGAAGGCCATATTTGCTGCGGTTCGGCAGGCGTTTACAATATTCTTCAACCGGAAATTGCATCGAAGTTGCGCGCCCGCAAGGTTGCGAATATCGAACGCATGAAGCCGCGCATCGTGGCGACCGGCAATATCGGCTGCATGACGCAAATCGGTCTCGGAACCGCGATACCGATTGTTCACACGGTCGAGTTGCTCGACTGGGCGAGCGGCGGGCCGATGCCGGACGAACTTGTTGCGGCCGGATTTTCGGTCGACGATGTCGTCGCGAACGATCAAAAGCTGACTCTGACCGAATTGCGGGGATGAACGATGGCGAAGGCTCCGGGTTCGAAGAAGGCCACGAAAAAAGCTGCCAAAAAAGCGCGGGCGGCAAAGCGCCCACAGGCCTCTGCGCAGAAAAAGAAAGCAGCGACGAAAAAGGCCGCCAAAAAGGCGGCTAAGAAGTCCCCGAAAAAGCCTGCTGCCAAAAAGAAGATCGCACCCAAAAAGGCGGCTGCGCGCAAGGCGGCGAAATCAGCCAGCAAGCCGACGTCAAAATCCTCCGCTTCCAAAGCTTTGCGCCCCAAAGCGCCTCGCGCCGCAAAGCCCGTCGCAGCCATATCGGTCAAGCCAAAGCTGCCGGCCCATCGGGCGCTCACCGCCGGCGTCGTGATGCGCAACAGCAGCGGGACACGTCCGCGTTCGCCGGATCGTGCGGGCGGCGGAAAACCCGGCAGGGCGCTTCGCAAGGTCAATCTGCGCACCGGCATCGCCAGACCGGCGAGCGCTAAACGCGCCGCAACCACCCGGATCGCCGCCGGTCCATGGCCGGCGCTGGATGAAGCCGCGTCCGAAACCGGATTGCGCGAACGCATTCTGGTCTACGTGCTTGCCGCGGAGGCGAAGCTTGGCGGTCGTCAGCCGGATGATTCGCTGCCTGATTCGGAAACAGCCTTCCGCTGCGCCTTGCAGATCTGGCAATGGCTGAATCCGCCGGCCGCATTGCGCGACGGTCGGGTGCTCGGCCCGCTGCTGCTCGAAGCGCTGGTAGCTGACGAAATGTCGATGTTGCGCGAAACAATCGGTCCGGAAAGCTATGATGGCGGCGAATTCGCCCGCGCTCGCGCCGAATTACTGGCAAAAACGCTCAATTCTGTCGCGCCTGAAGCTGGAATCTGAATGGCTCTTCGCTGAATCGTGTGGGTAGAGGTTTCAACCACAAGTTGAATATTTTGGTTTCCGCTGGCTCCGCGTATTTTCTGATGCATGCGTGACACGGATCTTTTTCAGGCGGCGCTCGGGCTTTCCGCGCCTTGGTTTATCAGC
>CANJWR010000041.1 GCA_947478455.1 Beijerinckiaceae bacterium | reverse complement strand
ACCGAACAGCGCGGCCGCGCTATCGGGGTCAATGACAGTTTTGCGGGGGGCGTGACGGTGTTTGCGGCCTTCACGACTGGTCCGCTGATCGAGGTTTTCGGCATGCAGGCGGCGGGCTTCACGGCGATGCTGCTGGCGGCTGTGCCGTTCGTGCTGCGGCTGGTGAGCGGGCCGATGAGGTAGACTACTGATCGGGGAATAGCTGACGTTCGTAATCCATTGCGCCATGCAGGATGTGCAGAACCTAGACAATATTCGGACGGTCGCGAAACAATTCAACTGGATCGGCTGCAGGGGGGAAGGCTGCCGCGCACGTTGGCCCCGTCATTGCGAGCGAAGCGAAGCAATCCATTTTGGCCAGAGTCCCGCCTTTTTGAGGAGAGTGCTCGTCCGATCTGGCTGGATTGCTTCGCTTCGCTCGCAATGACGGCCCCGGATTGTCATCCATGCCTGTGCGTGGCTGCCCGGCGCGCTTCATCACCCTTTTGACGCCGCGCGCCATTTCGGCTACGGCCCAAGGTTCTCCGCACCCGAGACCCGGTTTCCATGAACGTTTTCGCCGAATTCCAGACCCGTATCGCCTATATCCTGTCGCGGATCATTGCCGAGGACCGGCTTCCGGCCGATCTCGACCTGTCGCGATTTGTGGTCGAGCCGCCGCGCGATCCCTCACACGGCGATCTGGCGACCAATGCGGCCATGGTCTATGCGAAAGAGGCCAAGGCCAGCTTTTCCAATCCGCGCCAGCTGGCGACCGAGATCGCTTACGCGCTGGCGCAGGATTCCGATGTGGCGCAGGCGGAAGTCGCCGGGCCGGGCTTCATCAACATCAAGCTGAAGCCCGAAGTTTACAGTCGCGTCTTGCGCGATGCGCTTCTGGCCGGACTCGACTTCGGCAAGCCTGCGGCGAGCGGCGAGGCGATCAATGTCGAATATGTTTCGGCCAACCCGACCGGCCCCATGCATGTGGGCCACGGGCGCGGGGCGGTGTTCGGCGATGCGCTGTCGAGCCTGCTGGCCTTTGCGGGCAAGAAGGTGACGCGAGAATATTACATCAACGACGCCGGCGCACAGGTGGATCTGCTGGCCCGCTCTGCTTTCCTGCGTTACCGCGAGGCGCTGGGCGAAAGCATCGGCGAAATCCCCGAGGGGCTCTATCCGGGCGATTATCTCAAGCCCGCCGGCAAGGCTCTGGCGGACGCCCATGGCCGCGCGCTGCTCGACAAGCCGGAAGCAGACTGGCTGCCGCTGGTGCGCGGCTTCGCCATCGACGCCATGATGGACATGATCCGCGAAGATCTGGCGGCGCTGAACATCAAACATGATGTGTTTTTCTCCGAGCGCTCTCTGACGATCAAGACCAACGGCGTCGACGCTGTACGTTCGGTGATCGACGATCTGGCGGCGCGCGGAATCGTTTATCAGGGCCGCTTGCCGCCGCCGAAAGGCCAGTTGCCGGACGATTGGGAAGATCGCGAACAGACCCTGTTCAAGTCGACCGATTTCGGCGACGACATTGATCGGCCGCTGATCAAGTCCGACGGCGGCTATACTTATTTTGCGTCGGATATCGCGTATCACAAGTCGAAGATCGATCGCGGCTTTAACTCGATGATCGATGTCTGGGGCGCGGATCACGGTGGTTACGTCAAGCGCATGCAGGCGGCCGTGAAAGCCGTGTCGGGCGGCAAGGCTTCGCTCGATGTGAAGCTGTGTCAGCTCGTAAAGCTGATGCGCGACGGCGAGCCGGTGAAAATGTCCAAGCGGGCAGGGGATTTCGTAACCTTGCGCGAAGTCGTCGATGAGGTCGGCGTCGACGCGGTGCGTTTCTGGATGCTGTTTCGCAAGAACGATGCGACGCTGGAATTCGATCTCGCCAAGGTCATCGAACAGTCGAAGGACAATCCGGTCTTCTATGTTCAGTACGCCCATGCGCGCGGGCGCTCGGTCATCAAGCAGGCGCTGAAGGCGTTTCCGGGGCTCGATGTTTCGACGGCGGCGCTGGCGAACGCCAATCTCGATCTGCTGACTGACGAGAGCGAAGCGGGTCTGGTGAAACTGATCGCCCAGTATCCGCGTCAGATCGAGGCGGCGGCGCTGGCGCATGAGCCGCACCGGGTCGCATTTTTCGTTCACGAACTGGCCAGCTCGTTCCATTCTCACTGGAATCGCGGCAAAGATCAGCCACAATTACGCTTTGTTAATGAAGAAAGACGAGATTTGACCTGCGCTCGTCTGGCGTTAGTGAATTCGTTAACGTTGGTACTGGCGTCGGGGCTCGCCATACTTGGCGTGAGCGCTCCGGACGAGATGCGCTGAGGCGCGCCGCCGATTACCCGATTTCGCGGGGCAATCGGAGACTGGCGCGTTTTACGCCAGTGCGTTTGGATTGTGGGCTGGTTTTGCTAGTCTTCGATCCGGACGGTGCGTGATGAGGTGAAGCATGAGTGAGTCAGCGGCAAAGCGCCAACCCATCGACCTCGACGAATTCGAGCGTCGCCTTCGCGGCCCCGCTCCGGCGGTCCGCTCCGAGGAAGATCCCCTCGCGGAACTCGCCCGCATCGTCAATATGGGTAGCCCCTTCAGCCAGCAGCAGCGTAGCGCGCCGCCGGTCGAGGTCGAGGTCGAGCAGCCGCAGATGCCGCCCAGCCCGCAATTGCGGGTGGTGGAGCAGTCCTATCCGGCGGAGCCCGATTTTGTTGAATTCCAGCAGGAGACTGCTGAGCGCCCGCTGAACGAACGGTTTTTCGAGCCGGTCGAGCAGATGCAGGCAGCGGTCAAGGAGCCGCAGATCGATTTTGGTCGCCTTGAACAGGATTTGCAGCAGTTCGAGATTCCGGAAGCCCAGCCGCGGCTAAAGGCTGCGACGGTTCAGGCGCCGACGATGGACGACTGGACCGACCAGTACGAGCCGCGTCCGGCTCCCCAGCATCGGGATATGGCGCCGCAGATGGACGACGAGGCTCTGGCGCCCCCGCCGATGTACCTCGCCGACGACGAGGCCGAGGCTCGCAAGCCTCGCCGCAAGATGTTGATGGCCGGCGCAGGGCTTCTGGTCGTGCTTGGCGCTATCGGGATTACGCTGGTCACGCGTGGCGGCACGAAAACCGGCGGCGAACCGCCGACCATTCTGGCCGCCCAGGGCCCGGCCAAGGTTCAGCCAGTGAATCCAGGCGGAGCCGATGTGTCGAGCCAGGCGAGTTCGGTGCTCGACAAGAACAATGTGGACCGGGTTTCTGCCAGCAAGGTCGTGAGCCGCGAGGAGCAGCCCGTCGATCTGACCACCGCTCCGCCGGCGCCGCGCGTTTCTCCCGCCGCACGCAGCGACCAGCCGACCAATAGTGGCGCGCCAGTTCAGGCTGCGGCTTCGTCCAACGGATTCCCGGAACCGAAGCGGGTCAAAACCGTCTCGGTCCGCCCTGACGGCACCCTGATTTCGGGTGATGGCGTTGCTGCGGAGGCCCCGCGCGCTCCGGTTGCGCCGGTTCGCCCGTCCATTGCGTCCCTGCCGGTGAACCCATCGGCGGCCGTTGCCAAGCCTCCAGCGTCTGTTGCTCCCAAGGCTGCCGCGCCAGCTCCGGTTGCACCAAAGCCGACGGCCCAGACGCCTGCCGCTACCAAGGCGACAGTGCGCGTTGCCAACACCACCCCGGACGCAAATGGCGACGGCGTCTCCCCGACCGATACCGGACGCCCGGCATCGATCCGCACCTCTGCCGGCAAGCCGGCAGCAGTCGCAGCTACAAGTTCTGGTTCCGGCGGCTATGCGGTTCAGCTCGCTGCGCCTCCGTCCGAGCAGGAAGCCAAGGCGACCGCGTCCCGGCTGCAGGCGAAGTTTGCCGGGTCGCTCGGCTCACACCGGCCCTCCATCGTGAAGGCGACGGTCGGCGACAAGTCGATCTACCGGGTGCGGGTGAACGGCCTCTCGAAGGACGACGCCGCGAAGCTCTGCAGTTCGATCCAATCCGGCGGCGGCGCCTGTTTCGTCGCCAAGTCCTGAACTTCTGAACTAGATTGTCGGGCGCAGTCGAAAGGCTGCGCCCGATTCGATTCCGGCGACCCTGCGAGGCCAGATGAGCAATTCGACCCGAGCCTTCATCTGCGGCTGCGCCGGCCTGACCCTGAGCGACGATGAGCGGGCCTTCATTGCCCGCTACAGCCCATGGGGCTTTATTCTCTTCAAGCGAAACATTGACAATAAAGATCAAGTATTTGCTTTGACGTCGCAATTTAGAGAAATCGTAGGGCGTCCAGATGCGCCGGTCCTGATCGATCAGGAGGGCGGGCGCGTGCAGCGCATGGGGCCGCCGCACTGGCCGAAATACCCTGCTGCTTCGTTGATTAACCGGGCGGTCGGGCTTTCGGACGTTCAGAAGGTCGCGCTCGCCCGGCTGTCGGCGCGACGGATGGCGGAAGATTTGCGGCTTGTCGGCGTCAATGTGGACTGCCTTCCGGTGCTGGATGTGCCAGCGCCCGACGGCCACGGGGTTATTGGCGACCGGGCTTATGCGGATGATCCCGCGACGGTTGCGCGCCTCGGGCGGGCGGTTGCGGATGGCGTCATGGCGGGCGGCGTGCTGCCGGTGATCAAGCATATTCCGGGGCACGGACGGGCGCGGGCCGACAGCCACCTCGAATTGCCGGTCGTCGAGACGGACCTGAAAACGCTAGAAACCGTCGATTTTGCACCTTTCCGGGCTCTGGCGGATCTGCCGCTCGCGATGTCAGCCCATGTGGTTTACACGGCTATCGATCCGGAACGCCCCGCCACGACCTCGGCGAAAGTGGTTCGAGACATCATTCGCGGCCATATCGGCTTCGACGGCCTGCTGATGAGCGACGATCTTTCCATGAAGGCGCTGGGCGGCAGTTTCGGCGAGCGGACAGAAGCCGCCTTCGCGGCTGGTCTCGACATGGCGCTGCAT
Source organism: Beijerinckiaceae bacterium (assembly GCA_947478455.1). Lineage (GTDB taxonomy): Bacteria > Pseudomonadota > Alphaproteobacteria > Rhizobiales > Beijerinckiaceae > Terripilifer. The sequence goes on along the minus strand of CANJWR010000041.1, from coordinate 24,173 downwards.
TGCAATGGCGACCTGCGCGAGGGCGTTCCGGTGGCGGAAGCCTCGCCGGTTCTGGACGGCAAGCGGCTGGTACGGGCCGAAAGAGCGCTTTCCCTGCTGCGCCGCCCGGTCGAGCCTATCGATCCTGTGGACGCTTTGCGCCAGATCGATTCGCTTCTTGCGATGACCGCCTAGGCGGCTAGTCTCCCGGCTGAAATTATGAGTTCAGCGTGGAGAGTGATTCGTGGCGGCCGAACTGCCATTCGAGACCGAGATCGACAAGGCCGATTCCGAACCGTCCTTCCTTGTGGACGTCGACGGTTTCGAAGGCCCGCTCGATCTGTTGCTTGATCTCGCGCGGCGCCAGAAGGTGGATCTCGCCAAGATTTCGGTTCTGGCTCTTGCGAATCAATACCTTGCCTTCATTGAGGAAGCGCGGCGCGTCCGTCTCGAACTCGCCGCCGATTATCTGGTCATGGCCGCCTGGCTCGCCTATCTGAAGTCGCGGCTGCTGCTGCCCGAGCCGCCGAAGAACAGCAATGAGCCCGCAGCCGCCGATCTCGCCGCCGCTCTAGCCAACCGGTTGCGCCGCCTTGAGGCCATCCGGGCCGCCGCCGAAAAGCTCGTCAACCGTCCGCGTCTGGGCCGCGACGTGTTCACACGCGGCTCTCCGGAGGGGCTGGCTGTCCTGAAAAGGCCGGAATGGCAGGCGAGCATTTATGATCTGCTGGACGCCTATGCGCGCCAGCGCCAGAAGGCGGCTCTGTCCCATGTGACGCTCAAGCATCGGGTCGTGTGGTCGCTGGCCGAGGCGCGCGATGCTCTGGAGCGTCTGGTCGGAGTCATTACCGAATGGACGACGATGGATTCCTACCTGACCGAATATCTGACGACACCTGAAACCCGCCGCACCGTACGCGCCTCGACCTTTTCGGCGTCGCTCGAAATGGTCCGCGAGGGCAAGATCGAAATTCGTCAGGATGCGCCATTCGCCAATATCTGGGTTCGCGGCAAATCGGGCGATGTCCCGAAAGCGCCGGAGACTCAGGCCGCCTGAGGCGGGGCGACCGTAGAAATTGAACGGACCGAATGTGGAAGGGACGAGTCGTTTGGAAGGCGTGACATTGGAAGGATCATCCATGGCCGAAACCGCCAGACTGGCTTTCGCCGAAGAAACCAATGCCGAGGCGATCAAGGCCGATCAGCTTCGCGAAGCCTGCCGCATGGCTGAAGCCCTGCTGTTTGCGGCTTCTGATCCGCTCGACGAATCCGACATCGCCAAGCGCCTGCCGGACGGGGTTCGGGTGACGGACGTGCTGCAATCGCTGCGCGGACAGTACGAGCAGCGCGGCATCAATCTGGTGAAGGTCAACAAGAAGTGGACCTTCCGCACGGCCGCGGATTTGAGCTGGCTGCTGTCGCGCGAGTCGAACGAACAGAAGAAGCTGTCGCGCGCCGCCACCGAGACGCTGGCGATCATCGCCTATCACCAGCCGGTCACGCGGGCCGAAATCGAGGACATTCGTGGCGTGGCGATTTCTCGCGGCTCGCTGGACGTGCTGATGGAAGCCGGCTGGATCAGGCTGCGTGGCCGCCGCAAGGCCCCGGGCCGTCCGGTGACATATGGAACGACCGATACGTTCCTGCTGCATTTCAATCTGGAGAGCATCGGCGATCTTCCGGGGTTGGACGAACTCAAGTCCGCCGGCATGTTCGATGGCCGTCTGCCGCCGGGCTTCGGGGTGCCGACCCCGAAGGACGACGCTGCGTTGGCCGAGGACGAGGATCCGCTGGAAGGCGGCGAAGAGGCCGACCTGTTCGAGGAACTTGGTCCTGTGGGTCCGTCCGACGCCAGCGAAGCCGCATAGGCGGCACCACGCTTTCGTTCATTCTTTTGGCGCACGTCGTCCGAATTAGCGGGATTTTTGTGCGCGTTTGCGCTACGAGCGTGCGCGAAGGCGCTCGATATGTCTCGACGCCCCCTGTGGCCGCCGGAGGCCGAACCCGGAGGAAAAGATGACCCAGTTTCTCAACCGCCGCACGATACTGGCCGGCCTGTGCGTAACGACCGCCATAGTCGCAGCGCCTGTCGCCAACGCCCAGCAGGCGGAGTTCTACAAAGGCAAGAACGTCAGCGTCTATATCGGCTTCGCGCCAGGCGGCGGCTACGACTATTACGGGCGTCTGGTGGCGCGCCACATCGGCAAGCACATTCCGGGAAACCCCAACGTAGTCGCCCAGAACATGCCGGGCGCAGGCAGCTTCACGGCGGCGAACTTCCTTTTTTCGGCAGCCCCGAAGGACGGCACGGCACTTGGTGTCGTGACGCAGACCATCGCGATCGAGGAAGCCCTCAAGACCACAGGCGCCAATTACAAGTCTGCCCAGTTCAACTGGATCGGTCGCGCAACAGCCATTCTGGAAGTGACCCTGACCGGTGAAAAGGCGAAAGCGACCAATATCGATCTTGCCAAGCAGTTCGAGACGCCGGTCGCCGGCACCGGCTCGGGTTCGCCTTCGGAAGGCTTTCCGCGGCTGATGAATGCGCTTTACGGCACCAAGTTCAAGGTGATCACCGGCTATCAGGGCTCCAACGAGGGCATGTTCGCCATGGAGAAGGGCGAAGTCGACGGCGCGCTCACCTCCTGGAACACTCTCAAGCGCACCCGCAGTGAGCCGATGGCGCAGGGCAAGATTCACGTTCTTGTCCAGTACGGACTGACCCGCAGCCCCGACATGAAAGACATTCCGGCGGTGGTCGAACTCGGCCAGACGCCGGAAGCCAAGGCAATCTTGACCTTCTACGCCAGCGGCGCGGCGGTCGGTCGGTCAGTTTTCGCCCCTCCGGGCGTGCCGGCCGACAGGGTCAATACGCTGCGTCGGGCTTTCGACGCCATGCTGAAAGATCCCGAATTCCTCGCCGAAGTCGACAAGCTTCAGGTCGAGTTCGATCCGGCATCGGGCGAAGAGATGCAGAAGCTGATTTCCGACGTGGCGAACGTGTCTCCGGACACGATCAAGCGCATGCAGGATATTCTCGCGAAGTAAGAGCTTCGGCTCACAGGTTCGACAGGCGCGCGGCTTCTCCTTGTTTTTGCCGCGCTCGTTGCATAGGTTCGGTTTCGATCAGGTTCGGCCTGCACGGGAGAGCAGTTCGGGCCAGACGTTCAGGTACAAGTCGGCGGACCGGAACGGTCTGTCGCAGGCGGAGGTTGTATCATGGGTAGTTTCTCGATCTGGCATTGGCTGATCGTCGGCGTCGTTGTGCTGCTGGTGTTCGGCGGCAAGGGCAAGATCTCCGACATCATGGGCGACTTCGCCAAGGGCATCAAATCCTTCAAGAAGGGTCTGGCCGACGACGAGGACAAGACCGCTGCACCGGCCGAACCGGCCAAGACGATCGAACAGGCCGCGCCTGCCGCGACGGCCGACAAGGCTGCGGAACCTCGCAAGGTCGTTTGATCAGTCCGGTCGCCTGATCGGGTCCGGCGCGCTGTTCGTGCGCCGGATGCAGGGGGAATGAAGCAGTCCGATGTTCGATTTCGACGCGGGTAAGCTACTTGTCATCGGCGTCGTCGCGTTGATCGTGATCGGCCCGAAGGAATTGCCGCGTGTGCTCCGTCAGGTGGGGCAGGCGATCGGCAAGCTGCGCCGCATGGCGGGCGAATTCCAGTCGCAGTTCATGGATGCCATGAAGGACGCCGAACTCGACGACCTCCGCAAGGAAGCCGCCAAGCTCGCCGATTCCACCAAGGTGGACCTGAACTTCAACGAAGTGAAAAACTTCGAATCCGACATCAAGAACGCGCTCGAAGACCGCAAGGACGAAGACCCCGCCATTGCGCAATCCCTGCGGGACGATCCCGACGGCGTCTTCCTGCACAATACGAGCAATATCGACTCCTTGCCGCCGATCACGCCGCCCGAACCTCTGGTTCTGCCGGAGCCGGCGGACCTGTCGCCGGCGGCCGGAGCGATTGTGCTGCCGGAGCCGGTAGATGCTCATCCGCGCCCCGCGACCGCCAAGACAGGCGAGGCCTGAGGGCAAATGACTATCGATCCGGACGACGAAAAGAATATCGAGGCCTCGAAGGCTCCGCTGATGGAGCATCTGATCGAGCTGCGCTCGCGGCTCATCAAGGCAGTCGTGGCCTTTGTGGTGATGTTCGTTCTGTTCTTCTATTTCGCGAAGGACATCTACAACCTCCTCGTCATTCCGTTCGAAATGGCGGCGGGGCCGGATGCGAAGCTGATCTACACGGCGCCGCAGGAATTCTTCTTCACGCAGATCAAGGTGGCGATGTTCTCGGCGGCCTTTGCGGCCTGTCCGGTCATCATCAGCCAGATTTATGCTTTCGTGGCGCCGGGGCTCTACAAGCACGAGCGCTCGGCCTTCGTGCCCTATCTGGTGGCGACGCCGATCTTTTTCGCACTCGGGGCGATGCTGGTCTTCTTCCTCGTGATGCCCAACCTGCTGCACTTCTTCCTGGCGATGCAGCAGTCGAAGGAGCCCGGCAAGGCGCAGATCGAACTGCTGCCGCGCGTCAGCGAATATCTGTCGCTGATCATGACGCTGATCTTCGCCTTCGGAATCACCTTCCAGATGCCGGTGGTGCTGACGCTGCTGGGCCGCATTGGGATCATCGATTCGCAATTCCTGAAGGAAAAGCGCCGCTACGCCATCGTGCTGGTCTTCATCGTCGCCGCCATTCTGACGCCGCCTGACGTGTTCTCGCAGCTTGCGCTCGCGATTCCGGCCATGGCGCTCTACGAACTTTCGATCATCTCGGTGAGCATGATCGAGAAGAAGCAGCAGGAAGAGCGCGCCAAACGCGAGGCGGAAGGTCCGGGCGCCTGAGCGCGCCGACCTCACACCCTTTCACGCCGATGAGCTGGCGCGACTATCTGGTCGCGCTGGTCATCATGGCGATCTGGGGCTTCAATTTCGTCGTCATTAAATTCGGCGTCGGCGAGGTTCCGCCGCTCATGCTGGCTGCGCTACGCTTTCTGATCGTGCTGGTTCCGGCGATCTTTTTCGTGCGCCCGCCGTGCGCCGCAGTCTGGATCGTCGCCGGCTATGGTGTCGCCATTGCGGTGATGCAGTTCGGCTTCATGTTCAGCGCGATTTCGCTCGGCATGCCGGCGGGACTTTCGTCGCTCGTGGTTCAGTCCCAGAGCTTTTTCACCATTCTGGCGGCCTGGCTCATCATGGGCGAACGGCCCGGTCGGCAGCAGATGCTGGGCGCTCTTGTGGCATTCGCCGGCATTGCGGTTATTGCAAGCCAGCGGGCAGGTAGCGCGGCGCTCGGGCCTTTCCTGATGGTGGTGGCGGCGGCGGTCTCGGGGGGCTTCGGCAATGTGCTGGGCAAGCTGGCGGGCCGGGTGGACATGCTGGCCTTCACGCTCTGGTCGAGCCTTGCTGCGCCGCTGCCGCTGCTGGCGCTGTCGTGGTGGTTCGAGGGGCCGGAGGCCTACGGGGCGGTGCTGCGCGGCGGATTTGGGCTGGCGGCCTCGCTCATCTATCTCGCCTATCTGGGCACTCTGTTCGGCTATACGCTCTGGGCGCGGCTGCTGAGCCGCCACCGTGCGGCGGAAGTCGCGCCGTTTTCGCTTCTGGTGCCGGTGTTCGGCATGGCCAGCGCCCATCTGGTTTTCGATGAAAACATCAGCGCGGTTGAGTGGATGGGCGCGGGTCTGGTATTGGCGGGCCTGAGCTGGAATATTTTCGGGCCGCGCGTCCTCGCGCGCATCGGCCGCTGAGCCTTCGAACGGAACCCACATGCACGACATCAAATGGATTCGCGACAATGCCGACGCCCTGAAGGCGGCTCTGCGCTCGCGCAACTGGGAGGCCGGCAAGGTCGAGGAGACGGTCGGCGGACTGTTGATGCTCGACGACGAGCGTCGCAACTGCATCGCCATGGCGCAGCGCGGGCAGGAGGAGCGCAACAGTCTTTCGAAGCAGATCGGTCAGGCGATGAAATCCGATCCGGCTCTGGCCGAGGCGCTCAAGGCGCGCGTGGCGCAATTGAAGGACGATCTCGCCGCCGCCGAAATGGCCGAAAAGCAGGCCGTGGCGGCGCTGGAAAAGGAACTGCTCGAACTGCCCAACATCCCGCTGGCCGAAGTGCCGCCGGGCGCTGACGAGCATGACAATGTGGAGCAGCGCGTCGTCGGCGCAAAGCCGGTTTTTCCAGAAGGCTTCAAGCCGAAGGAGCATTTCGAGATCGGCGAGGCCATGGGGCTCATGGATTTCGAGGCGGCTGCCCGAATGTCGGGCGCGCGTTTCGTGGTGCTGAAGGGCCAGCTTGCGCGCATGGAACGCGCGCTTGGCCAGTTCATGCTCGACCTGCATACGGATGTGAACGGATATACGGAGGTCAATCCGCCGATCCTCGTGAAGGACGAGGCGATGTATGGCACGGCGCAATTGCCGAAGTTTCAAGATGATCAGTTTTTGGCGCTGACCAACGAAGATAGTCTTTGGGCATTCAACCGCGCGGTAGACACTTTTGATAGTCCAGCGAGTAGTGCCGATACTGACTTAAACATCCTCCAAGGGCGGTTTTTGAAACAACGGCGCCATTGGCTCATCCCCACCGCCGAAGTCCCGCTCACAAACCTCGTGCGTGAACAAATCCTCGACGAGAAAAACCTGCCGATGCGCGTCACCGCGCTCACCCCGTGTTTTCGCGCCGAGGCCGGGTCTGCGGGGCGCGATACGCGCGGCATGATCCGCCAGCACCAGTTCAGCAAGGTCGAACTCGTCTCCATCACCACGCCGGAAAAGTCGCTGGAAGAACACGAGCGGATGACGGCGGCTTCGGAAGAAGTCTTGAAGCGCCTGGGGCTGCACTATCGCGTCGTCACGCTCTGCACCGGCGACATGGGCTTTGCGTCGCAGAAGACTTACGACATCGAGGTCTGGCTGCCCGGGCAGGATCGTTTCCGCGAAATCTCGTCCTGCTCGGTCTGCGGCGAGTTTCAGGCACGGCGCATGAACGCCCGCTATCGCCCGGCGGAGGGCAAGGGCACGCGCTTCGTCCACACGCTCAACGGTTCGGGCGTCGCAGTGGGCCGTGCGCTGGTGGCGGTGCTGGAAAATTACCAGAACCCCGACGGGTCGGTGACCGTGCCGGAGGTTCTGCGGCCCTATATGGGCGGTCTGGAAAAGATCGGCGGGAAATAAGTCCCGCTCAATATTTGCGGACGAGGCTCACCAGCTTGCCCTGAATGCGGATGCGGTCGGGGCCGAAAATCCGTGTCTCGTAGGCCGGATTGGCGGCCTCAAGCGCGATCGAGGCGCCGCGCTTGCGCAGGCGCTTCAACGTCGCTTCCTCGTCGTCCACCAGCGCCACAACAATGTCGCCCGTGTCGGCGGTGTCCTGCTTGCGGATGATGACCGTATCCTGATCCAGAATGCCGGCCTCGATCATCGAATCGCCGCGCACTTCCAGCGCATAATGGTCGCCGGTGCCGAGAAACTCCGGCGGCATGGCGATCGTGTGGGTGCGGGACTGGATCGCCTCGATGGGCGTGCCGGCTGCGATGCGGCCCATGACGGGGATCATGACGCCTGCGCCCGGGCGGTCGTCGCCCATGTCGCGGTCGCGCGGGGTGGGTGCGCGCACGCGGCCCAGATTGCCCTCGATGACCGAAGGCGAAAAACGTCCCGCGCCGCGGCCCGAGGCCGGCGTCGAGGATTCAGGCAGTTTCAGCACTTCCAGCGCGCGGGCGCGGTTGGGCAGGCGGCGGATGAAGCCGCGCTCCTCCAGCGCCATGATGAGCCGGTGAATGCCGGATTTCGACCGCAGGTCGAGCGCGTCCTTCATCTCGTCGAAGGAGGGCGGCACGCCCGCCTCCTTCAGGCGCTCGTTGATGAAGCGCAGAAGCTCGTGTTGTTTCTTCGTCAGCATGGAAAGCCCGCCTGTGCCAAAATCACCCGCGCCGAACTCAGCCGGCGCATCGTGGGAAACGAATCACGCTTCGTTCCGCCCCTATGCGCCTTTACACTCTGCTTCGTTGATAAACAAAGCATGAACGGACCGTATATGTTCCTGATGTGTTCGGCAAGGGCGGATGCCGGAAGTATCCCGGTTGAACATGCCAGAGCTATTTGACGGGACTTTCCGGGTCCGGTCTTTCGATTGGTCGCAGGATTTGCCATTCCGGATTGGCGGGGCTTATGGCATGGGCGGCAACCTCGCGCGGGAAGGAAACGCTATTGGTCGAACTTGATCGCCGCTCCGTTCTGCTTGGCCTTGCCGGGCTCGTGGAGGCGCGGCCGGCGGCGGCGCAGATTGTGGTTCGCACGCCGAAGCTGCCATGGGAAACGGTGAAATTCACCCTGCGCGAGGGAGACAATGTCTGGCCGGGCCTCGCTATCCGGGTGCCGGGCAAGGCGCCGGGCGAATCGTCGATCTACGCCATCAGCACGATCTGCCCGCATCAGGGATGCCAGTTCGAGTTCGAGACGGACTATCGGGAGGTTTCGGGAAAAATCGGCAAGGCGCTCGAACACCCGGTGCTGTTCTGCCATTGCCATATGTCGACCTACGATCCGACAGACGACGGGCGGGTGATCCACGGACCTGCGCCGCGCCCGCCTTTCCGGTTCGATTTTCGCGAGGAGGCGAGACCCTGGTCATCACCGGGCTGATCGGAACAGCCCGCGAGAACTGAAAGCCCGGCCGCCTGGCCGGTTTTTTTTGTTCGGGCGTTTGTAACCGCGCGCCGTGCGAAAACCGCACTTGCGCGTTGGGCTTTCTCGTTCCAAGCTGCCTCCTTAAGCGACAATGACCGCTCACGGGGAGGATAATCATGCCGGTTTTTCGCAGCATCGCCTTTGCTTGCGCATCGATGACGATTGCTTCTTCTGCATTCGCCCAGCAATCCGTCGCCGATTTCTATCGCGGCAAGACGATCGATTTTATTGTCGGAACTGAGACCGGTTCGTCCTACGACAGCTTCGCGCGCCTGCTCGCCAAACACATGAAGATCCCGGGCGATCCGGGTTTCATTGTGCGCTCCATGCCAGGCGCCGGCCACATCAAGGCGACCAACTGGCTCTATTCATCCGCCCCGAAGGACGGCACTGCCATCGGAATGATCTCGCAACTGATCCCGACCGCGACGGTGTTGAAGAACAAGCCCGGACTGGAAGCCGATTTCACCAAATTCCGCTGGATAGGCTCGACGGATTCGGCCCGTCAGGTCTGCGTCGCGCGCCCGGACGCAAAAGTGAAAGGCGGCGGCGATCTTTTCACCGAAAAGCTCATCGTCGGCGGCACAGGCGCGGGCAGCGGCGTGACGGCGATCCCGACTTTTCTGCGCGACGTGTTCGGCATGAAGTTCGAGATCATCATGGGGTACAAGAATTCCGGCGACGTGATGCTCGCCATGGAACGCGGCGAAGTGGAGGGCGTCTGCCAGACTTATCAGGGCGTCGAACATTCGCGCCCCGGCCAGATGGCGTCCGGCAAGCTGCGGCTGCTGTTCAATCTCGAGAAGGACCCCATTCCCGGCACCAAAGCCCCCACGGTGCGTGAGTTTGCCCGCACGGAAGACCAGCGCCTGCTGGCGGATTTCTTCTCGGCCAACAACGATCTCGGCAGGCCCATCGTCATGCCGCCGGGCGTTCCTGAAGATCGGCTGAAGGCGATTCGGGACGCATTCGACGCCGCCGTTCGCAGCAAGGACTATCTGGACGAGGCCGAGAAGCAGCACCTCGACACAAACGCCCGCAGCGGGGTCGATCAGGAAGCGGATTTCCGGGGCATTCTCGCCACGCCGCCAGCGATCATCCAGCTGGCGACGAAATATATGTGAAGACTAGCGGTAGGCCGCCGCAATCCCCAGAAAGTCAGCTGCCTTCAGGCTCGCGCCGCCGACCAGCGCCCCGTCCACATTGGGTACGCCCATGAGTTCGACGGCGTTGGAGGGCTTCACGGAGCCGCCGTAGAGGATGCGTACGCCTGCTCCCTGACCGGGCAGCAGACGCTCCAGCTCCTTGCGGATAAAGGCGTGGACTTCGGCCACATCGGCGGCAGTGGGGGTGAGGCCTGTGCCGATAGCCCAGACCGGCTCATAGGCGATCACGAGATTTCCGGCGGTCGCGCCGTCCGGCAGAGAGCCTGTGACCTGACGACCCACGACGGCGAGCGTCTGCCCGGCCTCGCGCTCGGCGCGGGTTTCGCCGACGCAGACGATGGCGGTGAGTCCGGCGCGTAGCGCCGCCTGCGCCTTGGCCTTCACAATTGCGTCAGTCTCGGCATGGTCGGTGCGGCGCTCGGAATGTCCGACGATGACATGGGTTGCGCCAGCATCGGCGATCATCTCGGCGGCAATGTCGCCCGTATGGGCGCCGTTGGGGTTCTGGTGGCAGTCCTGCGCTGCGACCAGAATGCCGGTGCCGGCAGCGGCCGCGACCGTAGCGCCCAGCAAGGTGGCGGGCGGGGAGACCAGCAGATCGATGCGCGCCTTGAGGGCGGCGTCGAAGCCTGCCGCCATGCTGGCGACTTCGGCCAGCGAGGCCTTGAGGCCATTCATCTTCCAGTTTCCGGCGACGAGTGGGCGGGGGCGGCTGGTCATGGAATCTCCCGAAATGTCATTCAACGTCGGTTAGCAGAGCGCCGCGCCTATGCAAAGCCGCCCTTAGGCGGTATGGGACGGCACATTGCGAGGCAACGCGGCGCTTTCTATAGTCCGCGCTCGCTCAGGCAGGACGGGAACTGATCAATGCTCGAAGGGATGCGCAAGGCATCACAGAACTGGTTCGGCCGGGCCATCATGACTGTGGTGATGGGATTCATCATCCTCAGCTTCGTTGTCTGGGGAATTGGCGACATTTTCCGCGGATTCGGGACCAATACGGTCGCGACGGTCGGCGGACAGGAAATCACCTCCGAGCAGATGCGTTTCGCCTACCAGACGCAATTGCAGCGCCTGCAGCAGCAGTATCGCCGCGCCATCACCAATGAGCAGGCGCGGGCGCTCGGCATCGACCGGCAGATTCTCGGCAAGCTGGTGGCCGAGGCGACGCTCGACCAGCGCGTGAAGGCGCTCGGTCTCGCCATGTCGACGGCTGATATCGCCAAATCGATCCAGAACGATCCGGCCTTCCGGGGACCGACCGGCAAGTTTGACGCAGTGCGCTTCAACGAAGTGCTGCGCGACAACGGCCTTAACGAACAGAGCTTCGTGCGCGAGCAGCGCAAGGTTTATCTGCGTCAGGAAATGTCGGAAGCGCTGATCGGCAATTTCGACGCTCCGAAGGCGTTTCTCGAAGCTATCCATCGCTATCGCAATGAAACCCGCGCCATCGAATATGTGACGCTGCCGGAAGCGGCTGCGGGCGAAATCGAGACGCCGTCGCAGGAAGTACTGCAGAAATTCTTCGACGATCGTCGCAGCACGTTTCGCGCCGACGAATACCGCAAGTTCGTGATCCTATCGGTGTCGCCGGCGTCTGTCGCCGATCCGCAGAAGGTTTCGGACGCCGACGCGAAGGTCCGCTACGACCGCATCAAGGGCGAGCGTTTCGGAACAGCGGAGATGCGTCATCTGCAGCAGATCGTTTTCCCGACCGAGGATGAGGCGAAGGCCGCCAGCGCGAAAATAAAGGCCGGCGAAACATTCGTGGCGGTCGCCACCGAACGCAAGTTGACCGAGACCGATATTGATCTCGGCACGCTGGCAAAAAAGGATGTTGTCGATCCCGCCGTGGCTGAAGCGGGTTTCGCGCTGGCCGAAGGCGCTGTGAGCGAACCCATCAAGGGCCAGTTTGGTTTCGTTTTGGTGCGCGCTGAATCGATCTCGCCGGAAAGTGTCAGGACGCTGGCTGATGTTGCCGACGAGGTGAAGAAGGAAATCGCCCTGGAGCGCGCCCGCACGGAAGCCTCCAGCCTGCGCGACAAGGTCGAGGACGAACGCACATCGGGCAAGACACTGACGGAAGCCGCGAAGGTCGCCGGTCTTGAGGTGGTGGCCATTGACGGCATTACGGCCAACGGCATCGACAAGCAGGGTCAGCCGGTCGCTGGCCTGCCGGAGAAGGACGCCTTGCTGAAGGCTGTGTTCGCATCCGATGTGGGTGTCGACAACGATACCATCTCGGGACGCGACGGTTCATTTGTCTGGTACGAGGTGGCCTCCGTGGAGCCCGCTCGCGAGCGCACGCTCGACGAGGTGAAGGACGACGTAGCCCGCGCCTGGCGCGAGGATGAGATCAACAAGCGTCTTGTGGCGAAGGCAGAAGGCCTGATCGAAAAGATCAAGGGCGGCGAGGATTTCGAAACTGTCCTCAAAGCGGCCGGGTTCGACGTGCAGCAGGCCAATGACGTTAAACGCATCGGGACGACGAGCGTTTCGCCGGGCGTGGTGGTGCGCACCTTCGCGCTGCCGGTGGGCAGCGTCGGGGCTGCTGCGGGCGAAGGCCTCAGCCGTGTGGTGTTGAAGGTCAACGACAGCGTCGTCCCTGACTTCGACGCCGAGTCCGACACGATGAAGCAGGTGTCCGAACAACTTCGCGTCGGAATGTCGGAAGAAGTTCTTACCCAGTACATCACCAAGCTTCAGACCGATCTGGGCGTTAAGATCAACGACGCGGCCTTCCGCATCGCGATCGGCGCGCAGGATCCCAACGGGCTGTTCTAAAGGCCGGACATGTTCTCACCCTCATTCGAGGATTTTTCGGCGCGCTACGCCGCCGGCAAGGCCGCGCTCGTATCGGCGCAGCTTGTTGCCGATCTGGAAACGCCGGTTTCGGCCTATCTGAAACTGTCGCGGGGCAGGGCGGGGAACATGTTCCTGCTTGAGTCTGTCGAGGGCGGCGCAACGCGCGGCCGCTATTCGATGATCGGCATGGACCCGGACATCATCTGGCGCGCCACCGGCGACCGGGCCGAGATCAACCGTCGCGCGCTGAGCGACCTGAATGCCTTCACGGCTATGGAGCAGAAGCCGCTCGACGCGCTGCGCCTGTTGATCGCCGAATCCGCCATCGACCCTGCGCCCGGACTGCCGCCCATGGCGGCTGGCGTGTTCGGCTATCTGGGTTACGACATGGTGCGCCAGATGGAGCGTCTCGCGCCCGCCAAGCCAGACAAGATCGGCGTGCCGGACGCGGTGATGATCCGCCCCACGTTGATGGTCGTGTTTGATTCCGTGAAGGACGAAATGTCCGTCATCACGCCTGTGCGCCCCCAGCCGGGCGTTCCGGCGCAAGCAGCTTACGAGTCGGCGCTGGCGCGTCTGGAATCCGCCATCGTGGTGCTGGAAGGCCCGCTGGCGCATGTGCCACCCGAGGCAGATCCGCATATGCTGGCCGCGCCGCCGCGTTCGAACACCGAGGAAAAGCGCTTCCTCGACATGGTCGACAAGGCGAAAGAATACATCGCGGCGGGCGACATCTTTCAGGTGGTGCTGTCGCAGCGTTTTTCTGCGCCCTTCGATCTGCCGCCGCTGTCGCTCTATCGCGCCCTGCGCCGGGTGAATCCCGCGCCGTTCCTTTGCTACCTCGATTTCGGCGGTTTCCAGATCGTCTGCTCGAGCCCGGAAATTCTCGTGCGGGTGCGCGACGGCAAGGTGCAGATCCGCCCCATCGCCGGCACGCGCTGGCGCGGCAAGACGTCTGCAGAGGACAACGCGCTCGCCGCCGAACTTCTGGCCGATCCGAAAGAGCGGTCAGAGCATCTGATGCTGCTCGATCTAGGTCGCAACGATGTGGGCCGCGTGTCGAAGATCGGCACAGTCAACGTGACGGACAAGTTCTTCATCGAGCGCTACAGCCACGTCATGCATATCGTGTCGAACGTCGAAGGCCAACTCGATCCGAAACACGACATCATCGACGCGCTCTGCGCAGGCTTTCCGGCCGGTACGGTGTCGGGCGCACCAAAAGTGCGGGCGATGCAGATCATCGACGAGCTGGAGGCCGACAAGCGCGGCATCTACGCCGGCTGCATCGGCTATTTCGGCTCATCGGGCGAAATGGACACATGCATCGTGCTGCGCACCGCCATCGTCAAGGATGGCATGATGCACGCTCAGGCGGGCGCGGGCGTCGTGTACGACAGCGAAGCGCCCTACGAGCACCGCGAATGCGTGAACAAGGCGCAGGCCCTGTTCAAGGCCGCCGACGAGGCCGTGCGGTTTGCGACGAGTGCGCGACGCGGACAGTAAAAACGGCTGCCGTCGCCGGTCTTTTCTCCGAGCGTCGACGCGTCTGGATGGCCGGGTCAAGCCCGGCCATGACGTCGGTAGGCGATCTTATTTTCCGGTCCACTTCGGCGCATTGGTCGCCTTGATGCGACGGGCGTCTTTCACCAGTTCCTTGACTGCGCCGCTCACCGGCAATGACAGATTGGCCTTGTCGGCCATCTTCATCACGATCTGCATGTCTTTCAGCGCCCAGGTGAAGCTGGTCTGATCCCAGTCTTCCAGCGCCTGCGACTTGCCCGAGCTGATCATCAGTGCATCGCGCAGCTTGACGAGATCGATGCCGGTCGAATCCGCCACGCGGCCCGCCTCGATCAACCCGATGCTGGTGATCCACAGCATCAGATTGTTCATCGCCTTGCCGACCTGACCGTGGCCGACATCACCCAGATGGGCAATGTCGGATGAGAAGGTCGAATAAACCTTGCGGCCGCGTTCGACGATTTCCGGCTTGCCGCCGAACAGGGCCAGCAACTTGCCCTCGTCGGCGAACCAGCGGCCACGGCAGATCGGCGCATCGAGAATATCGCACCCCTTTGCACGCGCTTGCTCGTCGACAGACTTCACGAAATCGGGTGCCACAGTTGACGAAATCGCGATGATCGCGCCCGGCTTGAGAGACTGCAGAACGCCCTGCGGCCCAAGCACAACTTCCTGCACCTCTTCGTCGTAGCCGACGCCGAGGATCACGAAATCGCAATGCTTTCCGAGTTCCTGCGGATTGGCGGCGGCTTTTGCCCCCATGTCGACAGCCTGCTTCACGTTGTCGACGCTGATGTCGCAGACGGTAAGCTGGTAGCCGTGCTTGAGAAGATGCTTCGCCATCGGCATGCCCATGCGGCCGACGCCGATAATGCCAACGCGTTCCTTGACGTCACTCATGCGTTTCTCCTAGTTCAGGCTTTGTGGCCATATGTTCTGGACGCAGCTTCGCGCGTGATGCGGCGCTCTGCAATATCTGTTTCAATCGCCTCGGGCGCGCGTTTGGCCGGATCGCCAAATCCGCCGCCGCCAGCCGTCTGGAGCAGAAATCTTTCGCCGGCCTTCATTTCGTGTCGGCCAGATGCGGGCGTAACATATTCATTCTCCGTGCCGAGCCGGATGGTGAATTTCGCGCCGCCGCCGGATTCGCCGCCCGCTACACCGGATGGCGGAAACTTGCTCTTGTCGTAGCGGCGAATGACAACGGCGTCTTCCAGCAATTCGTATTCGCGCAGCATACTGAGGCCGCCGCGATACTGTCCGGCGCCGCCGCTGTCGGGCAGCAGATCAAATCGATTGATGCGACACGGGTACTCGGATTCGAGAATTTCGATCGGCGTCACATGCAGATTGCTGAGATGGCAGGCCGTGGCGGATGCGCCATCGTGACCGTTGCCGCCGCCATAGGCTGAACCCAGAATTTCATACTGCATGTTCGACTGGCCGGGCCTCGCCTTCGACCAAGCGATGCTGAGCGCGCTAGATGCGCCAGCATTGGCGGTGGCGCGCGCCGGATGAAAATGGGCTAACGCTTCGAGGATCACATCGACCAGTTTCAGATTGACCATCTGGTAATTCGACACGGCCGCAGGGGCTTGCGCATTGGTGATCGTTCGCGGCGCGAATTTGAGTTCGATGGCGTCGCGCATGCCGTCGTTGAAATGAAGATTGGGGCCGAGGCTGCCGATGAGCGAATAAAACACGCAGGCCTCGACCATCGAGGGGCGAAGGTTGACGGGGCCCTTGGCCTGCGGGTCGCTGTTCGAAAAATCGAAATGCGCGACGCCGTCCCGGATCGTCACCGTCACGGCGAGCTTGATGGGCTTGTCGAGCACAACGCCATCGCTGTCCATCAGGCCTTCCGCGCTGGCGGTTCCGGCGGGAAGTCGCGAAATGGCGTTGCGCAATTCGTCGCCTGCGCCGCGCAGAATGGCCGCGAAGGCGTCCATCACGGTCTTCGGGGTGAAGCGTTCGCAAAGTTCCTTGACGCGCGCCGCGCCCATTTCGGTCACGGCGATCTGCGCATGAACGTCGCCGCGCACCAGTTCCGGCTGGCGTGTGTTCGCCATGATCAGTCGTTCGATATCGGGCAGAACCTTGCCGCCTTCATGAATTTTGATTGGCGGGATCAGCAGGCCTTCCTGAAAAATCTCTGTCGCATTCGCGGAAGTAGAGCCCGGATTTGTGCCGCCGATGTCGGCCTTGTGCGCCAGTGTGCCGGTGAAGGCGACAATCGCGCCGTTTGAAAACACCGGCGCCACAAAGGCCATATCGGAGACGTGCGGAATGCCGCCCTCGTAGGGATGGTTCGACACGAAAACATCGCCTTCGCGAATATCGCCGGGCGCGCCGTCGGGTCCGCCATAGACTTGCAGAATGCGGCCGACCAGATGGCGATAGACCGGCGCGTGAAAGAACATCGGCGGCGCTACGATCAAACGTCCATTGCGGTCGAGCACCACGCAGGAGAAATCGCGCGACTCGCGAATGATCGTCGAATAACCCGAGCGATAGAAATGATAGTGCATTTCATCGACGAGACTGGCGACCTTGTTGCGCAGGATCTGGATGGTGATCGCGTCCATGGTTACGCGCCCCGTTCGAGAATGAGATTTCGATTTGTGTCCACGCGCCCGGTCCAGCTGGGCGGGACCACGGTCGTGGCGTCGAATTGTTCGACAATGGCGGGGCCAGAAATCTTTGCGCCGATGTCGAGACCATCGCGCTCATAAACGGTAGCTTGAGTTGCGCTCTTGCCATCAAAATAGACCTGCCGCGAGCCCTTCACGGCCGATGCAACATCACGCAATTTTATGGGCGCAGCTTCTTCGCGCGGCACATATTTCGGGACTGCGACGCGCAGGCGCACGCGATAACTGACGACTTCGACCGCGCGATCCTTTGCGGCGTGTCCATGGATTTGCGCATGACGATCGTCAAAACGATTACGCGCTGCTTCGACGGAATCCGCAGTCAACTTGTCCGCATAGAGACCGTCAAGCGGCGTGCGCAATTCGTAGCCCTGGCCGGTGTAGCGCAGATCGAGTTCGCGCTGGAAGCGAGCGTCTTTCTGGTCGAGCCCTTCGGCAGCGAGCTCATCGAGGGCGCGCGCCTCAAGCTGTGCGTAAATGGCTTCCGCATGTTCGGCGTCCACGTTTGCCAACGGACGCAATTCGGAACGGATGTAGTCGTGCACCACATCGGTGCAGAGCAGGCCGAGCGCCGAGAATGCGCCGGGGCGGTGCGGCACCAGTATCCGTTTCATGTTCAATTCTTCAGCCACGGCCGCCGCATGAACCGCGCCTGCGCCGCCGAACGGCAGCAAGGTAAAGGCCGAGAGATCGACGCCGCGCTTGGCGGCGAACACGCGAACTTCGTCCGCCATTCGCATGTCGACGATGCGGCGGATTCCAGCGGCCGCTTCCAGCGGCGTCAAGGACAAGGGCTCTGCGATGCGAATACGGATCGCCTCGTGGGCGGCGGCGGAATCGAGCTTCTGTGCGCCGCCGAGAAAATAGTCGGGGTTGAGATAGCCGCAAACAATGTCAGCGTCGGTGACGGCGGGCTCTGTGCCGCCGCGTCCATAGCAGGCGGGGCCGGGCGATGCGCCGGCGCTGCGTGGTCCGACGTTGAGGAAGCCCGAAGCGTCGACCCATGCGAGCGAACCGCCGCCCGCAGAAATCGTCGTCATGTCGAGAGCCGGAACGTCGATCTGGCGTCGAGCGATCATGCCTTCGGTAACTTCAAGCGGCACGCCACCTTCGATGAAGGCGATGTCGGCGCTGGTGCCGCCCATGTCGAGCGTCACGAGGCCGTCGGGCGCCTGCGCGGTTGCCAGATAGGCGCTGGCCTGCGCGCCCGCAGCGGGGCCGGAGAACAGCGTATGCACGGTCTTACCGCCTTCCATGGCGGCCTTGAAGGGCATGACGCCGCCATTCGACTGCATCAGAAAACGCTGCTGCGTGCCGACATTCGCGTCGTCGAGGCCGCTATTGAGATGCGCGATATAGCGCACCAGCACAGGCTCAAGATATGCGTTAAGCAATGTGGTCGACATGCGCGCCCACTCGCGGATGCGCGGCAGAACTTCGCTCGACAGCGAGACATGAACGCCGGGGATTTCCTCGCGCAGAATATCACGCGTGATTTCCTCGTGGGTCTGATTCAGGAACGAGAAAAGATAGCAGACGGCGACCGAGGTCACGCCAGCCTCGCGGAGCGCGCGCGCGGCGATGCGAACAGTTTCGCGGTCGAGCGCGATCAGCACATTGCCGGCGTAGTCGGTGCGCTCGGCGATTTCGTGGGTGAGGCTCTGCGGCGCTATTGGCTCGGGCTTCGAGTAGAAATAGTCGAACAGATTGCCATCGCGCGCCTGCGCCTGCACTTCCTGCACGGCCCGATAGCCGCGCGTGATGAGCAGGCCGACTTTTGATCCGCGCATTTCCAGCAGAGCATTGGTGGTAATGGTGGTGCCGTGGGCGAAGAATTCGATGGCGTTTGGATCGACGCCGCGCGCAACGAATTTCGATACGCCGTTGAGAACGCCCAGCGCCGGATTGTGAGGCGTGCTCGAAACCTTCTCGACCATGAGTTCGCCGGTCGAGGTGTTGAGCAAAACGAGATCCGTATGCGTGCCGCCTACATCGACACCAAGCCGATAGCGCGGCTGCGAGACTTCCATGGCGTTTTCCGACCAGATGCATTATTGCGACGTGGATCGGACAGGCGCCGACCTTGGCGGCCATGTGCCATGTTTGACTGCCCCTTGCAACGCTTCGGGCGTTGATCGGGCGAATGCGGGGCCGGATCAGTGACGACCAGATGCCGGATTGCGACGTTCAATCTCGAAAATTTTGGCGCCTCCATCCATGATCGCGATCTTTTTGCGCTGCGAATAGACCATTTTCGGGAAAGGCTTCTGCAAATCGACGCCGACATCCTGTGCCTTCAGGAGGTCAACGCCGACAGGGCGTCGAACAGTCGCAGGCGGGTGTTTCCGGCACTCGATCAGCTTCTCAAGGGAACTCGATTTGCCGGCTTCGAGCAGTCCGCCACCGTGCGGCCTGGATCGGACGAGCCTGCCGATGTGCACAATCTGGTGACACTGAGCAGATGGAATATCGTCGCGCAACGGCAGGTCTGGCACGAGTTCGTACCGCCATTCCGAGCCGGCGACGGGCTCGATGCACAATGGGAACGGCCATTTCTTCATACGCGGATCAGGCTTGCAGACAGTTGCGAAATCGATGTCGTCAACCTGCATTTGCGCGCGCCCAGCGCCGCTTTCTTTCCAGGCGCGAAGAGCGGCGGCGCGTGGCGTTCCAGTGCAGCATGGGCTGAAGGACTGTTTCTGTCGGCGCTGAAGCGCGACGGGCAGGCGCTTGAAGTCAGGCTGTTTGTCGAGACGCTGTTCGATGCGCCCCCCGCGGCGATGGTTGCAGTCTGTGGCGATTTCAATGCGGAATCGCGTTCAAGCGCCCTGCGGATCATCCAGACTGCAGCGCAGGACGCCGGAGATCCGGCTTTCGAGGCGCGGGAGTTGACGGCGCTCGAAATGCGTCTGCCGACAGCGAAACGCTATAGCGTCCTGCATGAGGGCGCGCGTTTGTTGCCAGATCACATCCTTTGTTCGCGGGCGCTTGCCGCTTGTTGCGTGGATGTTTCCATTCTCAACGCCGGCCTCGACGACGAGGCGCATCCGATTGAGCCCATCGTCGGCTCGCTGCATGCGCCGCTGGTCGCAGATTTCGAGTTTGCTTTCTGATCCGGGTCAGTCGCGTTTCGCTTCGCGCCGCGTCAGCAGTTCGATCAGAATATCCAGCTTCCGGTTGATCTCGCCAAGCTGATAGGCGGCATATTCCGACGCGTGAGCGATGCGCGGATCGTGCGCCTCGGTGTCGGCCTCGGGCGCGCGTGCCAGCGGCTCGTAGGATTTCTTTGCCCAGTTCGACCAGGCGTCGACGTCTTTGCGTGAGAGCATGGGATATTCCTCCGTGGCAAGCGCCACATTGGGGAACAAACCGGCAGACTGCTTTGCGGCAGAACAAATTCGTTCGGGCGTCGCCGGGCGACCTGCGGTCCACCTTTTTTTTGGAATGATCGCCGAAAATTTGTGCTCACGGCTTTCTGTGATGTTTCAATCCCTGCCGACGTTACGCATTTTCGACGAGGGTCATTTGAGTGAAATCACGCGCGGCCTGCTTGGCAAGGTCGCTCCCAAAGCGGTGGGACATAAATCCACCCGACAGGCCGAGATTCTGGATGCGCTTGCGCCGGTCATGACCGGTTTGCTGGCCAGATACGCCATCGACAGCGACCTGCGGATTGCGCATTTTCTTGCGCAGGCCTGTCACGAGACCGATGGCTTTTGCACAACGGTTGAATATTGGGGCCCGAGCCGCGCCCAGCTTGGCTACGAGGGGCGCGCCAATCTCGGAAATATCCTTCCCGGCGACGGCAAGCGTTTCATGGGGCGCGGGATATTCCAGCTGACTGGTCGGAGCAACTATGCGCGCATGGGGGCCAAACTTGGCTTTGACCTTGTCGGAAATCCGCAACTGGCGGCGAACCCTGCTACATCGTTGGTGATCGCTTGCGAATACTGGAAGGAGCGCCGCATCAACCCGCTCGCCGATGCCGATGACATCGACCGCGTTACCCGCAAGATCAATGGCGGCCTGAACGGAATCGAAGATCGACGCGCGTGCCTGTCTCGAGCAAAAATGGCTTTGGCGCATGCCGGGATTGCGGCTGCGAGCAAGCCAAAGTCCCGGCTCGCACCCGGATAGCGCCTGGCCTTTATCGATGGCTCCCGCGTTTGTGATGCTGCTCTGATCCCGGTTTGCGGGGTTTTTCTGCGAAAGTCATCGCTGCGTGCTTGCGCAGTTGCAAGGCCGGGCGCATCGTTGGGTTCTGATTGCAAAAACAAGCACTCGACCGGGAGGATACATGAAAGCCTTGCTCACAACTGCCTTCGCCTTTGCGGCCTTTGCGGCAGTTCCGGTCGCGGCCCAGACCGTCGTCGAACATGGCGCCGAGCACCGCATGCAGCTCGACTTCCGGGTGCCTGACGCTGCTCTTGCCAAGTTTTTGCCGGCCGGATGGCAACCGACGATTGCGACCAGCGGTCCGGCGAAAGACGCCAACATTCGCGTCATCTTCATTGACCGTGTCGCTGTCACGGACAAGGACAACAAGCTCGTTGGCAAGGGGGCGAGCAGCCTGGTCTATCTGGCGGTTCCGGTGAACAACGGGGCAGGCGGCAAGACCGGACAGATGATCATTGGCGGGCTTGTGTCGTCTGCCGAAGATGCTCCGGGTCCGTTCAAGAACTATATCGCGGCAAACGCCACCAGCATGAAGCGCACCGTCTCGACCGTGAACGGAAAGACCTTTCGCGAGGAGGACTGGAAGTTTTCTGCGCCGACCGGCGAGAATTTCGAAATTCACGTGAAGCTCGAATCCGCCCCGATCGCCAAATCGCCTCCAACCGACACCAAGTTCTACGATCCGGCCAACCCGGATAGCTACCAGACCTTCCGGGTCGAGCAGGTGAACGACATTTCCCGCAACGCACAGACAAAGGCCGACCGCGTGAGCGAATATTCTTTCAAGGGCGGCGGCGGAAAATACGCCAGCCTGTTCGATGGCACGGAGGTCATGCTGAGCGTCGACTCGATCCCGTGGTATTCGCGCACCATCAGCACCCCCTGAGGGTTGCTTTCGGGCGATTGCCGCGCCGCGCGGCGGGGGCTAACACAGGCGCATGAACGTCGTCCCCAATCGCCTGTTCCTCGACGTGGAGAAATCCGCGTTGAATCGCCCATGGCGCGACCGGCTCGATTTCGCCGCCCAGGGCCGGGCGCAGGCCATGGTGCAGCTTGACGGCCGGTCCGACATTCTGGCCCGCATTCTGGCCGGGCGCGGGGTCGAGCCCGATCAGGTCGCCGCTTTCCTTGATCCTACAATCCGGGCGCTGATGCCCGACCCGGATGTGATGCGCGACATGGACGTTGTGGTCGACCGGCTTGCGCGGGCGATCCACAAGGGCGAGACGGTCGCGATCTTCGGCGATTACGATGTGGACGGCGCCTGCTCGTCGGCGCTGGTCGGCGGCTTTCTGGAAGCCTGCGGGACGCCCTACATCATCCACATTCCAGACCGGATTTTCGAAGGCTACGGACCCAACAGCGAGGCCATCAGGGCTCTGGCGGAGCAGGGCGCGTCACTGCTGGTGACGGTCGACTGCGGCACCACGAGTTTCGAGCCGTTCGGCGAGGCGGCCCGACTGGGGCTGGATGTGATAGTTCTCGATCACCATCAGGCGCCGGCAGACCTGCCGAAAGTGACCGGCATCGTCAATCCGAACCGGCAGGACGATCTCTCGGGGCTTGGGACGCTCTGCGCGACCGGCGTCGCCTATATGGCGCTGGTGGCGCTGAACCGCCGCCTGCGGCAGGACGGATACTGGACGGCAACGCGCCGCCCGCCGGACCTGCTGGCGGCGCTCGACATTGTGGCGCTGGCCACAGTTGCGGATGTGGTGCCGCTCACCGGCCTTAACCGCGCCTTCGTCAGCAAGGGGCTGGCGGTAATGCGCGCCCGCGGCCGTCCGGGCCTGCGCGCGCTCACCGACATTGCCGGCGCCGATGGGCCGCCACGCCCATACCATCTTGGCTTTCTATTGGGGCCGCGCATCAATGCGGGTGGACGCATCGGCGACGCCGCGCTGGGCGCGAAGCTTCTGCTCATTCAGGACGAGGCGGAAGCTGTTCGCATCGCAACGGAACTCGACCGGCTCAATCGCGAACGCCAGGTGATCGAAGTTCAGGCCGCCGCCGAAGCAGAGGCCGAAGCCATGGCGGCGATCGGTTTTGCGGATGAGGGAGCAGCCATCGTGACGGCTTCGGACGCGTGGCATCCGGGCATCGTGGGCCTTGTGGCCTCGCGCCTCAAGGAGCGGTTCCGGCGGCCTGCGTTTGCGATCCACTTCAACGGCGAGACCGGAACCGGGTCCGGGCGCTCCATACCGGGTGTGGATCTGGGCAAGGTCGTGCGGGCGGCCGTGGAGGCCGGGATCCTCTTGAAGGGCGGCGGCCACGCTATGGCGGCTGGCATCACCATCACCAAAGCCCGGCTCGGCGAATTTCGTGCCTTTCTGGAAGACCGGCTGGCCTACGGGGTTACCCAGTCCCGCCTTGGCGACGCCCTCTACATCGACGCTGCGTTGACCGCCGGCGGCGCGCGGCCGGAGCTCATCCATGAGATCGAGCAGGCCGGGCCTTTCGGAGCCGGGAACCCCGAGCCGGTGTTCGTGCTTCCGTCGCATCGTCTGGCGGATGTTGCGCAAGTAGGGACCGGTCATATTCGAATCACAGCGCGCGCGGGCGACAACCGGAGCATTTCAGGCATCGCCTTCCGGGCGGCCGGCGGTCCTCTGGGCGAGGCCCTGCTGAAGGCGCGCGGCGAGACCATGCATCTGGCCGGAACCTTGTCGATCGACCGCTGGGGCGGCTCGGAACGCGTGCAATTGCGGCTTCTGGACGCAGCAAGACCCGGCGGCGAGCGACCCCGATAGCGGGCGGGCAGCCAATCTGCTTCGCAAAATCAATTCACCAGCAAGAATGCGCCAAAGCCTGCTTGCGTGAACGAGATCATGCCTCTATACGTCCGCCGTCGTCGCCGCGCTTCGCGCCAGCGAGACCCGCGCCCATCGTCTAGCGGTCTAGGACGTCGCCCTTTCACGGCGAAAACAGGGGTTCGATTCCCCTTGGGCGCGCCAGTAAAATCAATCAGTTATGATCTTTTGACTGCTCGCGCCGGGCTTTCGTGCCCAACTTTTGCCTAATAAGCGTGGGCGAACAGTGCCGAATTTCGGCGAACGACAGTGCACAGTTGGTGCATCAGTTTGGCGGTCATGCCATGATGAGGACGACCCTAGTTGTGGTGTGGCTTCGCGCCCGGGCTTCTTCAAGATGCCGACTGTCAGCAAGGTT
>CANJWR010000040.1 GCA_947478455.1 Beijerinckiaceae bacterium | reverse complement strand
TCCTTGCGGACCCAGCCGACGAGTTCCTTGCGGAGTTCCTCGGTCGGCGTGACGCCGCTCATCAGCGTCACATAGGCGTAGATGCCCTGCCCCTTGATGTCGTGCGGATAGCCGACGACAGCGGCCTCAGCGACCTTCTCATGGGCCACTAGTGCGCTCTCGACTTCCGCCGTCCCCATGCGGTGGCCGGAGACGTTGATCACGTCGTCGACGCGGCCCGTGATCCAGTAATATCCGTCCGCATCACGCCGGCAGCCGTCGCCGGTGAAATACGTGCCCGGATA
This sequence comes from Beijerinckiaceae bacterium, assembly GCA_947478455.1. Classification (GTDB taxonomy): domain Bacteria; phylum Pseudomonadota; class Alphaproteobacteria; order Rhizobiales; family Beijerinckiaceae; genus Terripilifer. The sequence continues at coordinate 28,898 of CANJWR010000040.1, read as the reverse complement.
GGTCGAGAAATAGGTCTGCACGAAGCGCTCATGGTCGCCAAACACGGTGCGCATCTGGCCGGGCCATGAATCGGCCAGCACCAGATTTCCCTCGCAGGGGCCGTCCAGCACCTTGCCCTCGGCGTCGACGATCTGAGGAATGACTCCAAAGAAAGGCTTGGTGGCGGAACCCGGTTTCTGGCCGATGGCGCCGGGAAGCGGTGTGATCAGAATGCCGCCGGTTTCGGTCTGCCACCACGTATCAACAATCGGGCAGCGGCTGTCGCCGACGACGCGGTGATACCATTCCCAGGCTTCCGGATTGATCGGCTCGCCGACCGAACCCAGCAGGCGCAGCGAGGCGCGGCTGGTCTTTTTCACCGGCTCCTCGCCCGCGCCCATGAGCGAGCGGATGGCGGTGGGAGCCGTATAAAAGATGTTGACCTTGTGCTTGTCGATCACGTCCCAGAAGCGCGAAATCGTCGGATAGTTCGGGATGCCCTCGAACATCAGCGTGGTCGCGCCGTTGGCAAGCGGGCCGTAGACGATGTAGCTGTGGCCCGTCACCCAGCCGACGTCCGCCGTACACCAGTAGATGTCGCCCTCGTGATAGTCGAACACGTACTGGTGCGTCATCGACGCATAGACCAGATAGCCGCCGGTCGTGTGCAGCACGCCCTTCGGCTTGCCGGTCGAGCCCGACGTATAGAGGATGAAAAGCGGATCTTCCGCATTCATTTCTTCGGGCTTGCACTCGGGCGAAACACCGGCCGCCGCCTCGTGATACCAGATGTCGCGACCGGCCTTCATGTCGACCTTACCGCCGGTGCGGCGCACGACGATCATGGTCTTGACCGGGGCCTTCTCGGCCGCCGCATCTGCATTGGCCTTGAGGGGCACGCCGCGTCCGCCGCGCAGACCTTCGTCGGCCGTGATCAAAACCGAGCTCTGCGCATCCTCGATACGACCGGCCAGCGAGTCGGGCGAGAAGCCGCCGAACACGATGGAATGAACAGCGCCAATGCGCGAGCAGGCAAGCATCGCATAGGCGGCTTCGGGGATCATCGGAAGGTAGATCGTGACGCAATCGCCCTTCTTGACGCCCCGCGCCTTCAGGACGTTGGCGAAGCGGCAGACCTGCTCGTGCAGTTCGCGATAGGTGATGTGCTTCGACTCATTCGGGTTGTCGCCTTCCCAGATGATTGCGGTCTGGTCAGCGCGCTTGGCGAGATGACGGTCGATGCAGTTCATCGACACGTTGGTTGTGCCGTCCTCGAACCACTTGATCGATACATGCTTGGGGTCGTAGCTGGTGTTCTTCACTTTCGTGAAGGGCTTGATCCAGTCGATCCGCTTGCCGTGCTCGCCCCAGAATTTATTGGGGTCGTTGACCGAGGCCGCATACATCGCCTCGTATTTCGTGGCGTCAACGTAAGCTCGCTTCGACCATTCGTTACTGACGGCGTAGATCTTGTCGGACATCAATTCCTCCCGCACGGACTGGCTGCGGTGGTCGCAGCCTGCATCGCGTCACTGACTTGAATGCGGCGCATTATGCCCAGCCGACGGCTTCCCACAAGCGACAGCGGGGTCACACTTTGGTCGGGCGACGTTCGGGGGAGAACGAAATCGGACGCTTGCCTACTGGCATTCCTTTACGGCGCGATCGATCGCCGGGCCGATGCCGTTCAACGAATAGGAATCGGTGCTGACATTGCCGCGCAGCGAAGGCGCTTTCACGACCATGCGCGAGCCCTTCTTCATGGCGTCGAGCATCTGGCCTTCCTCGGCGGCGTTCTTCACCCAGAGATTGGTTCCCTTGGCGACCATGTCGAAGGCGCGCGGTCCGATCTCGGCCTTCATATCCGCACCGGCCTTCATCTCGAAGCCCATCACGATGGACACTTCGTTGCGGACACCTTCGCCCGGGCGGCTGGAGATGAAGACGTAAGCCGGATCGCGCTTGAGCGATGCCGGCAGACGCTCCTTGGGCTGGCCAAGCGCATAGCAGGTCTTCGCCTTGCCGGTATTAGCTGAATAGACGCCCCAGTCACCGAATGTGCCGACCAGCGACGGTTTGGCGGTAGAGGCGGCAGGCTTGGCTGTGGTCTTTGCGTCAGGCTTTTTGCCTGCCGCCGGTTTCCCAGCTGCCGGCTTTGCGGTGGCAGGTTTACCCTGAGCTTTTTTGGGGTCCGGCTTGGCAGTCTGCGCAAGCGCGAGCGAACCCGAGGCGACCGACAGAGCGGCGGCCACGAGAGCGGCCCCGATTGCACGTCCAAAAGCGATGCGCGCGGGGGCCATTTGGCGAAGAGAGCGAATCATTTTGTCAGGATACTCCGCGCAGCCCCAAAAATGCGAGGCCCCAACTCGGACAGATTACAAACCACCATCATCATAAAGCCTGCGAACCGGGCAAAATTCCGACAAGCCCGGGATCTGCGTCTGCGGGGTTTCGCGGCGTCGCGGGACGTGCCAGACTGTACGGTGCGTGGATTGGGGTCCGCGTTGATCTCCCGAGCCCATGCGGTTGGCAGATCGAAGTCGGAGTGAGATATTAAACCCGCCATGATATCAACCGCTTCCGAACACGCGGCGCTTGTCGCCGCCGTCGCAGAGCGGCGCGATCGTCAGGCGTTTACGCTGCTGTTTGACTTCTATGGCCCACGCCTGAACGGGTATTTCATGCGGCTTGGCTGCGACCGCACGACCGCCGAGGAATTGACCCAGGATGTGATGATCACGCTGTGGCGCAAGGCCGCTCTGTTCGATCCGGCAAAATCCTCCCTGGCCACGTGGCTGTACCGCATCGCCCGCAATCGCCGTATCGACCTGCTCCGCCGCGACCGGCTGGACACTGTCGATCCGGGCGAATTCCTGCTCGATATTCCAGACGATTCAAACCCGGATGTCACCGCAGTCATCGACGCTCAGGCGCGCGAGGAAGTGCTGCGCGCCGCCATGGCGGCCCTGCCGGAAGAACACAAGGCGCTTGTGGCGCTGGCCTTCTTCGAAGGACTGTCGCACTCCGAAATCGCCGCCCGCACCGGCCTGCCGCTGGGGACTGTGAAATCCCGCATTCGCCTGTCCTTCACCCGACTGAGGCGCGCGCTTGAAGCCGGTGGCGTCGTCGCAGCCACCTGAATTTTTGAGGAAGACATGAAAGCCGTTCTCTGCAAGGCGTTTGGACCGCCCGAAAGCCTCGTGATCGAAGACATTGCCGGGCCGGTTGCCGGCCATGACGAGGTCGTGGTCGACATCTCGTTCGCAGCGCTGAATTTTTTCGATACGCTCATCATCGCCGGGAAATATCAGGTGCGGCCGCCGTTCCCGTTCTCGCCCGCGGCGGAATTCGCCGGTCGCGTCAGCGCCCTTGGCGACGGCGTAACGGGCTTTGCGGTCGGCGACCGGGTTTGCGGCTCTGCGGGATATGGAGCGGCGCGGGAGAAGATTCTGGTCCCGGCGGCCCTGCTCACCAAGACGCCCGATGGGGTTTCGGACGAAGCAGCCTCAGGGCTATCCATTGCGTATGGCACCACACTTCATGCCTTGCGCCAGCGCGGCCGTCTTGCGCCCGGCGAAACGCTTGTGGTGCTGGGCGCTTCGGGCGGCACCGGTCTGGCGGCGGTCGAAATCGGCCGTCTGATGGGCGCGCGAGTCATCGCCTGCGCATCATCGCCGGAGAAACTTGAAGTTGCCCGCGCGGCCGGCGCGCATGAACTGGTCGACTATGCGGCCAGCGATCTGCGCGAGGAACTGAAGCGCCTCACAAACGGCAAGGGCGTCGATGTGGTTTATGACGCCGTTGGCGGCGCGCTGTCGGAAGCAGCTGTTCGGTCGATGGCCTGGAAGGGTAGACTTCTGGTGATCGGTTTCGCCAGCGGCGAAATCCCGAAGATCCCGCTTAACCTCGCGCTTCTGAAAGGCTGCGACATCGTGGGCGTGTTCTGGGGCGAATTCGTCAAGCGCGAGCCCGAGCTAGAGCGCGAGAACATGCGCGAACTTTTAGGCTGGGCAGCAGCCGGCAAGCTGGCCACGCAGCCGCACCAGACCTATCCGCTCGACCGGATCGTCGAAGCACTGGGCGAAATTTCCGGTCGACGCGCCAAAGGCAAGATACTTCTTCGCACCGGAGATTGACCGTCGCCACTTTCGCTAGACGCCGGCAGCGCCTATCTTAAAGGCTCACATGGAGGCTGGCATGACCCTGACGTTCCCGCGAATTCGCGCCGCCCTCGCCATCGTGGCGCTGGGCCTTCTGGTTTCGGCCTGCGGCTACAACAATATTCCGACGCTGGAAGAATCCGCCAAGGCCAAATGGGCGGAAGTCCAAAACCAGTACCAGCGCCGCGCCGACCTGATCCCTAATCTGGTCAACACCGTGCAGGGTTACGCGAAACAGGAAAAAGACGTGCTGACGGCGGTCGTCGAGGCCCGCGCCAAAGCCACTTCGGTGCGCATAGACGCTTCGCAACTCACCGATCCCGAGAAACTGAAACAGTTTCAGGATGCGCAGAGCCAGTTGTCGGGCGCGCTCGGCCGTCTGCTCGCCGTCAGCGAAAACTATCCCGACCTGAAATCGAACCAGAATTTCCTTGCGTTGCAATCGCAGCTCGAAGGCACCGAAAACCGCATTGCGGTGTCGCGGCGCGATTACATCGAGGCGGCGCGCGTCTACAATACCGAGTTAAAGACCTTCCCGGGTTTGCTGTGGGCCATGACGTTCTTCCGCGGCAACAAGGAACTGGCGGCGTTCACCGCCAATGACGCCGCGCAATCGCCGCCGCAGGTGAAGTTCTAAACCTTAGATCGGTTCGAGCACTTTATACGCCGGAGCAGAACGCGGTCGATCAGCACAAGAGCGACCCGTTTGGCTTCGGTCCTGAAAATAGCCGGGAGTTTTCACATCAGTCCCAGCACTGCAGCCTTCGGGCGCGATTCGATCCGCGCTTTTCTGCTCGGCCTGCTTCTGCTGGTTGCGGCTGCGCTGCCGGGCTTTGCGCAAAATTATCCGGCGCTGTCGGGCCGCGTAGTCGATGAGGCAGGCATCATTTCTGCCGAGACGAAAATCTCGCTCGATCTCAAGCTTTCCGATCTCGAAACAAAGTCCGGCATCCAGATCGTTGTCGCTACCGTCAAATCGCTTGATGGCGGCGACATCGAGACTTACGCCAACGGCCTTTTCCGCAAATGGCAGTTGGGCGAGAAGACTAAAAACAACGGCGTTTTGTTGCTGGTTGCGCCCAACGACCGCCGCGTGCGCATTGAGGTCGGCTACGGACTTGAAGGTACGCTCACCGATGCGCTGTCGAAGGTCATCATCACGAATGCGGTGACGCCGCGCTTCAAGACCAGTGATTTCGGCGGCGGCATCGAGCGTGGCGTCGACGACATCATCACGGTGCTGACGACAGATTCTTCGGAATGGCAGAAGCGACCCGAACTGCGCCTGGACAGCGGCGAAGGCGATTCCGGCAACGTCATCGTGGCCGGAGCGGTGATCATTCTCATTTTGTTGCTGATCGTCAGCCCCGGGTTCCGCTTCGTGTTTTTTGAAATCGTTCTGCGAATCCTCGCCAGCAGCGGATCGTCCGGCGGTAGTTCATCGGGCTCATGGAGCAGCGGCGGCAGCTCGTCTGGAGGCTTCTCGGGCGGCGGCGGATCGTCCGGCGGCGGCGGCGCATCGGGGAGCTGGTGATGAATCTCACGCAGGCCGAACAGCAGAAAATCTCCGCCGCCATCGTGAAGGCGGAAGCCCGAACATCTGGAGAAATTGTCTGCGTACTGGCGCGCTCTTCGTCAGACTATGCGGCGCTACCGCTTCTGTGGGCGTCCTTCGCCGGACTGCTCACGCCGTGGCTCCTGATCGCTCTCACGCAATTGAGCGTGCAGCGAATTCTTCTCGTGCAGGCGCTTGTGTTCGGGATTCTTCTACTGTTTCTGTCATGGCCCTCGTGGCGGGCAAAGCTGGCGCCGCCCGCCATGCGGCGCGCCCATGCGCACCGGGCCGCCATGGAGCAATTCATGATCCGTGGCCTGTCGGGAACTCAACACAGGACCGGCGTGCTGATCTTCGTGTCTCTAGCCGAACATTATGTACGGGTCGTGGCCGACGAGGGAGTCAACGCCAAAGTCGATCAACGGGACTGGCAGGATACGGTCGACGCGATGCTCGTACATCTGCGCAACGACAGGATCGCTGACGGATTCGTGGTCGCCATTGAGCGCTGCGGGGCCATGCTGGAACAACATTTCCCGGCGCAGGCCAATGACAGGCCGGAACTGCCAGACCGCATCTATCTGATCTGAAAATCAGTGCGGGAAAAGCGCTTTTGGCGAAGCCTCAAAGTCCCTTGCTTTTCGCCGCCGCCAGCACCGAGCCCGGCCACGCAACTGTGCCGACCTGCAGGAACAGCACATAACCGTCGGTGTCGGGCAGCATGAGTTCGGAAGCCGGGATCTCGATTCGCTTGGCCACGCCGTTCCAGTCGCCGACCTTGGTCATCTGGCGAACCACATTGGTGTAACCAAGCGTCTTGCCCGCATTCTCGCCGCGACCCACCATTACGGTCCGGTCGCGCGCCACCAGCAGCAGCACAAGCGCCGCTGTGTCAGGCGTCCCGGCGGGCGCTGCGCCAATGTCGGCGACCAGTTTGCCATTTTCTTCGCGCATCTTGAGATCGACGGTCAGCGAGCCCTTCTGGCCAAGAACGGAGGTGGCGACCTTCTCGATTTCAGCATTGTCGCTACCCACCGCATGAGCCAGACCATTCACGACGATCTGCGGCGTATAGACATGACCATCGCCGCGGGTCTTCGCGTAGGCGCGCTGGCGGGCGGTAAATTGTGCAGAAGCGAAAGTGTCTTTCCAGCCGATGTAATCCCAGTAATCGACCGGCAGAGATACAGCGACCACGTTGGGCTTCGTCGCAATTTTCTTGAGCAGCGCATCGGCCGGCGGACAGGACGAGCAGCCCTGACTGGTGAAAAGCTCCAGCACCATCGGCTTCTCATCCGCTTTTGCGCCGGCCAACGCCACTCCGACGGACAGGCCCGCGAGCGCCATCCGGACGAAATTCAGGGTAAGTTTCGACGCATTCCGATGAAAAACGCTGGTCATGTAGCTTACTATTCGGGTTTTCCCCTCACAAGCGAGTCAATTCGCGGTGATGGATATGTGTCTAACGACCGGACCGCAGGGCGTCGAGCACCAGTTTGCCGGCATGCCCGTTGCGCTCAACGCCGAGGCGAACCTGATAGTCCGCGATGGCCTCCCGGGTTTTCGCCCCGATCGCGCCGTCAGCCTCGCCAATCTGGTATCCCTTCTGCAGCAGAAGGGTTTGCAACTCCTTGCGCTCGGCGCGCGATATTCCGGGGTCGTTGGTGGGCCAGGGCGTCTGGATGCCAGCCTTGCCGCGCAGCCTGTCGGACAGGATCGAGATCGCCAGCGCGTAGGAATCGGCCCCATTGTAGGAATAGGCGGCATCGTAGTTCTTGAAGACCAGAAAGGCCGGGCCGCTCGCGCCGGCGGGCAGAAGCAGGCCGGCGTTTCCCGAACCGTCAAGCGCCCCGCCGTCGAGTTTGCGGATGCCGCGACCCGACCAGGAGGAAAGGGGTTGCTTGCTGGTTCGGCCCGAGGGACCGCTATATCCGGAGGGGATTTTCACCTCGTAACCCCACGTCGCGCCCGTCACCCAGCCGGACTTGGCAAGGTAATTGCCGGTCGAATGCAGCGCGTCGGCTGGCGAATCGACGAGATCGCGCCGTCCGTCGCCGTCGCCGTCGACCGCGAGACGCAGGTAGGTTGAGGGCATGAACTGGGTATGGCCGAACGCGCCCGCCCACGAGCCTTTCAGCTTTTCGGCGGCAATGTCGCCTCGGTCGACGATTTTCAGCGCCGACATCAGCTCGCCACGAAAATAATCCTGGCGGCGCTTGCCGGTGCACACGATGGTGGAGAGCGATTGCGGCAACGACCATTTGCCAGCGAAATTGCCAAAGTCGGATTCGACGCCCCAAACTGCCGCAACCGTATGACGGTCCACCCCGAACCTCTGTTCCGCCGCCGCCAGCACGGACGCATAGCGCTGCATATTGGCGCGGCCCTCCGAGACTTTCTGATTGTCCACAAGGCTCGCCAGATAGTCCCAGATCGGCGTTTTGAACTCGGGCTGCGCGTCCATGGCCTCGATCACTTTCGGATCGGGCGCGACGCCGCGCATTACGCGATCGAACGTTCCGCCAGAAATCCCTTGCGAGGTCGCGGTGGACCGCAATCCATCAAGACATGAGGCGAAATCCGCCCCTGCGGCGTTTGCTGACGTCAGGGCCGCTAGGGCAAGGCCGAGAAGAAAAGGACGTGCGGACATTATCTTGTTTTCCATCTTCAGAATGGCTCACCCCACAGCGCCCCAGAATGGTTAATCATTCGTGAAAAGGCCCGCAAGTCGGCCCGACTATAAGGGGTTTTCGACCATGACACCGGTAGCTTCAGCGAGAATATGATTCAGATCAGCCCATCGGTTCGGGGTTCCGGCTAGGCATAGGTTGCCTCACAACAGATCGGTTCCACGATGCTAGCGTTCAGCGCCCTCGACGCCCCGACGCCGTTTCTGTTCTTTACCGGCAAGGGCGGCGTCGAAAAGACGTCGCTGGCCTGCGCCACAGCCATCGCGCTGGCGGATCGCGGTCGCAGGGTTTTGCTCGTCAGCACAGATCCCGCTTCCAATCTGGACGAGATGCTGGGCGTCGCCCTGTCGGACAACCCGGCAGCTGTGCCGGGCGTCCCGCGTCTTTCGGCCATGAACATCGACCCCGAAGACGCAGCAGAAAACTATCGCACGCGCGTCCTCGAACAGCTCGGCCCCGAATCGGATGCGAAGAACAAGGCGCAGGTGCGCGAGCAGCTTTCAGGCGCCTGCACGACCGAAATTGCGGCCTTCGACGAATTCGTCGGATTGCTTGCGGGGGATGCGGCCGGATTCGATCACGTTGTGTTCGATACAGCTCCTACAGGCCACACGTTGCGGCTGCTCAGTCTGCCGAAAGCCTGGTCGGGGTTTCTGGAAGGCAATGATCGCGGCGCATCCTGTCTCGGCCCGCATTCGGGCCTGAAAATGAAGGAGGAGCGTTTTCGCAAAGGAATGGAGGCGCTGGCGGATTCGACTCGCACCACAATCGTGCTTGTCACGCGCGCCGACCGTAGCGCCATCCGCGAGACAGCGCGGACATCGGGCGAACTCAATCAGCTTGGCCTCGCCAATCAGGTTCTGGCCGTCAACGGGCGTTTCAGGGCGAGCAGACTTGACGACGCGATTGCGGCCGCGATTGCCGATGATCAACAGGATGCGCTTGACCAAATGCCCGAAGCTCTCGCGGCGTTGACGCGCAACGAAATCCCCCTTCGGGACTTCGACATGGTCGGCGTCCCGGCTTTGCGGGCGCTGTTGTCGGGCAATCCGCCGGACACTGCCGTAACGAACCCGTCGCCCGATCTGGCGATTGACCTGCCGGGCCTTGCGCAACTCGTCGACGAGATCGCCGCCGCCGGAACCGGGCTCGTGATGGTAATGGGCAAGGGCGGCGTCGGCAAAACCACCATAGCGGCGGCAATTGCGGTGGGGCTGGCGCGGCGTGGCCATGCGGTTCATCTCAGCACAACCGATCCGGCCGCCCATGTGAGTTTTGTCGTCAACGATCCGACGCCCGGCTTGACTGTGGACAGCATCAACCCGACCGTCGAGACACAACGCTACATCGACAAGATCATGACCACGCGTGGCGCCAAACTGACCGAGCAGGAACGCGCCCTGATGCTTGAGGATCTGGCGTCTCCCTGTACCGAGGAGGTGGCGGTTTTCCATGCTTTCTCCCGCGTCGTGGCGGAAGCGCGCAGCACGTTCGTGGTGCTCGATACGGCGCCGACCGGCCATACGCTACTGCTGCTCGACGCGACCGGAGCCTATCATCGCCAGATGACGCATGATCTTGAGCCGCGCGCCGGAGGCCGGATCGTCACGCCGCTGATGCGCCTGCAGGATCCCGCCTATACGCGGGTGATTCTCGTGACGCTGCCCGAAACAACACCGGTCTCGGAAGCAGCCGCCTTGCAGACCGACCTTCGCCGGGCCGGGATCGAGCCCTTCGGATGGGTCATCAACAAGAGCCTGTCGGCAAGCGGCGTGCGCGATCCCCTGCTGATGCGGCGACTGGAGACCGAGCGCGCCCAGATCGCCCGGGTGCGCGAGACTTTGGCGCGGCGTGCCTATCTGCTGCCCTGGCAGGCCCATGCGCCGGTCGGAGCCGAGATGCTTCGGAAACTCACCTGAGCCGCTAAGGTGGCGGTTAGATCGCAGGACTTTCAATGACGCAACACAAAGCCCCCGACAGCCGCAATCTGTTCGCAGACCTTCCTGAACAGAATACCGCCGAGGCCTTCGCCGATCTCCTGCGCGCTCCCGGAGTCCGGATCGAGCGCATCGTGTCGACAGGTCAGTCCACACCGCCCGGCGATTGGCTTGTGCAGGACTGGACCGAATGGGTGGTGCTCCTGAGCGGGGAATCGGGTCTGCGATTCGACGGCGAGTCCTCGGCCCGCGTACTCAAGCCGGGCGACTGGGTAACGATCCCGCCGGGCGTGAAACATCGGGTGGAATGGACCTCAGCCATTGAGCCGACAGTCTGGCTGGCGGTGCATATCGGCGAACAATCGTCCGACCCTTAGGCCTATTTGCCGCCCGCAATGTCTTTGGCGAGCCTCTCGATGCGCGAGGCTGAATCCTCCAGCGCGTCCGCCAACGATTGCGCCCAGTTTTCCCCTGCGCTTTCGACGCCGGCTTTGGCCATTTCGAGTTCCGCCACGCGGGCTTCGAGTTTCTTCATGCGGTTCTGCTGGTCGGTCGCCTCATCCAGAATGCTGATCGCCGCCATGACGGTGAGGCGCTGGTCGCCGATCTCCCCGAACGACTTGCGCATTTCGGCGATTCGCCCGTCGATGGTGGAGGCCAGCATTTCCAGATGCGTCTCCTGCCCGTCCTCGCAAGCCATCCGGTAGGCGCGACCGCCGATCGTGACGTTCACATGGGCCATGTCACGCCTCCCCACCGGACTCGTCGTCCGGCAGAATCGACCGGATTGTGGCGCTGACGCGCTCCAGTCGCCGCTGAACTTCTGCATTGGCGTGGGACAGCGACCTGTTTCGGGCGAGAGCTCCGTCGAGATCGACCGCCAGTCGCGAGCGGTCGTCCTGCATGATCGCCAGCTCCTCCTCAAGGTCGCCGCGCGCCGCATCAGCCCGGGCGCGACGCTCCGCCGCCGCCTCGAGCTGGTCGAGCGCGGATGCGAGGCGCTGAAGCGCTGCGTCGAGGCGCGGCGGTAACGACATTGAGACGATGGGTCCGGAAATCGATGCAAACAATTGGAGGAACATTTGGAACGACACAGGCGGCGCGGTCAACGGACTTCGCGACCCAATGTGCTCCATCCACTTAAACATGGGTCCTTCAGGGCCTGTTTACGTTGACTCGAGCGGCTCGGGTGCTATCAAACCCGCAGAAATGGCCGCTTTTACTGCGGTCCTCGATCCCGAAAGGAAATCACAATGTCGGTTTCGCAATCCGCGATGGCCAATGCTGTTCGCGCCCTGGCGATGGATGCTGTGCAGAAGGCCAATTCAGGCCATCCGGGCCTGCCGCTGGGGGCCGCCGACATTGCGACCGTTCTGTTCACCAAGGTTCTGAAATACGACATTGCCGACACGAACTGGGCCGACCGGGACCGCTTCGTGCTCTCCGCCGGCCATGGCTCCATGCTGCTCTACGCCTTGCTGTATCTGGCGGGCGAGCCGGAAATGACCATCGAGGAGATCAAGAATTTCCGCCAATTGGGCTCGAAAACCCCCGGGCACCCGGAAGTTTTCCACACGAAAGGCGTCGAAACCACCACCGGCCCGCTGGGTCAGGGCATCGCGACCGCTGTGGGCATGGCGCTGGCCGAGCGGATGATGAACGCCGAATTCGGCGACGTGGTCGACCACCACACCTACGTGTTGGCGTCTGACGGCGACCTGATGGAAGGCATCTCGCAGGAATCCATCGCGATCGCCGGCCATCTCAAGCTGAACCGCCTGATCGTCCTGTTCGACGACAACGGGATTTCCATCGACGGCCCGCTGTCGATCGCAGACTCGGTCGACCAGCTGAAGCGTTTCGAGTCCGCCGGGTGGGCCGCCAGCCGCATCGACGGCCATGACCAGGACGCCATCCTGAAGGCCATCGAGGCCGCTAAAAAGTCCGACAAGCCGACCCTGATCGCCTGCAAGACCGTCATCGGCTACGGCGCCCCGACGCGCGCCGGCACCGCGAAGGCGCATGGCGAGCCGCTCGGAGCGACCGAGATCGAGGGCGTCCGCAAGGCGCTCGACTGGCCCCATGCGCCGTTCGAAATTCCCGCCGACATTCTGGCCGCCTGGCGCGCCGCCGGCAGCCGCGGCGCGGCGGCTCATGCGGAGTGGAACTCCCGCGTCGCCAAAATGGACGAGTTCAAGAAGTTCGAGTTCGAGCGCCGCCTGAAGGGCGACCTGCCCTTCTCGCTCAAGGCTGTCGTCAACCACTTCAAGGAAGATTGCGCCCAGAACCCGAAGGAAGTCGCCACCCGCAAGGCCTCAGAGTCCTGTCTGGCGGTCATTGCGGAGATCGTGCCGGAACTGATCACCGGATCGGCCGATCTGACCGGCTCCAACAACAACAAGGTTGCGGCGACCCCGGCGATCTCGCCCGGCAATTACGCCGGCCGCTTCGTCCATTGGGGCATTCGCGAGCACGGGATGGCTGCGGCCATCAACGGCATGGCCCTGCACGGCGGCCTGATCGCCTCGGGCGCGACCTTCATGGTCTTCACCGACTATTGCCGCCCGGCGCTGCGACTGGCGGCCCTGATGGGCGTCCGGCATATCGAGGTCATGACCCACGATTCGATCGGTCTGGGCGAGGACGGCCCGACCCATCAGCCGGTGGAGCATCTGGCGGTTCTGCGCGCCATCCCGAACATGCTGGTCTTCCGGCCTGCGGACGCGACCGAGACGATGGAATGCTGGCAACTGGCGCTTGAATCCCGTCGTGGCCCGGCGATTCTTGCCCTGACCCGCCAGAACCTGCGGCCTGTCCGGCTGAAGTATGAAGACGACAATTTGTGCCGTCAGGGCGCCTATGAATTGAGCGCCGCGACCGGCGTCGCGAAGGTTTCGATCTTCGCGTCCGGTTCCGAAATCGGAATCGCCATGGACGCCCAGAAGGCCCTGCAGCAGAAGGGGATCGCGGCCCGCGTCGTCTCGGTTCCGTGCATGGATATTTTCCTCGCGCAGGACGACGCGAAGCGTCGCGCCGTCATCGGCGATGCGCCCGTCAAGGTGGCGGTCGAAGCCGGCATCCGGCAGGGCTGGGACGCCATCATCGGGTCGGACGGCATTTTCGTGGGCATGAATTCGTTCGGCGCCAGCGCGCCTTTCGCGAAACTTTATGAACATTTCGGCATCACGGCAGTTGCTGTCGAGAAGGCCGTCGAAACCCGCCTGTCTCAGGGCTGATTCGCCCAACCGGTGTCGGTCTGCTTTCGAACGATGTCGGCAATCGATTTTTTTTAAATCGATTGCCGAAAAACCTGAAAGAACGCTATTTTGCCAAAAAATCCCGGCCATAAGTGCGCCGGATCGATGGACTGCGCCAAATTACTGAGGGATTTTTAACGCGGGTCCTGTAAACGGACGCGGCCCTCCTCGTTTATAGCGCGGAAGTCACATTGCGCGGCCATGAGTTCAGGTCGCGGTTCTGTTCCCGCGTTGCGTGTCTTCAACAACCCATAAGGGATAACGACATGGCTGTGAAAGTTGCAATCAACGGTTTCGGACGCATTGGACGCAATGTGCTGCGCGCCATCGTGGAGTCCGGCCGCAAGGACATCCAGGTCGTCGCCATCAACGATCTCGGCCCGGTCGAGACCAACGCACATCTGCTGCGTTTTGATTCGGTGCACGGCCGCTTCCCGCATGACGTGAAAGTCGTCGGCGACACCATCGACGTCGGCTTCGGCCCCATCAAGGTCACCGCCATCCGTGATCCCGCCCAGTTGCCGCATCGCGAAATGGGCGTCGAGATCGCTCTGGAATGCACCGGCATTTTCGTCACCAAGGAAAAGGCCGAAGCTCATCTGACCGCCGGCGCCAAGCGCGTCCTCGTCTCGGCTCCGTGCGACAATGCCGACCTGACGGTCGTGTACGGCGTCAACCACGACAAGCTCACGAAGGACCATCTGGTCGTCTCGAACGCCTCGTGCACCACGAACTGCCTGTCGCCCGTCGCCAAGGTGCTGAACGACACCGTCGGCATTGCGCACGGCTTCATGACCACGATCCATTCCTACACCGGCGACCAGCCGACCCTCGACACGATGCACAAGGACCTCTACCGCGCTCGTGCGGCGGCCCTGTCGATGATCCCGACCTCCACCGGCGCCGCCAAGGCCGTCGGCCTCGTGCTGCCGGAACTCAACGGCAAGCTCGACGGCGCGGCCATCCGCGTGCCGACCCCGAACGTCTCGGTCGTCGACCTGAAGTTCACCTCAAAGCGCGCCACCACCGCCAAGGAAATCAACGAGGCGATCAAGCGCGCCGCCAGCCAGGAACTGAAGGGCGTCCTTGGTTACACCGAGACATCGAACGTCTCGATCGACTTCAACCACGACAGCCATTCGTCGATCTTCCACATGGACCAGACCAAGGTGATCGACGGCAATTTCGTCCGCATCCTGTCCTGGTACGACAACGAATGGGGCTTCTCCAACCGCATGGCCGATACGGCCGTGGCGATGGGCAAGCTGCTCTGATTCACTTCGGTAACGGCGGCTTCGGCCGCCGTGCCTTTTTGGCGGCGATGGTTATACCATCGCCGTTCGCACAACCGGACAGCACTTCAGGGCGTCGGATTTCATGACTGCTTTCAAAACCCTCGATACCGCAGACGTTTCCAGCAAGCGCGTGCTGGTGCGCGTCGATCTCAACGTGCCCATGGAAAACGGCCGCGTGACGGACACGACCCGCATCGACCGCATCCTGCCGACGATCCACGAGATTTCCCGCAAGGGCGGCAAGGTGATTTTGCTGGCGCATTTCGGCCGCCCCAAGGGCGGGCCGGATGTTGAAAATTCGCTCAAGCCGCTGGCGGCTGCAGTTTCTGCCCATCTGGGCGCTCCCGTCGGCTTCGCCAATGACTGCATCGGCGATGTGGCCGCAGTAGCCATCGGGGCCATGAAGCCCGGCGATGTGCTGCTGCTGGAAAACACCCGTTTCCACAAGGGCGAAGAGAAGAACGATCCAGCTTTCGTGGCCGAACTCGCCAAGCTCGGCGACCTCTATGTGAACGACGCCTTCTCGGCGGCGCACCGGGCGCACGCCTCGACCGAAGGCATTGCGCACAAGCTCCCGGCCTATGCGGGACGCACCATGCAGCAGGAAATCGAGGCTATCTCCAAGGCGCTGGAGAACCCGCAACGTCCGCTGGCGGCGGTCGTGGGCGGCGCGAAAGTTTCCACCAAGCTTGAACTGCTTGGAAATCTGGTCAAGAAGGTCGACATTCTGATCATCGGCGGCGGTATGGCCAATACGTTTCTGGCCGCGCAGGGCAAGAAGGTCGGAAAGTCGCTGTGCGAGAAGGATATGCTTGACACAGCCCGCAATATTCTGGACGCCGGGCGCGCTGCGAAATGCACCATTTGCCTGCCGGTCGACGTCGTTGTGGCGAAAGAATTCAAGGCCCATGCGGCCAGCCGCGTGGTCGATGTCGACCATGTGGGCGACGACGAGATGATTCTCGACGCCGGCCCGAAGTCGGTTGTCGAGATCGAGCGCCTGTTCGAAGTCGCCCGCACGCTCGTCTGGAACGGTCCGTTCGGGGCTTTCGAAATGGAACCCTTCAACGCTGGAACGAATGCGGCCGCGAACGCAGCCGCAAAACTCACCAAAGCCGGCAAGTTGCTCTCGGTGGCGGGTGGCGGCGATACGGTCGCGGCACTCAATCAGGCGGGAGCCGGCGAGGACTTTTCCTACATTTCGACCGCAGGTGGCGCATTCCTTGAATGGCTGGAAGGCAAGGCGCTGCCAGGCGTCGAGGCGCTCCGCGCCTGAGAACTTAACGAATTATCAGTTCGCACGCGTCAGAACAGATTGGTTTTCCGGAGGATCATATGGCCCGCATAACACTGCGTCAGTTGCTCGACCACGCCGCCGAACACAGCTACGGCGTCCCGGCGTTCAACATCAATAATATGGAACAGGCGCTCGCCATCGGTGAAGCCTGCAACGCGCTCGATGCGCCGGTGATCATTCAGGCCTCGCGCGGCGCGCGCGGCTACGCCAACGACATCATGTTGCGCCACATGATGGATGCGCTCACCGAAATGTATCCGCATATTCCGATCTGCGTGCATCTCGACCACGGCAATGTGGAAGCGACCTGCATGACGGCGATTCAGTCCGGCTTCACCTCGGTGATGATGGACGGCTCGCTCAAGGCTGACGGCGCGACGCCCGCCGATTACGAGTACAACGTCAACGTGACGAAGAACGTCGTCGACATGGCCCATATGGGCGGCGTCTCGGTAGAGGGCGAACTCGGCGTGCTCGGCTCGCTCGAGACCGGCATGGGCGACAAGGAAGACGGCCATGGCGCAGAGGGCAAACTCAGCCACGACCAGTTGCTGACCGACCCGGACGAAGCCGTGAAATTCGTCAAGGCCACCAAGGTCGACGCACTCGCGGTTGCGATGGGCACGTCGCACGGCGCCTACAAGTTCTCCCGCAAGCCAGACGGGGCGGTGCTGGCGATGAACGTCATCGAGGCGATCCATCGCAAGATGCCGAACCTGCATCTGGTGATGCACGGCTCGTCGTCGGTGCCGCAGGATCTGCAGGACATCATCAACGCCTATGGCGGCAAGATGAAGCCGACCTGGGGCGTGCCGGTGGAAGAAATCCAGCGCGGCATCAAGAACGGCGTCCGCAAGATCAACATCGACACCGACAACCGCATGGCCATCACGGGCCAGATCCGCAAGGTGCTCGCCGAGCATCCGGGCGAATTCGATCCGCGCAAGTATCTGAAGCCTGCGTTAGAGGCCATGTCGAAGATCTGCAAGCAACGTCTCGAAGAGTTCAACACCGCCGGTCAGGCCTCGAAGATCGGCAAGATCGTGCCGCTCTCCGACATGGCCAAGCGCTATGCGGCCGGCAAACTGGACCCGACTTTCGCGTAACGCTGGTTGAGGCTGAAATTGAAAGGGCGGCCTGCCGGGGCGCCCTTTTTTGTTCGCTCGAACTACTTGCGCCTCACTCCGAAACTTCGGTCGCCTCAAGTGGCGCGATGGGCTTCAGGCCCTTGATCTTGATGCCCGCGCCCTGACGACCATTGCGGATGCTCTCGGGAAGCGGGCGGGCGCCGTCGTCGCGGATCCACAGGCGCAGCAGGTGGCGACGGCGGTGCTCTTCGGGCCAATCCTCGAATTCGCGGCGGCTGTGCAGCATCACGAAATTATTGAGGATCTGCACGTCGCCCGGCTTGAACGGGATGTCGGCCGCAAGCTCTTCCACCAGATCGCGATAATACACGACCGCCTCTTTCTGGGCGTCGGTGAGTGGCGGAACGCCAGGCAACTTCTGAGCCTTGTCAACGGAAACGCCGACAGCGGCGGCACTGAAATAGCCCTGCTCGAAATTGAAGACGGGCTGCTTGAACCAGGGATTGGCGTCCTTGTCCTTGTCGAGGCCCATGGAGCGATAGAAATCCTCCGTCAGCACCTTGGCGAGATCAGGACGACGCTTGAGGATTTCGTTGTAGACGGTGACGGAACTCACGACGCGACTTTCACCGCCGGACTTTGAGATCTGCAGGCAAAGCAGCGCGACGTAATCGCAGGAATCGGCATGGAAGCGCAGATCGGCGCGGGTGTTATAGGCGCGCCCGGTCCCGTGGTAGTCGAGCCCGAGATCCTTCACATGGCCCAGCACATGGCCGTGGCGGTTCTGGACCATACGTTCGCCAAGAAAAGTCCCGATTCCCATGAACCCGATGGCGTTGCCTTCGAGATCAAGCCGGTCGATGGGAAAGTTCTGCAGCATCACCATGCCGCGCCCGTCGGTCAGCTCGCGGTGGACGTCGGCGAGCGTTCCGGCGAACTTGCCCAGCGGAAAGTTTTCGCGCCCGACCTCGACTCGGGACAGCCCTGTTCCCCGGAAGGCTTTTACGGCGGCGACGATCTCGTCCTGATCGGACTGCGTCAGCGTGTAGGACCAGTTTTCCACCGGCCCGAGCGAGTCAGCCCGCCAACCGGCCGGATCGATGATCGGCAGCATTGGGACAGCCGGCGCCCGGTGGGATGACGTGAAAGTTCGAAAATCGGCCAAGGCGCATCTCCCGTGGGTTTTGCAATCGTTCCTGCGAATTGCCTTTTACGCCTGCGCGACGTTGCGACGCAAATAGAGCGACATGCGGCGGATTGCCAGCGCCGCCGGCCCGTCCCGCTTTCGCCCCAATCGTTTTCCATCTAGGACAGCAGAAGCGGGGTGCGCCTTTTCATGTCCGACGATTCGCCGAGCCTTTACCTGATCACGCCGCGCCTGTCCGACGCGGCCGCGTTTGCGCCTGTGCTGGAAGCGGCGCTCGACGCGGGCGTCATCGCATGCGTGCTGTTGCTGCTGGAGGCCCGCGACGAAGGCGTCGCCAAGAAGATCGTCCGCACGCTCGCTACAGTCGCTCAGGAGCGCGGCGCGGCGCTGCTGGTTGAGGACGATGTACAATTGTCGCTGCGCGCCGGCGCTGACGGCGCGCATATACGGGCGACCGACGAAGACGGTCAGGCGGCGCTGGCCGACGCGATCAAAAAACTCAAGCCTTCGGGCATTGCGGGCGCAGGCGGCCTCAAGACCCGCCACGACGCCATGACGGCGGGCGAGAGCGAGGTGGATTACGTCATGTTCGGCGAGCCGGCCCGCGACGGCTATACGCCGCCTTTTTCCAGCACGCTGGAACGGGTCGAATGGTGGGCTGAAATCTTCAACGTGCCGGTCGTGGGCTTCGCCAGCGAACTGGCGCAGGTCGAGGAACTGGCTGCGGCAGGCGCTGATTTCGTGGCCCTGGGCGCGGCCGTCTGGGACGACGAGCGCGGCCCGGCTTCGGCCATTCGCGACGCCATGGCGGCCATCGCGCGCGCAAGGGCGAATATTGCATGAGCCGGGTCCGCAAAGAGCTGCGGACCATCGCTGCGCTGTGCGGGTTTGCGTTCGGCTGGCCGGCGCTGGCGCAGATGACGCCCGCGCCCTCAACCGCGCCTGCTATGCCGACCTTCACGCGCCCTGCGCCGGTCGCGCCTTCCCTGCCGAAGCCTGACGACCCGAATGCACCGCCGCCGGATGCGGCTTTTGCGGCGTTCCAGCGCGGATACTTCGTCACCGCCCTGCGCGAATCGATGAAGCGCCTCGACGCCAATCCCAATGACGGCCCGGCCATGACGCTGATCGCTGAGCTCTACCGCGTCGGACTCGGGGTGCGGCGCGACCTGGCGGAAGCGGCTCGCTGGTACAAGCTGGCCTCAGACCATGACGATTTGCCGGCCACTTTCGCTCTTGGGCGCGCCTATCTCACCGGCGAAGGCGTCGATCCCGATCTGGCGAAGGCCAAAGGCCTGTTCGAGAAGGCGGCGGCCAGAAACCATCCGGGGGCGCTCTACAATCTCGGAATTATGGCGACCGACGAACAGGTAGCGGATTTCGCCAGGGCAGCGGAATTATTCCGCCGCGCTTCGGAGGCCGGCGACAGCGACGCCACCTATGCGCTGGCCATGATGTATCGGGAAGGCACAGGGGTCGCGCAGGATCGCCCGAAGGGCGCGCAACTGCTGAAGGAGGCAGCCGACGAACGCAATGTGACGGCGGAGGTCGAATACGCCATCGCGCTGTTTAACGGCGACGGCGTGACGAAAGACGAAACCGCCGCGGCCAAGTATTTCCTGCGAGCGGCCGCGCGCGAAAATCCCATTGCGCAAAACCGGCTGGCGCGCATTCTTGCCGCCGGGCGGGGCATGCCGCGCAACATGGTGGAATCCATGAAATGGCACATCCTGTCGCGCGCCAGCGGTCTCAAGGACGATTATCTTGACGGATTGCTGACGACGCTCCCGTCCCAGCAGCGAGTCGCGGTTGAAGAGGCAGTGCGGAAGTTTATCGGCAACTGAGCGCGCTCAGGCGCGCTGATTCTGCTGATCGACGCCGTAGATGCGCATAAAAATATCGACGGCGTTTTCGATCGACCGTTCGATTTCGGCCTCGGAAATCTGCTCGATGACGCAGAACAATTGTGCCTTCACGATTTCCGAATGGGACAATTGCAGAAAATTGCTCGCTGCAAGCTTCGTGTCAGTGATCTTCACCCGCCCTGCAGCCACTTGTAGGTCGAGGTAGGCTGCGAGTCGTTCCTGTCCGAATTGCGGGCCAGCTTCATGGAAAGCGCGGCCAATGGCCGGAAACTTGCCGGACACGCCAATGACCATACGGACGATCGCCACATTGTCGGGCCGGGTCAGCATCTGCAGAAGGCCCCTGCCGATCGCCCGAAGGGTAGCGTCCAGATCGTCATTTGACATCTGTTCTCGACGCCCAGCGCTCTGAAGCCGAACACACACGCCGCGAATTGATGACCGCTCTCGACAAGGCCCGCCGAGATCTGTCGTTCACCGAAATCCGCGCGCCCTTCGATGGCGTTGTGGGAAACAGAGCCGTTCAGACCGGGCAATTCCTCCAGCCGGGCACGAAGATTCTGGCGCTCATCCCGACCACCACGCCTATATTGAAGCCAATTTCAAGGAAACACAGATTTCCCGCATGAAGCGCGGCCAGAAAGTCGCGATTCATATCGACGCCTTGCCGGGTCAGATCATCGACGGAACTGTCGAGAGTTTTGCGCCCGCGTCCGGCGCACAATTCTCCCTGCTGCCTCCCGAAAACGCGACCGGCAATTTCACCAAGATCGTCCAGCGCGTGCCGGTGCGAATCCGGGCCCCGGCCGAGATTGCCGCAACAGGCCAGTTGCGGCCGGGCCTGTCGGTCGTGGTGGACATCGACACGCGGCCTGCAGGCGAAACGCGCCCGACGCTGATGAGCGCGCTGGGCTTCGGCCACAAAGCCAACTGATCGGACGTTTCGCCATGGCCCCCGCCGCAGTCGTTTCCACAATGCCGGCAGCGCCGCCCGTTCAGGCGCGGTCGTTCGGCGCGCGCCGCGTCATCGCCTTTATCGCGATGGTGTTCGGCATGTTCATGGCGATACTCGATACACAGATTGTATCTGCCTCGCTGGCGGAAATTCAGGCAGGACTCTCGGCCAGCGCCGATGAAGTTTCGTGGGTGCAGACCGCCTATCTGGTGGCCGAAGTCATCATGATTCCCCTGTCGGGTTTCCTGTCGCGGGCTTTCTCGACACGCGTGGTGTTCGTCGCATCGGCGGCAGGCTTCACGCTGGCCAGCATGTTGTGCGCCACCTCCGGCACGATCAACGAGATGATCTTCTGGCGTACGCTGCAGGGCTTCATTGGCGGCGGCATGTTCCCGACCGTTTTCTCGACGGCTTCACGATCTTTCCGCGCGAAAAGCAATCGGTAGTCGGCCCGGCCATGGGGCTCGTGGCGACGCTGGCGCCCACCATCGGGCCGACATTCGGCGGGCTGCTGACCGACGCCTTTTCATGGCATTGGCTGTTTCTGGTGAATGTCGTGCCGGGCACTGCGGTTAGCGCCATCTGCTGGGCGATGATCGATTTCGACGAGCCCGATCTTTCCCTGCTCAAGGGCTTCGACTGGGCAGGCCTTGCCGGCATGGCGACCTTTCTGGGCGCGCTCGAATATCTGCTGGAGGAAGGACCGTCGAAAGGCTGGTTCGACGAGGACATCATCGTCATCGCGACGGTGGTTTCGGCTGCGGGCGCTGCGCTGTTTTTCTGGCGGGCGTTCAAGGCGCGCAATCCGATTGTCGATCTGACGGCTTTCCGGGACCGCAATTTCTGGACGGGCTCGCTGTTCTCGTTGACGCTCGGCGTCGGCCTTTACGGCCTCACCTATCTCTATCCGGTCTATCTCGGTCGCGTGCGCGGCTATTCCGCGCTGATGATCGGCAACACGATGTTCGTGACCGGTATTTGCAGTTTTCTGTCCGCGCCCTTCATCGGCAGACTGTCGATGAAAGTTGATCCGCGCATTTTGATCGGCCTCGGCTTTACGGGCTTTGCGCTCGGCACGCTCCAGGCGTCCTATGTGACGAAAGACTGGGATTTCTACGAACTTCTAGTGCCGCAGATGTTGCGCGGCGTTGCGCTGATGATGTGCATGGTGCCGATCACCAATCTGGCGCTCGGCACGCTGCCGCCGCAACAATTGAAAAACGCTTCCGGCCTTTTCAATCTGACGCGCAATCTCGGCGGCGCCATCGGTCTGGCGATGATCAACACGATCCTCAACGACCGCATAGATCTTCATCTTGCGCGTCTGCACGAGCGCGTCTCATGGGGGCGCAGCGTAGCGGAAGAAACGCTTGCCAATCTCACGCAGGTTTATGGACGAATGGGATCAGACGCGGAGCTTGCCGCCACAAAGAGACTTGCCATGATGGTCCGTCGCGAAGCTACCGTGATGGGGCTCGGCGACGTGTTCTTTTTCATGACGATCCTGTTCATGCTTCTGGTGCCGCTGGTGATGATGATGCGGCGTCCGAGACTGCAGGGCGGTGGCGGCGGCCATTGAGCACATTGGCCGCCCTTGTTGTCAGATCGCCGGTCCAACGAGCTGCGGATTGCGGATCACGCCGGTGAGTTCCGAGTCTGGCAGAGCCATGATGGCCGCCTCGTCGAAAATATCGCCCATTTCCGACTTGACGCCGGTGGTGATGATTTCCTCCAGGAACTTGCGATGGATGCGGGGATCCTGATCCTCGTATTCGATCTGGCGTCCGCCTTCCTTCACAGACACCGAACCCTTTCCTTCGCCGCTGACGCGACGATAGGAAATGAAAGGATAGCGCCGGCTGCCGAGGCTGCAAGCCAGATAGCGCGCGGGCTTATCGCAAGTGTTGAAGTGCTGGTGGAACATCCAGAACGGCGGCGTGTACATGATGCCGTGACGCCACGGAATTTCGACGAACTTCTCGTCGCCGTCATGCCAGAGCAACGAATAGCCGGTGCCGTCAACCGCGTGAACATGGGTTCCGGCCGCATGGCGGTGGGCTTTCTTGTAGCGGCCCACCGGGATCTGCGACGAATGCGCGTGCATCGTGCCGTCGGCCAGAATGAACGACACGTTGAGCGAGCCTTTGCCGCGCTCGTTGAGTTCGTAAAGCTTGAAGCTCGTCAGGTCGTGGACGAAATTCGTTTCCCAGACGTTCAACGTTGCAACCTTTTCGCCGCGCTTGTAGGCGGTGTGATCGCCGTCGCCGTCGAAATGCTTGGTCTCGCCGGTGCGTTCCGGGAATTGCCAGTCATTGGCGAAGACGAAATCGAGGTTGTGGTAGAGGTTGATGGTCAGCGGCGCATCGTTGGTGCACGAGAGCCGAGCCGACTCCTGTCCAGAGCCGTTGAAGATCTGATATTTGCAATTCAGTGGAATCGCGAACAGCGCCTTCGGACCCCATTCGAATGTGCGCGTCTCGCCGCCCGGCATCCAGACGGTCGTGGAACCCGTGCCAGCCAGAACGTAAAAGAACGCCTCGTAAAGATGCCGCATGGGTGCGGTCTTCTTGCCCGGCTTCACCTCGATGACATAGTTCGCCATGAAGTCGCCGCGACCGTGGGTGTGGGCGAAACAGCCGTGGGCGTCGTACCGATCCCATTTGGCGGTCTCGAGATTGAGAAGATCGAGGCCGAAATCCTGATGGATCGGAATGTTCTCGCCCTGCGCCCAGTCCACGTAGGGATCGAGCAGAAACCGCGATGTGACGCCGACAGGATCGGTCATGGAGTTCTCCGGGAGTGAAGTTTGCAGCGAGCCTACAAGTCTGGCGACGCTACGTGCAAGCCTGATGCGAGGAGCGCGTCATGGCTGGGCTCGCCCCGGCCATCAGCGGAATACGCCCGCCAGACGTAGATGCCCGGCTCAAGGCCGGGCATAACATCGACGGCATAGTTGACGAGTCTCAGATCGCCGGGCCTTTCAGCTTCGGCGTGTCGATGACGCCGGTCATCTGTTCCTTCGGGATCGCCAGAATGGCGGGTTCGTCGAAGATGTCTCCCATCAGGGACGTGATGCCGGTCTTGGCGATCTCCTCAAGGAACTTCCGATGGATGCGGTTGTCCTGATCCTCGTATTCGATCTGGCGTCCACCTTCCTTCACCGAGGTTGAACCGCCACCAGACGTGCTGACGCGACGCAGCGAGATGAACGGATAACGCGCACTGCCGATGGCGCAGGCGAGATAGCGCGCCGGCTTGTCGGATGTGTTGAAGTGCTGGTGGAACATCCAGAACGGCGGCGTGTACATAATACCGTGACGCCACGGCAGTTCGACGAACTTGTCGTCGCCGTCGTACCAGAGCAGCGAATAGCCCGTGCCGTCGATGGCGTGCACGTGCGTGCCGGCCGCATGGCGATGGGCTTTCTTGTAGCGCCCGACGGGGATTTGCGACACGTGGGCGTGCATGGTGCTGTCGGCCATCTGGAAGAACACGTTCATCGAACCCTTGCCGCGCGCGTCAAGCTCGTAAAGCTTGAAGCTGGTCAGGTCGTGGACGAAGTTCGTCTCCCACACGTTGATGGTCGCCTTGGCGCCGGTGCGGTCATAGGCCTCGTGATCGCCCTCTCCGTCGAAATGCTTGGACTGGCCAACGCGCTCGGGGAACTTGAAGTCGTTGGCGAAAACGAAGTCGAGGTTGTGGTAGAGGTTGATCGTCAGCGGCGCATCATTGGTGCAGGAGATGCGGGCTGCTTCCTGGCCGGAGCCGTTGAAGATCTGGTACTTGCAGTTCAACGGGACGGTGAAGAAGGCCTTCGGGCCCCATTCGAACGTGCGCGTATTGCCGTCCGGCAGCCAGACGGTCGTGGAGCCCTGACCCGAGAGCACAAAGAACAGGCATTCGTAGAGATGCTTGATCTGTGCGGTCTTCTTGCCTGGCTCGACTTCAAGAATATAGTTGGCGCAGAAGTCGCCGCGGCCGTGGGTGTGGGCGAAACAGCCGCGCGCATCGAACCGGTCCCAACGCTTGGTTTCCAGCGCCAGAAGGTCGTGGCCGAAATCGAGGTGGATCGGGATGTTCTCGCCCTTGCACCAGTCGAGATAGGGGTCGAGCAGAAATCTCGACGTAACTCCGACCGGGTCCTGTGCGCTTCCTGAAGCCGACATGCGTTCTCCCTCTGGGTGTGGTGAATTGTGATTTCTTTTTGCGCTCCGGCGAAGCTGATTGCAAGATGCCGGATCTGGTTGGCTGGCGTTGCGGCCTGGCGCAGCAGCCGGTAGCCTGCCGCGATGCAGCAAAGTCAGCCGTCAGAGGCAGCCAATACGTCTTTTCCCCATGGCGTCTCATTCGGCGAGGCGTTTCGCGTCTGGTTCCGGATTGCGGCCCTGAGCTTCGGCGGGCCCGCCGGGCAAATCGCCGTGATGCACCGGATTCTGGTCGACGAAAAAAAATGGGTTTCGGAGAGCCGCTTTCTGCACGCCCTCAATTATTGCATGTTGCTGCCGGGCCCGGAGGCGCAACAACTGGCCACCTATATCGGCTGGCTGATGCACCGTACGCCCGGCGGCATCATGGCGGGCGGGCTGTTCATCCTGCCGGGCGTGATTTCCATCATGGGGCTGAGCTGGATTTACGCTCTGTGGGGCCAGAGCGGCGTTGTGGCGGGCCTGTTCTTCGGCATGAAGGCGGCGGTGCTGGCCATCGTGGTCGAGGCGGTGATCCGGGTGGGCCGCCGCGCCCTGAAAAATCGCACCATGCAAGGGCTGGCGGCGGCGGCATTTGCGGCGATTTTCTTTTTCAACCTGCCGTTTCCGCTTATCATCCTGAGCGCTGGATTGATCGGCTGGTTCGGCGCTAGAAGCGGTCGAACGGAGTTTCTGGGCGGCGGTGGTCATGGCGGCTCAGGGAAACCCGACAGCGAGAGCCTGCTGGGAGAAACCCTGCCGGCTCACGCCAACCCGACGCTCGCCACAACCCTGCGCATCGCCGGCGTCTGGCTTGGGCTCTGGCTCACGCCAGTGGCGGCGATCCTGCTCTGGCTTGGGCCGGACCATGTTTTCAGCAGCATTGCGATCTTCTTCAGCAAGATGGCGATGGTGACCTTTGGCGGCGCCTATGCGGTTCTGGCCTATGTGGCCCAGCAGGCGGTCGATCATTACCACTGGCTGGCGCCGGGCGAAATGCTCGACGGGCTCAGCATGGCGGAGACGACCCCCGGCCCTTTGATCATGGTGCTGCAATTCGTGGGCTTCATGGCGGCGTTCCGCGCGCCGGGCGATCTTTCGCCCTTGATGGCCGGCACGCTCGGCGGCCTGCTCGCCACCTGGGTGACGTTTGCGCCCTGCTTCCTGTGGATTTTCCTCGGAGCGCCTTTCGTGGAGCGGCTGCGCGGCCACAAGCCGGTTGCGGGCGCGCTGTCTGCCATCACGGCGGCCGTGGTGGGGGTCATCCTCAATCTGGCCATCTGGTTCGCCATCCACACGATCTTCCGCGAGAGCTTCAACTGGCGCTGGTACGGGCTGAATGTCGATTTGCCTTTGCCGGGCAGTGTGAACCTGTGGGCGCTGGGCCTGTCGGGCCTCGCCATGCTGGCTATTTTTCGGCTGAAAATCGGCATGCTGACCGTGCTGCTCGCCTGCGCGATCGCCGGGCTCGCGCTCCGGCTCTCCGGCCTCGCCGGCTAAAGCCCGCAATCGCCCATGGACAGACGCGCGCCGCTTGATCAAAACTGTCCGCATGCGCCGACAAACGCAGACAGACAAAAATCAACGGAGGACACCATGGACGATCTGAGAACCATCAAGGTCACACGCGACGGCGCGTGTGCGACGATCCGCTTTTCGCCGCCGTTGCTGGTCCACAAGGACGGCGAGTCGCTGCGCCCGGGCCGGCATCGCGAACTCGGCATTGCGCTCGACCGGCTGCGCTTCGACAATGAAATCCGCGTCATCGTCATTACCGGCGAGGAAGACGTGTTCTGCATGACGGCTGTCAATCACCCGCATTTCCACGGCCATACGCCGGACAAGACCTGGGACGGCCTGCAGGCGCTGCAGCATACGTTCCAGCTCGTCATCGAAATGGAAAAGCCCATCATCGCCAAGGTAAACGGCGGCGTGAAAGGTTTTGGCTCAAGCCTCGTGTTCGCCTGCGATTTCGTGATCGCGCGCGAGGATGCGGTTTTCTGCGATCATCATCTGGGCATGGGCGATGGCAATCCGCCGGTGGGCCGTCCCGGCGCCGGCATCGTGCCGGGCGACGGCGGCACTATTTTCGTGCCGCTCAACATGCCGCCCGCCATGGCGCGCGACTATCTCTGGCTCGGCAAGCAATTCACCGGGCGACAACTGGCCGACAAGGGCGCGATCGCCGAAGCGGTGCCGGCGGGCGAACTGGACGCGACCTGCGACAGGCTGGTCGACGCGCTGCTGCGCCGACCGCCCTACGCGCTGGCTTTCTCGAAGCGTTCCTTCAACCGCTTCTATGCCGACCGTTTCAACCTGATGTTCGATCTCGGCTACGCCTACGAGATGATGAACAAGGAACAGCACGATCGCTACGTGGACGGGCGCGGCACGAAAACGCTCTGATTTTCCACAACGCAACGGCAGCCGGACCAGCTCCGGCTGCCACTATGCGGCCTCCTGATCTGCCATATGGATCGAGGGAATTTCGGGCCAGTTGCGGCGCATCTCCAGCATCAGCACATTCTCGACCACATCCCGGCAGATATTCAGCACCGTGTAAAAGCCCGGGCTTTCGCGGTCGCCGCGCCAGGCGACCTGCACGCAGCGGATCGGCGAACTCGACGGGAACGGTGCCACCAAAATGTCGTCGCGCGTGAGGCCGGAAGCCGCGATGCTGAGCGGCGTGGTGACGCACCAGCCCTGCCCGTGTTTCACCGTATCCAGCAGGGCTGCGGATGAATCGAAATGCAGCGATCCGTGAGTGGCGATGCCGAAGCGGTCGAAAATGTGATCAATGGAGCGGCCCATGCGGCGGCGGCGACTGTAGCGAACCAGATTGATCGACTTCGCCAGTTCGGCCACGTCGCTCCAGGTCTTCGGCGGCGTGAAGCCGGGCGGCACTACAAAAACAAAGGGTTCAGTCAGCAAAGGCCTCACCGCGAGGCCCGGAGTCTCATCCAGATTTTCACTGGTGATGATGATATCGATCTCGCCGCTCAACAAATCGGGGATCAACGGGTGACTCGTGCCGCTCATGATCGACAGATCGCCGACCTTGCCGTCGAGTCGCGTCACCAGATGCGGCACAATAGCATCCGCAATGGATTCGATGATGCCGAGCCGCAATTCCAGAATGTCGCAATCGCGATAGCGCAGCAGCATTTCGCGCAATTCGGAAATGTCGCGGAACAGGGCTTGCGCGCGCCCGCGCAAATGCAGCCCGGCGGGCGTCAGTTGCGCCGGTCGCATGGTGCGGTTGATCAACGCGACGCCAAGTTCCCGCTCAAGCTTCGCAAGATGTTGCGACACCGCCGCCTGGGTCAGGTCGAGTTGCCGGGGAGCTATGGTTGAATTTAGGTGACGGCGTGAATCAAGCGGCGAATTTGATCTCTGGCGCGACTTCGATTCCGTCTCTAAACTTTACACCGTTGATGACTTTCGGCAATTGATTTTCGCCTTTCAATCGACGCCAGGTTCTGGATGCT
>CANJWR010000039.1 GCA_947478455.1 Beijerinckiaceae bacterium | reverse complement strand
GACTTCTGGAGGCCATCAACGGAAACGTCCAGGCCGCCAAACGCAAGGCAAAAGGCTATCGCAGCAAGCGCAACCTCAAGTTGATGGTCTACCTCATCGCCGGAGGGGTGCTGGACACGCTACCCACATGAAACAGCGACGAGCCGGATAGATCAACTCGTAAAACCCGCTGACTTTCAGATGAACCACCACTGGCAGTCCTGACTGATTTTGAAAATACCAACCATGCGCACCGGTGAACGGAGCGACCAGATAGCCACTCTGGCTATCGCCAATGTCCCTTCGATAGGTTGCGGGCGGAACAGGCGGCTTGCCGCTCTCGGACTCAACCTCCCCATGAAAGTCGAAGAAGAACTCGTCAGGCGTCTTCAGGCCTTCAACGCTCCACGAATAGGCCAGTGCGTCGCCTTCATTCATGTGCAGCTTGTATTCAGTCTCATAGCCGCCAGGCCCGGCATCTGGCGAACGCAGGGATATTTCGAAAACATCGCTGCGGTAAGATGTTTTGGTGAATCCTGCTGCCGGTACATCGCGTTGCGCCAAGGGCGCTGCGGGCGACGCGACCGGCTTGTATGGCGTATGAGCCGCCGGGGCCGACAAATGCGAATACCCCTGATGCTTCGCGGCGTCGGCGATCAAGAAAATTCCAATCGTCGCAACCGCAAGACTACAGGCTCGCCATGACATTCGATGGCTCCGGATCGCGATCAGGTGATGATGCCGGCCAGTTGTGGGGCAAACATAATCATGATGACGGCCATCAGGACGAGGACGAGCAGCGGCGGCCAGGATCTTCTGAAGACCTGCCCGACTGTGCCGCCGCCGACGACGTAACATGAAAGCGCCGCCGCAATTGACGTCGGTGGAACAAACTCCGCCAGCGCCGCAAGACCCGAAAGCGCTGAAACATTGATGATCATGTCCTGCTTGATCAGCCAGAACGCCGCCGGAACGCCCATCACGTCAGCAACGACCATGGAGGTCAGTGCGCCGCCTAACAATGGCATGCCAAACAGGAGACCTGGATAGATCCACGGCGTTCCGAGACCCATCGTGCTGACAACAAGCCAGCCGCGCACGCCTGTCAGGGTCATCACCTGCACAACAATTCCGACCGTGACTAGAACCGCACCGAGCAACAGGGGTGTGCCGGTGAATGTCGAATAGACCACGTTGCGGAGTTCCGGACGACGCACCTTGTGCATGACCGCCAAGCCGCCGATGACGAGGATCAGCGGGCTGGCAGGGTCCGGCAATGTATCGGGAAAAATGCGGACGGCGAGCCAGATCGCCACCATCAGCAGGAATGGTGCTAGCCCCGCAATAGTGTCGCCGAAACCGGCGTTGGGGTTTTCGACGTCCTTGCGAACTGCCTTCGGACCGCCGCCGTAGGAGAACCAGACAATCGCGGCGATGAGCACCGGAACCGACAGAAACAGCAAGGCCTTCGTGACGCCCGTCCAGGGCATGTTGACGCCGTCGGCCAGAAGCATTGCGGGCACATTGACCGGGGGCGCGATCATGCCGGCAGTCGCAACGACCGCGATAAACGCTGCGGTGCCTGCGTCGTCGAACCCTATGCGCTTCAATGCCGGGACTGCAAAGACGCCTGCTGAAAGAACAGCGACGCCCGAAAGGCCCACGAACATTCCGACAACGAAAATCGGCAGCGCCACAAGCGTCAGAACCACCAGAACGCGCCCGCCAACGGCATTGATGATTCCGTCGGCCGCTGCATTCGCTGCGCCGCTTTCGCGCATCATGTGTCCGAAGAATGTGCCGGCGAAAAGTGCGAGCACGAGATTGATGAAACCGAAGCCGCCTTCAACCAGATGTCGATACGGAAATCCGAAATCGCCAATGAAGGCGACGATGACGGCAAGCAGCACGAATGCCGCAGGCAGCGTCCATTTCAGTGCAATGTGAAAAATAATGAACAGCGCAATCGCGACGCCGAAAATTATTCCCGGATGAAGCCCGAGCGCCATGTCACCCCCCAATGTGCCCGATATCAGTTCGGGTTGTTTCTCGCCGAACCGTAGACCGCTCGATTATCGCCAGGCATCGGTAGCGGCGATGGATCGAACGGCAATCCGTATTCGATCGCCAGCCTTCTAAAGTTGATAACGTTTAGCATTGGCAAGCCGCTTTCGGCTAGTCGAAATGCCAGGCCAGGCGTTCCTTCGTGACACGCTACGCCCTTCAAAATCCCCGGCGGCAATTCGTATGATTCCTTGCATGTTCCGAGCCCGATCAAAGCTCCGCCGACGTTAATGACGGCGCCAGTGTGAACGTTTGGACCAAGATTGCGCGCAATACTCTCCATCAACGCATCAACCAGCACGGACAGGGGACGCTTTTCGATCAGCGGGACATTGTGTCGCGCCGCGGTTGCGCGTAACGCCGCCAGACCTTCCGGCTCCATCGACGAACCTGTGGCGCTTTCGCCGCCGACTACGGCCGCAATGGCGGAAGATTGAACGGCCCCTTTGGCCCGCAACAACGCCAGCATATCGAGCCAGTTAAAATCCGGATCGTTGGCGCCATACATGGACGAGCCGAGCGAGGTAATGATCATTGGTCGAAGGCCCAGGGCCTCAGCGGCCGCAATCGCCGCAATGTTTCCTCCCGCAAAAGATCCAGACGTCACAATCACGACCGGCGTTCCGCGCCGCAGTTCGAGCGTCGCTAGCAACCGAACAAACAGCGCCGCAATATCGGGATTGGTGGCGGTTCGTTTCGAGCCAATGTCACCAAGCGTCGTGGTGATGGACGTATATTCGGATCCGATCATTCCGGTGCGGTTGGGATCTATGTCCGGCGGTTGCAACAGGCCGCGCGCCTGCTTTTCCGTGCGCAAAATCAGGCTTGCGGACTGAACCACGCGGGCAGCGGCGATCATCTCCGGAAAGCCCGGGTGAATGATGCGACGGGCGTTGTTCTCTGCATAGAGCCAGACGCCGATGGCCGCGGCCGCAGCAGGAACAAGCCACAATGGACTGAATTTACTTGTTGTGCGCGGACGCGCGAATGCTTTCACCATTTCACGACCAGCAGCAGGATCAATCGCACGATCGGCGCGGCGATGGCCAGCATTCCGAGCGTCGGAAGTACGCCCTGTCGGTCGAACTGGTTCGCCAGCAGGCCCGGAACGATGAACCCAAGTCCCGCCCATTCCAGATTGGCGGGCGCGAACATCGGCGACGCCCATTGTGCGCCGATGCTCAACGTCATTCCGGTCAGAACCGCAATCGCGAAGCGTCGGCTGCCGTAAAGCATCAAACGGCGTGACAAAATGCGCACGACCCCAAGACTGATCAGCCCGATCACCACGAAACCAACCAACGCTACCGGGCGATCGAGCAACAAAGCCACATAGCCCGGCACGACAACGCCGCCCGCCGACAGGCCGACGATTTCGGTGAGCAGCAAACTCACTACGACGCCGATCATCAATGAAGCGGTCAACATGCCGGTACATGCTTTTCGAGTTCGGCAGTGAGACCAAGACCAAGTCCGTAAAAATTGCCTATGCCCCAGATCATTCCGTCATTTGCGGCGGCCCCCGCCAATTCGGCCAGCGCAGCCGTTGCCGATGTTGCGTTCAGGCGGCGAACGTCGCTCTCGGAAAAACCGGCGCGCCGCGCCAGATGGAAGGACAGCGGATCGCCGGTGACGAAGAGCTTCGGACGCACCGGCAACGACGCCAGATAGGCCATGAAATGTTGCGTGCGCAGCGGCCTGTCAGGGCGTGCATTGAAGAGCACCACCGGAGCCTCGCTGGTTGCGATTTCGTTCCAGCGGATCGCCAGCGAATCCACGTCGTTGCTGGAAAATGCATTGGCGAAGCGAATGGCCTTGCCCCCTATGGTCAGCCGGGTTTCGAAAAAATGTCCTGGATCGGGGGTGGCGGCCTCGATAGCTGGTCCGGCGACAGTCGCGTCGATCGCGTGCGTCTCGCAGACCGCCATTGCAATCGCCCGATTGGCCTCATGGGGGTCGAGACCCGTTATGGACACAATGGTGAGCTTGCAATTGCGCGCAACTGCGGACTTTCGCAACGCATCGGTGAAGGCTTCATCGGAAACGACAAGATGCCCGTTCGTCGGCACAACCCACCGCAATGCGTCCGCCATGGCGCCGGGCTCCTCGCCCAGTTCCTCGAAATGGTCCGGCCGCGCATTCGTAATCACGGTAGTCGTGGCCTGAATCAGATGCGTCTCGCTTGCCCAAATCATCTCGGGCTGAATCGCCATGCACTCGACCACCAGAGCATCAGCTTTTAACCCGACAGCGCGCCTGAACAGACGTATCTGTTCACGGATCGACGCAAGTCCACGCCGCGCCCAGATTTCCTCAGATCCGTCTGGAAGAATGAGCCGCGGAGCCGAGCCCGTCGCTTTCGCCAGAACGCGCATATCGGCCGCGCGCATTCCGGCCGCAATCATGCGCGTGACGGTGGATTTGCCGCGCGTGCCTGCGACATGAATGCGGATCGGAACTGCACGAATATTGCGTCGGTGGCGAGAGGCTGAAATCCACAGCCACAGGCAGCACGTCAACCAGACTGCGCCCGCCACGATCAACAGGCGCGTATCGCGAATATGCGCGCCTGCCGTTGCGTCAGCCAGCCAATGGAACATTGAACCCGGATTATGCGCCGGAGAACATTTCCTTCAGCGGATCTTTCAGCTCGACGACAGATTCGAGAACCGTAACAGGGATCTTGTTGTCCTTGGCGATTTTCGCGAACAGTCCGTCGGCGTCGCTGTCATTGCGGATGATCAGCCGGTGGGCGCGCGGCGCAGCCAGTTCGATCAGCTGGTTGGAAAGCGCATCGCGCCGTTCCTCGCCTCCCATGTGGAGCACCACAATATAAATGCCGCGCTTCTTGGCTTCTTCCAGCATGTGCGTGGTGCGGGCCAGCTCATCCTTGATGGTGATGCCAGCGTCGCCGAAACCTTTCAGACTTGCGCCAACGGCGAAGAACACCGTCTTGGCGTCCGCCAAGGCATCGGCTTCCGCATGGGAGTCATACTGGAACGGGATGCCGGCGCGCTTTACGGCGAGCTGAATCTGGAAGGCGTCCAGGCTCTGGCCGAGCGAAGTCACCAGAATCGGCGGCGCTGCCTTGGGCGCCTGCTGGGCGATAGCCACGCCGCTGGTCGCCGCAACGGCGGCGCCCGCACCCACCATGATGGCGCTCCGACGGCTGAAAAGCTTTCCTGAATGGTTCATCGCAAGATCCTCGGTTCTCGGTAATCGGGCGCTTCTCGGAATGCAGCCCGGGGCCAGATATTCGTGCGCTTGAAAGAAGAAACAGGCCTGCCAGGCAGGCCGTGCCGATCCTCCCGAAATTCTTCTTTCTCGATAAATATTTTTGCCATCGAATGCGCCGGATGTCCAGAAGCCTTCGGGAGCTTCCAAGTCAGTCTCGCGGCTGTTCGTAGCGTTCCACAACTGCCTGCTCGATCTGATAGCCGACATTTGCGAGGTCGGTTTCTCGCAGATGAACCCGCAGTCGCCCTGTCACCCGCACCGGATACAGCAGCCCCTGATCGGGCCGGTAGTCACCCGGATCGGAGATGAAGACAATCTGGTTTGCCGGTGGAGGCGGCACGTGAATGCAGGCGCCCACGTAAGGCACGAGCAGAAACTCGGCCATGCGGCTGCCATCAAACGCCAGAGGGGCCACAAAGCCCGCAATGGTGACGATGCTGCCGTCGAGGTCGGCCCGCAGTTCACCGCCGCGTGGCTGCAGTGCGCGCAGATTGCCGAAACCGCCCATAGAGTCGGAAAGGCGGCGCGGCGCGGAGTTCAGATCGCCATAGCCGCCCAGCCGTTGGGCCAGTCCCGGCAGTTCGACGCCGGCTTCTGGCAGTGGCTGCCCCGTCTTGCCGAGAAGATCGCCGTGAGACACGATGCCGCTGGCCAGATTGCCGTCAAGCCGCCGCGCCAGCCCGGCCGCATCCTGAGCCTGCACCAGATCAGCCCAGTTCAGCGCTCGCGCTTCGCCATAGAGCTTCATGCGTTCGCGATCGACTGAGTGGGTCGGAAATCCGATGGCCGCGAGAAGCCCGTCAAATGCGCCGGCCGCAAAAAGGCCTGCCGGCAAGCCAAGGCAGAGGATGATCGTCAATGCGGTCGGGAGGGATTTCAGTCGCAACACAACTCTCCGCAAGCTTTAAGTCTTCACCATCAGCCCATCAGCAAGAGACGCCTTATAGGCGCGCAGCGCTGGCAGTAATCCTGCCAGAACGCCCGCTCCGACCACGACGGCGATCTGTGCCAGTTCGGTCGCGCCCGGAGCGCTGACGTCGAGCGAGAGCCCGAAGGCATGATCGACCCAGCTTTGCGCTAACCTTAGCCCTGTCTGCGACAACACGAGACCAATCCCCGCGCCCGCTGCTGCCAGCAGGCCCGCCTCGACAATCAGCAGTCCCGCAATATGTCGTGCGCTCGCCCCGACCGAGCGAAGAATGGCCATTTCACGCCGCCGTTCGTTGAGTCCCGAAAAAATCGCCGTCACCATCCCGGCCAGCGCTACACCTACTACCATTGCGGAGACAATCAGCATCGCGTTTTCGAAGAGACCTACCGTGGACCACAATTCCTGCAGCGCCACGCCCGGCATGACTGCGGTCAGGGGTTCGGTCGCATATTCGTTGATCCAGCGCTGGATAGTGAACACATTCAGTTTTGATTTGAGTCCCACAAAGGCGGCAGTCACATTGCCCGGCTGGAATTGCATCTTTCGCAAATCGTCAGCCGATGCAGACTTTGCACTCGAGATTCCGGGCTGCCAGTCGATATGAATGGCTTCAATCGCCGCAAGACTGACGTGAACAGTTCGGTCGACTGGCGTTCCGGTTTTCTTCAGAATTCCCGCAACCCGGAAGGGCCGGTCGGAATGGCTCTGGAAGGCCGCATTGCCGATGCCGTGCGACACGACAATCGATTGGTTGAGTTTGTATCCGAGCGCTTCAGCGACGTCGGAACCCAGAACGGTATCGAACAGATCATCGCTTAGCGCGCCGCTTTTTAGTTCGAGACCATTTCCGGCTCTATATCGATAATGTTCGAAATAGGCCTGATCGACGCCCATGACCCGGAAGCCGCGATGTGCATCGCCAAGCGAAATGGGCGCAATCCAAGCAATCTCTGGCCGCGCCGCGATCTCCTGATAGGTTTTCCAAGAAAAATTATTGGCCCCATTGCCGATGCGAAAGACCGAATAAAGCAAAAGCTCAAGGCCGCTGCCGCGCGCACCGACTATGAGATCAGTCCCCGAAATCGTATTGGCGAAACTCTGCCGCGCGCCGGTGCGAACTTTCTCGACGCCGAGCAGCAGCCCGACGCCCAGTGCAATCGACAGGATTGTCAGACATGCGGTAAGGCGGCGATTGAACAGGCTCTGTAACGCAAGCCGCAGAATGATCATGCCGGGCTCCGCGCGATCAGCAGGTCTTCCATCCTGATCGTCCGGTCGAAAAGCGCCTCCAGTCCCGCCTCGTGGCTTGCCATCAGGAAAGCCGAGCCGGCCCGTTTGGTTTCCGACAACACGAGTTCCAGGAAAGCATCGCGCGAGGCTCTGTCGAGAGCCGACGTCGGTTCATCCGCAATCACCAGATCCGGCCCGCCGATCAGCGCCCGCGCTGCTGCTACCCTTTGCTGCTGGCCGACGCTGAGTTGCGAGGTGGAAAGTCCTGCGTGACTACCCGGGTCGATTCCCAGACGTTCCAGCAGACGCGCAGCCTCCGCTTGTCGCTGCGCGCCTGGCAATCTGCTGGCGCGCAATGGTGAAAAGCTCAGCGGCAGCAAAACATTGTCGATGATCGATAGATACGGAATGAGATTCAGAGTCTGGAATATGACCCCGATATGATCCGCCCGAAAGCGATCCCGAGTCCCGGCGGACAATTGCCCCAGATCCTGACCTAGAACTTGCACGCGGCCTGACGTCGCCAGAACTGCGCCTGTCAGAAGGGTGATAAGCGTTGATTTTCCCGATCCCGAATGGCCGGTCAGCAGAATGCGTTCACCCTGCTCCACCGAGAAGGCGGCAACGTCGAGCCGAAATGCAGCTTTCGCGGTCCATGCGAAGCGCAATTCCTCAAGTTCTGCGACCTTCCGTGTCGTCACGGCTCTTGGTTTCCTTCTGTCCGATGTATCTTTCATCCGCAATATAAAGGCGACGCCCGCACGTCGCGGCCGCGATTGACCGTCCAGCCATTCGCCCGGCATCATGCGATCTGTCAACAGTCATAAAAAGGGCAGGGGAATGCAGCAACCAGACGCGATGTCGGCGCGGCCCGGATCGAAATCCGTTCTGGAGAATCGCGCACTCCTGAAACTCGTCGCCCATGTCGTCGTATGGCTGCCGACATTCTCGATGCTTTATGATCTGGCGTTTGACCGGCTGGGCATGCTGCCCGTTCAGTCGCTGGTTTACTGGACCGGCGTCTGGGCGACAGCCCTTTTGTTGCTGACGCTCGCGATCACGCCAGTGCGCTATCTGTTGCACTGGAATGCGATTGTCTCCGTGCGGCGGATCGTCGGTCTGGCAGCGCTCGCCTATTCGGTTGCGCATGTAATCGCCTATTTGATCATGCACAAATGGAATTTTGCTTTCATAGTCGGCGAGATCGTTTCGCGCGCAACGCTCATCACCGCAACGCTATCCATGCTCGGACTGATGGCGCTTGGAGCAACCTCAACCGATTCGTCCGTCCGCCGACTGGGACCATCCGCGTGGCGCAGACTGCATAGCGGAAACATGATTTATTCCGGACTTGCGCTGCTGCATTACCTGCTTTCGCCGGGAACATTCAGCCTACAGTTTCTGATGTCGGGATTCTTTTTCTGGCTTTGTGGCTGGCGGGTGCTGGCCAAAGGCCGCAGCGCCCCGCGCGTTACGGCGCTCATCGGGCTGGGGCTGATCTCGACGATTTTGGCGGCGCTGTTCGAAATTGGCTGGCTTTGGGGAAACAAGCGCATCCCACCTGGCGAAACGATTGAAGATATGCTCAATTTCGAAGACGGGTTACCGTCCAGCTGGATGGTGTTGCTGGTCACAATGATTGTTGCCGCAATAGGCTGGTATGCGGGGCAAAGGACGCATCAAGGCGCATCGCCCAGGCAGACGCCGCCAGCTTTCGAGGTTTGATGAATGGAAAGCATCTGGCGACCGGAAGATCGCCAGATGCATGAACGAACTGTCAGTTTGCTGCGAAGCAGTAAAGACGTCCGGCTCCGCCCACGCGGCGCAGGCTCTCGGTGTCGCAACCGGGCGTCGGATGCGCAGAGTTCCACGACACATTGCGTCCGCCGCGTCTGTCCGAATGACCGACCATCGCTGCGCCGGTTGTGGCGCTCGTCCAGTTGCGGCATGTACGGTCGTCAGCGCCAGCTATGGCGCGGCCAGTGGAGTCGGAGCCGGTCAGGATGTCATGGGTGTTCGGCGTATCGCCGACGCCATTGACCCCATTGCCCTTTTCGTCGAGCGTCGTGTCCTTGTTGATGAAATTGCGGTCGCGCTCCACGTCCCCGTGAAGCTCTGCATTGTTGGCTGCAATCTGCACGCCCTTGGCGTTGTGCCAGGGGCCGGCGCCGATGCGGTCGCGGGCGTTGACGGCAGTTTGTCCGTCGATGGCCTGCGTGCTGAGATAGGCGCGCCACGTGCGGCTTCCGGCGCCGGCCGCAGCCGCGAGATTCTGGCAGATCTGGTCTGCGCCCGTGAGGCCGCCCAGATTGCCCGATGCGGGCGTCGTGCTGGTGACAAAAAACGTCATGGGCGGCGGTGGCGGTGGCGGCGCAGCGGGCTGTTGCGCCATGCCGGATGCTGGAACCATTGCGGCAAGCCCGATGCCGATCAGAAATCGCCTCATTCGTATCTCCCCGATATTATTGTTTGGTAGCGCGTCAGGTCTCGTTGAGTCAGGACAAACGGCTGACTAATTGTTGCCCGGCTTTGCTGTGTTTGGCAAGTTTCGCCAGCTCGCCGATCCGTTATAGAGTGGCGAACAGTCCCGAGCGAGATCCCGATGGCAGAACCGCGTCATATTCCGCAAGACTTCGATCCGATCGGCCCGGAGACATTCGATTCCGCATTCGGTCTTTACGACGAATTGCGCCAGCGCTGCCCGGTGGCGCATACGGATGCGTTGGGCGGATATTGGGCGCTGACAAAATACGACGATGTGGCGCGCGCCGCGACCGAGCAGGACACTTTCATTACCTCGGTTCAGAATGTCGTTCCGAAGATCGCCTTCACAGGCCGCCGTCCGCCACTGCATCTTGATCCGCCGGAGCACACCCCCTACCGGCGCGTTCTCAGTCCGCTCTTTGTGCCCGAGCGCATGCGGACGCTGGAGCCGGTCATTCGAAAGATTGCGGTCGACCTGCTCGACCCGCTTGTGGCGCGCGGCCATGCAGATATCTGCAAGGATTTCGGCGGCCATTTGCCTGTGCGGGTTTTTGGCGAGTGGATGAACTTGCCGGAAGATCAGGTTGAAACTTTGCGCCAGGCGGGCGCAGATTTCGTGCATGCGGTCGAGGCTGCGGATCTCGAACTGATGAAGCCCACAAGCCTGCGGCTTTATGACATGGCGCGCGAACTCATCGAGCGCCGCAAGCGCGAACCGCTGGACCCCGCCATCGACATTACATCCGCTCTACTGGCTGCTCGTATCGATGGCGAACCGCTAGACGATGCGCTTGTGCTTGGCACAGTACGTCAGGTGCTGGTAGTCGGGATCGTGGCGCCGAGCGTCGTCATCGGCAGCATCTGCGTGCATCTGTCACGCAACCCTGATCTTCAGAATCAGTTGCGTGGGGATCTTTCCCTTGTTCCGGCAGCGATTGAAGAGTTCCTGCGGCTCTACACACCCTATCGGGGATTCGCCCGCACTGCAGTTTGCGATGTCGAATTTCGGGGCCGTACAATTCTCAAGGACGAAGCGATAGCGCTCGTCTATGCATCAGCCAATCGTGACGAGGATGTGTTCGAAGACGCCACGACGTTCAAACTCGATCGGCCGAATATTCGAGATCATCTGGCATTCGGGCGTGGGCCACATCAATGCGCGGGCATGAATCTGGCGCGGCTTGAATTGCGTATCGCGCTGGAAGAGATCCTTGCGCGCACTTCGCATCTCGAAGTCGACGGACCGGTGCTGGTCGCGAAGATCCCGGAGATCGGCGCGCTATCCGTGCCGCTCAAACTTGTGCCGCGCAAAGCCTGATCCGCCTACCGACAGGTCTCGATGTCCTTGATATTGCGGACAACGCAATCGGCCCCGAGGCCGTCTGCCTTCGGGGCGACAAGCAGCGTGGTCATCGTCTGCGGCATGCGTTCCCGTAAAACCCGGTTCACTTCTTCGGTCGGAGTCGCGCGCATCCGGTCAGCGTAAAGCGCTTCATCTTCTGCAGTTCGGCCGGCGCGGAGCATGGACAGCAGTGCGCTCGCCTTGCTGCCGATCCGCTCCAGTCCACGTTCGAAGCTCGTCGCCAGAAGGCTTCTCGAAAGAGCGGCCTCGCGTTCACTGACGCCTTCGTTGCGCCAGCTTTCCGTCACCTCGCGAACGCGCTGGATAGCGGCGGGCGCAAGATCGTTGGCGAGGGCTGAGCGGATGCTGAATATGCGTTTGCCGGGCGCCACCGCGCCGATGCTGGACGAAATGCCGTAAGTCGCCCCCTGTTCACCGCGCACCGCCTTGCCAAGACGACGATCTAACCCGCCGCCCAGAACATTGTTGCCGATATTGGCGGCCTGACTTTCTGGCGATTCAATGGAAAGCGCACCTTCCATGACCAGAACCGTCTGGTCGCCAGCGCTTTCGAACACGATCGTCTTGCCGGGATAGACCGGGCTCGGAACTTCGCCCTTGGCTGCGACGGCATGTTCCGGCAGGCGACCGAAACTGTGGTCGATGAGTTTGCCGAAGGTCGCGGCGTCCAGAGGTCCGATAGCCACGATTGTGACATTGTCGCGCGCGAAAACTTCACGCTTCCACAATTCGACACCGTCTGCGTCAATCTTTGCAATCTCCTCCGGTTCGCTCCAGCGCGAGAACGGCGCGGAGCCCCAGGTCAGGCGACGCGTCAAAAAAGAAGCGAGCGCACTGCGGTTGGTTTCAAGCCGCGCGCGGTTCACCACCGACGATTTGCGCAGACGTTCGAAATCCCTTTCGCGCAGGGCAGGGTCCATCAACGGCTGAAGGCAAAGGTCAAGCGCCGCGCCGAAATCCTCCGCGCGGGCTTCTGCGGAAAATGTCGACAGCATAGGCTCGGATGAAACATTGCAGCCGGCCTGATAGTCCTTCAATTGCTCGTTGTAGTCGCCTGCCTTGATGCCCTTTGGGCCATAGTCGATCATCGTCGCGCCAACTACGGCGGCCGCGATCTTGTCCGGGTGGTTGAGCGCAAAGGCGTCGGCAAAACTGCCAACGATCAGCGCGCGCGGTTCTTCTGCGCGCTGCAGATGCCAGAACGGCAGGCCGGCTGGCGTGAGCGCCTGCTGGAACTTCTCTTGCGCGCCTGCTGCACCGGCGCTCATCCAGAGCGCCAGCGCGGCGCCGGACAATCTCCACACCAAAGAGGTTTTCATCTGCCTGTCCTGTTCGAAACGGACCATTATTTCTTCGGAGAAAGAATACCGAACACCTGCCGGCCCGGCCCCGCGAGGGCGTCCAGCAGGAGCTGTATTCTGGCGGGTGTGACAGAAGCCAGAACATCGCTGCGCTCCAGCCATTCACTGTGGGTGCGCAGGCCCGCGAACCAGCCGGTGAGCGAGGACAGAACTCGCTTGGGATCTTTCGACACATCCGCATAAGCGATGGACCGCCGCCGCTTCATTCGCTCCACGACTGACGAATCCACGCCGCGCTTAGCGAGTTCGGCCAGATAAGTCTCGATGCCTGATTTCATGGCTTCCGGCGAAGTGCCATCTTCAAGCGTCGCCGATACGGAAGCCCAAAAGACGCCTTCGCCGAAGGAGGTCGACGAAATGCGGACCGAAGTGGCCATGCGTTTTTCCTCGACGAAAATATCCCACAGGCTGCCGGAGATCTGGCTGTTGAGATAATCGAAAAGAATCGCGGTGGCGTTGTCAGCAGTCTGCGGATCGCTTTCCTCCAGACGGACAATCTTTTCCAGCAGAACTTCCTGGCGCTGCGCCTCCGGGTCGCTCGCCTGTAACGTTTCGTCCATCGGTTCAAAATTGCGGCGCGCGTCGAGCCAGTTGCGGCTGGGAATTTTCTTCGTCGGAAGCGGATCGAAATATTTCGCGACCAGCGGCTTGATTTCGTTTTCTCCGACTGGCCCGTAAAGAACGAAGGTCACATTGTTCTTGCCGTACCAGCGCGAATGAAATTTCTGCGCAGCCTCGAGCGAAAAGGCTTCAATGTCGGAGCGCGCGCCGATCACCGCCTGACTGACCGGGTGCGTGGGTTGCAGGCGTGTATTCAGATCGCGATAAAACTTCGTCCGGATGCTTCCGGCGCGTCGGAAATTATATTCCTGCAAGACCACATTGCGCTCGCGCGCCGCGACGTCGGGCTCCATGTCAACGCCCGTCAGCCGCTTTGCGAAGAGCCCGAACAGACTGTCGAGATCGCGCGCCAGCGAAGCTTCGCGCACCGGGATGGATTGGTAGTAGGACGTCACTTCCATCGTGGTGAAGGCGTTCGTCTGTCCGGCCGCGAAGGCCGAGTCGCCATCGGTAGGCGCGGCCGAGCGGCCCAGAAACACCAGATGCTCCAGATAATGGGCCAGGCCGCGACACTGGCCGCCTTCCTCGTCGCGACAGCCGGCGCGTACGATCATATAAAGCGTGACAACCTTGGCCTTGGGATCGGGGACGACAAAAACGTTGTCGGCGATTTTGATCTCCGGGGCCGCAAGCCCCGGACCCACCGCCAGAATCGCCAGCATCAGGCCGGCGCATATGGATTTTACCGACATTCTTGCAGGTTTCCTCGTGCGGGAACATGATCGGTTGCGTCGCGTCGATCTGTCAATTGCGCCATCTCGGTCGTTCGACCGTCAGATGACAATTCAACATGGCGTGACCGGGCCCCCTTGCAATCCCCAATTGCGATCATCACCTCCAGATTAGCACTCTGGACCAGAGAGTGCTAAAGCTATTCGGCGCTAGAGCCTGCGGCGAGACGGAATGTCCTCTCGCGCTGGTTAACCAGAAAGCCTTTTCATGAAATTCCGTCCGTTGCACGACCGCGTGGTGATCAAGCGCCTCGAGGGTGAAGAAAAGACCAAGGGCGGCATCATCATCCCCGACAATGCCAAGGAAAAGCCCCAGGAAGGCAAAGTCGTCGCCGTCGGTCCCGGCAGCCGCGACGAGAGCGGCAAGCTGATCCCGGTCGACGTGAAAGCCGGCGATACGGTACTTTTCGGCAAATGGTCGGGTACGGAAGTCAAGATTGACGGGCAGGAGCTGCTCATCATGAAGGAATCCGACCTGATGGGCGTGGTCGGCTAAAGCGACCATTCGGGCGATCCATCGCTATCTGCCTGACGCTGCGCTTTCCGGATACCGAAAAGCGTGCGGCCTTGGGCTCGCGATGGTCGCCGCTTCGATTTTCAATTCGACTTTCAAGGATAAATCCACATGACAGCCAAAGACGTTCGCTTTTCTGCCGACGCCCGTGATCGCATGATGCGCGGCATCGATGTTCTTAACAATGCCGTCAAGGTGACGCTCGGCCCCAAGGGCCGCAACGTGGTGATTGACAAATCCTATGGCGCTCCGCGCATCACCAAGGATGGCGTCACCGTCGCCAAGGAAATCGAGCTGGAAGACAAGTTCGAAAATATGGGCGCACAGATGGTGCGCGAGGTTGCCTCGAAGACCAACGACATCGCTGGCGATGGCACCACCACCGCCACGCTGCTGGCTCACGCCATCGTTCGCGAAGGCATGAAATATGTGGCCGCCGGCATGAACCCGATGGATCTGAAGCGCGGCATCGACCTTGCGGTCGTGGCCGCCGTGAAGGACATCGAGAAGCGCGCGAAGAAGATCAGTTCGTCCGAGGAAGTCGCCCAGGTCGGCACGATCTCGTCGAACGGCGATCAGGCCATTGGCGACATGATCGCCAAGGCCATGAAGAAGGTCGGCAACGAAGGCGTCATCACCGTTGAAGAAGCTAAGACCGCCGAGACCGAACTCGATGTCGTCGAAGGCATGCAGTTCGATCGCGGTTATCTCTCGCCCTACTTCATCACCAACGCCGAGAAGATGATCGTCGAACTCGATGACGTTTACATTCTCATCTACGAGAAGAAGCTCTCCGGCCTGCAGGCCATGTTGCCGGTGCTGGAAGCTGTCGCCAAGAGCGGCAAGCCGCTGGTGATCGTGGCCGAAGATGTTGAAGGCGAAGCGCTTGCCACTCTCGTGGTCAACAAGCTGCGCGGCGGCCTCAAGGTTGCGGCCGTCAAGGCTCCGGGCTTCGGCGACCGCCGCAAGGCCATGCTGGAAGATATTTCGGTCCTGACCGCTGGCCAGATGATTTCCGAAGATCTCGGCATCAAGCTGGAAAACGTCGATCTGCCGATGCTGGGTCGTGCGAAGAAGGTTCGTATCGACAAGGAAAACACCACCATCATCGACGGCGCCGGCAAGAAGAAGGACATCGAGGCCCGCGTCGCCCAGATCAAGGCGCAGATCGAGGAAACCACCTCGGACTACGACAAGGAGAAGCTGCAGGAGCGTCTCGCCAAGCTCGCTGGCGGCGTCGCGATCATTCGCGTCGGCGGCTCCACGGAAGTCGAAGTCAAGGAAAAGAAGGATCGCGTTGATGACGCGCTCAACGCCACCCGCGCTGCCGTTGAAGAAGGCATCGTTCCCGGCGGCGGCACCGCGCTGCTGCGGGCCAAGTCTGCGGTTGCGA
Source organism: Beijerinckiaceae bacterium (assembly GCA_947478455.1). Taxonomy (GTDB): domain Bacteria; phylum Pseudomonadota; class Alphaproteobacteria; order Rhizobiales; family Beijerinckiaceae; genus Terripilifer. The sequence continues at coordinate 13,596 of CANJWR010000039.1, read as the reverse complement.
AGCTGAAAAGCGATAATGCCGACGTTCAGGCCGGCATCAGCATCGTGCTGAAAGCCCTTGAAGCCCCGATCCGTCAGATCGTCGAAAACGCCGGCGTTGAAGGCTCGATCGTGGTGAACAAGATTTCCGAGAGCAAGTCGGAAACCTACTGCTTCAATGCCCAGACCGAGGAATATGTCGACGCCATTTCGACAGGCATCGTCGATCCCGCCAAGGTCGTTCGCGCCGCCCTGCAGAATGCAGCGTCGGTGGCAGGACTGTTGATCACCACCGAAGCCATGATCGCAGACTCGGCCAAGGACAAGCCGTCGATGCCGATGGGTGGCGGCATGGGTGGAATGGGCGGAATGGACTACTGATCCTTCACACCGTTCGCTTCAGACAGCGAACCAGATACGATTTCCTGATCGGGCCCTTAGGGCTCGGTCAGGAGTTTGCCCGCCAATTGACGCAATTTAATAAATGACGATCAGCCGCAGCGCCTTGTTGAGGGGCCCGATGGCGACCGAAACAACGCCGGCCACAACCAGAACCACCATGGCGATTTCGGCGATCTTCGGCTTCCGGTTGAGCCAGTCTGCCGCAGTCGGCGCAAAGGCCCGGAGCAGGAGAAATCCCGTCAGCGGCGGTAGCGGAAAAATATTCAGAACCACAAACCAGATCGCCAGATCCTGCGCAGCATCCAGAATGGCCAGAACCATCTGGGCAGTCAGCAGCGACAGGCTCGTCACCGCCAGTGGCCGCAGCAGCGAGAACAGCGGCACGAGCGCCAGCACGGCCAGCAGACTTCCCAGAACGCACCGTGCGAGCTTGATCCGACTGGAGCGCAGTCTCTCCACATCGACCGGCATCGGCACGATCCAGCCGAGTTTGAACAGAACAGCGCAAACCAGTCCCCACGAGGCCAGATGCCTAAATGGTTCGATCGTCAGGCGTCCCGAATAGGCAGGCGTCGGATCGCCGGATAGTCTGATCAAAGCCGCAAGAACATAGCCGTGCAGGGAGGTGATGATCAGAAACGCCGCCAGCCGTGTCAGAATTTGCCAAAGTGTCAGGTCTGCGAAGGATGAAAACAAGTTCGTGATCCTCGATAGCCTGCAAGGTCAGAAAGTCGCCGGTCCGCTGGCTCGCAAGCCATAGCGCTGCCGCTGCTTGTCCAGAAAGCCGTCCTGCTCAAGTTGCCGGTACGTAGACAGGATGCGGCGTTTCAGGGTCACATCGCCTTTCCAGAGGCCGAAACCGAAAGCAAAACGACCGAGGCTTTCGGGCAGCCATGTGGAGGTCAGGCCCGGCAGTGCATTGGCTGTCTGAAGTGAATCGAGACTGCTGGCGACGGCGATGTCGTACTGGCTGGTCTTCAGGCCTTGCGACAATGCCTCGGGCGATGAAGCGAGTACAATCCGCAGGCCCTTTTCGCGCAGATATGTACTGAGCGTCAGCCGGTCCAGTCCCGAAAAGCCCGGATAGACGCCGACGGGCTTGCCGGGTTCAATGGCAGCGCCACTCTTGGCGATCTGCACCCAGCCGTTCTCGATTCCCGTGTCGATGGTTTCCAGAAACGACTTTGTGGTCCGTGACGTCAGGACACCGCCGGCGACGACCTCGCATTGCGCCCGCGTGACGCGCCAGTTGCCGGGATTGAAGTCACGCCCCATGGTGGTGTTGACGTTCAAAGCAAGCCGGACCTTCATCCGTTTCGCAATCTCTTCAAGAACGCTGACGTCGAAACCGGGATTCGCCGCAACGCCTGTCACGAGAGGCGGAAACGAGTCTGGAACACAGATGCGCAGGACGCCGGCCTGCTCGACGAGCTGGAGAGAGGTGTCGGGCTGCAAAAGGCTCGCGCCGACCAGCAGCGAGCCGAGCAGCGCAAATGCTCCGAGATCCGAATACAGGCGCCTGGCCAAGTCTATGCCCCCCCGAGCGGCGATCGCGAAAATTCGTTGACCATCGTCGTCAGTTCCGGCGGAATTCGATGAGCGCGATTGTAAAGAAGCCCACGGCCATTGCGGCCATGACCAGCGGTCCCAGACGCGGGTCGAACTGGTAGAAATGGATGAAATTTCCTCGCAGCGCATCCACCGCGTATGTCAGAGGGTTTAGTTCTACGACCCGCACCAGCCATTCCGGATAGACGACGCGCGTTTGCGCCGACGTGAGGGCCGGATCGAGCGGGAAAACCGAGCTGGAGGTGAAATAGAGCGGCAGGATCACCGCATTCGAAAATACCCCGAAGCCCTCGAAACTGCGGATGCGGTTGGCGATGATGACGCCCAAAGAGGTCAACCCGAAGGCCAACAGGAACATCAGTCCCAGACCACTCAGGATATCGCCCGGCGAGATCGGCACATCGGCGAAATAGGACAGGACCAGCGCCAGTGAGCCGTGGAAAAGCGCAACGGTCGCGCCGCCCAGCACTTTGCCGAGAAGAATGACCGAGCGCGGCATCGGCGACACCAGAACTTCGCGCAGAAACCCGAACTCTCTATCCCAGATCACCGACACGGCCGCCTGCACGGATGTGTAGAGGATGTTGAGCGCAATCACCGCCGGGAAGATGAACTGCAGATAGGTATAGGGCACCACGAAGCGTACTTCGCCATAGACCTCGCCGCGGAAATATGGGTTCAGTCCGACGCCCATGATGACGACCCACAGGATCGGCCTGCTGAACCCGCCGAACAATTGTCCCCGGTCGCGGATCGCGCGTTTGACCTCGCGCAGCCAGATTGCATAGAGCCCGCCCAGCACCACCCGCACCAGTGCGATGTTTTCGGATTCTTCCTCGCCGTCGGCAGTAATCATGCTCATCGTGTGTGCTCGCCCCCCTGCTTGCCGAATGCGAGCGTGCGTTCGCGTGCGGTTGCGCCCTGATCGCGAATGGTCCGGCCCGTGAGCGACAGAAACACGCTTTCGAGGCTCGGCTCCTTGCGCGACATGGAGCGGATGCGGCTGCCGTAATCGGCCAGAAAGGCTTCTATGAAGCCTGCATCCTCGACCTTGATAGTGAGGGCGCCGTCAGTCCCCTTTGTCACCCGGTCGCCAAAGCGCGTCAGGATTTCAGCCTCGACAGCGGGATCATGCGGCGTCACGTCCAGAAGCTCGTGGCCATAGGCGGTCTTCAGCGCCGCCGGGCTGTCGATGGCGAGCAGCTTGCCAACATCGATGATCGCCACGCGGTCGGCCTGCTCGACTTCCTCGATGTAATGGGTGGTGACGATCAGTGTGAGCTGCCTCTGTAGGCGAAGTTCGTGCAGATACCGCCAGATGCGGGCCCGCGACTGTGCGTCGAGACCCACGGTTGGCTCGTCGAGAAACAGCACGCGGGAATCGTGAATAAGCGCGCGGGCGATCTCGAGCCGCCTTTTCATACCCACCGAAAGCGTTCGCACCAGCCGGTCGCGCCATTCCGACAATTCGACCATCGCGAGCATTTCGTCGATCCGCCTGTGGCGCAGCGCCGCCGGAACGCCGTAGACGAGCCCGTGGAAATCAAGATTTTCGTAAAGCGTCAGGCGGTCGTCGAGGCTCGGTTCCTGAAACACGACTCCGAGGCGACGGCGGGCTCGCAACGGCTGACGCACCACATCCGCGCCGGCGATTTTCGCCGTTCCCTCGTCGGGGGTCATGATCGTGCACAGGATATGCAGCAAGGTCGTTTTGCCGGCGCCATTCGGTCCGAGCAGGGCGAAAAGTTCACCTGCCTTGACGTCAAAGCTAACATGATCGAGCGCCAGAACGGTTCCATAGCGCTTCGTCAGGCCAGAGACTTCGACTCCGATACCGGCGCTTATCCCGACCGCACCCTCCACTGCCATTTCGTCGAACCTTCTGTTCCCCTTCATCGGGGTCTTGATCCGGTCAGTCGCAGACCTCTGATGGCGCGCACTATTGCAGGAATGAACCCGGATGCAAGCGGCCGACGAAAGGACCAGATGACGACCGAACCGCCATTGGCGAAGCCGGTGCAAATAAACTAACATCGTTAAAGGGAGACGCGACCGGTTCATTGCAGACCGTTTCGACCGGACGATGAGCGATCAACACGATGGAAAATCGGTAGTGACGGACGCTTCAGGGCAAACCAGCCTCTTGGTGCCGCTGCGAATCGCGCAGAAATTCTATTTTCTGCGCGGCGCGATCCTTGTCGTCGTATGGTCGGTCGTTTTGGCGGTATTTGCCTTCGGCCTGCTGCCTCGAATCATTGAACCCGCCGCCCTCCCGCCGGGGTGGAATGTGGCTGCCTTATCGGCAGTGACCACGCTCGTCGCAGGAGGCGCTCTGCTGGTGTTCGGCGCAAAGCCCACCATTGCGGACCTCGCGCGGCGCGCGGACAGCCGGTTCAATCTGGGCGAAAGGCTGAGTGCGGCGCTGGCGACGCCGCTGGCGTCCAGTGGCCCGGCGGCTGCATTGACCGCATCACTATTGCGGGATGCCTCCGAACGCGCCCGGCTGATCGCTCCCCGGCGTCTTGAACCTTTTTTGACCAAAGGCGTCGCCGCATCCGGGGGCCTGCTGATTGCGGTTCTGCTGGCCATCTGGTTCCTGCCAACCGACACATCGCGTGTGCCGAACTCAACTGCAGGTCTCGACATTTCGGTCCCGCTTGATACGGAAGTTCGCGCCGCAAATCTCAGCGCCATTGCGGAGGTTCTGGCCGGCGATGCAGAGAGGCGTCAGAACAGCTATCTCGGCGCGGTCGCCGAAGCGGTCGCCGAACTGGCTCGCAACGCCGATCCCAACATGCCGGCCGAGCAATTTCAGAAAAACCTTTCTGGGCTTCTCGATCATGCAAGGCTGGCCTACGGGGCGGGCAGCCCCGCATGGCTTCGCGGCGCTCAGACCGCGGACAACCGCTACGATCTTCTGCAGGACAGGAATCTGGCCGAAATGGCCAGTCAGGCTTTGACGTCGAAGCCTGTCATCCTGCCCAATGGCGGCGGCGGCGAGGAACTTGTTCCCGAACTCTTCTCCGAGCGCGAACCGTCCCGCAACGCGTCCAGCGCCCCGATGGTTCCAGGGCAATTCCGGGCCGCGAAAGACGAAGCCGATCTGAAAATCGGCTCGCCCAATATCGGTCGGGAAGGATCGAACGCCAATACCGCAGAGGGCGAAGCCAAGCAGGCCTCCGCCGGCGGGGCTGCTCCGTCGCTCGGAACAAAAGATGCCGCCGAACTTGAAACGATCGAGGGCGCGGCGGCGCTGCTGGCCGGCGGCGCAACTCAATCGGGCGCAGGCGCGAGCCGCGTGGCCGGACAGGGCACACAAGTCCTTGAGGACGGACCGCAGTCAGCAGCAGCCGAAATCGGACGCGGCGAAGACGTCATGCTGCCCGCTGGCAACTACCGGCAGGGCAAGCGCATAAGGCTCCAGATCGCCCCGCAGGCCGCAGCAGCCGAAGGCGCCGAACATGCTGGCGACTTGTCTCTGAACGCCGGACGTAGCGAGCCTGTCGCTGTATCGCGCGACACGCCTTCGTTGCGTGATCAGGAAATTTTTTCGCGGATGTTTATGCATCAAGAGGGCGCCGGTGCCCCCTAGCGACATGAGTCTCGTTCTGCTGGCCCCGTTGTTTCTCGCGCTGGCCGCACTGGCGATCATCGTGCCTTTTCTGCACAGGCGAGACCAACGGCGCTTCAGACGTGTGCCGACCTTGATGCTCTGGCGGCAGATGCAGAATGCGCGCGGACTTTCACTGGCGAGCCAGACGCGGCCGCAGCTCAATCTTCCGATGCTGTTACAGATGGCTGTGCTGGTTCTGATTGCTTTCGCACTGGCGAGACCGCTTGTCGGCGCCAACCCCGTCAAGCCGGTTCACAAGATCTATGTGCTTGACGCCAGTGGCAGCATGATGACGCGCGATGGCGCTCGCACGCGTTTCGACGCTGCGAAGGCCCGACTTTCCGAACTTATGCGCGCCGATGTCGACCCAGACGGTCCATGCGCTAGCCTTGTTCTGGCGGGGCCCGTGCCGGATTTGCTGCTGGCGCGGCAGCGGGTCGATCATGATCTGCCTGCATCTGTCGAGATCCATCTGTTAGCAAGCGACGGATTGGCAGACTGGAACGCGGTCGAAAGGCTTGTCCAAATCACGCGCCGCGCGGACGAAACGGATCAGTTGATCATCCTGACGGATGGAACTGATTCTGGCGTCAACAAACTGGGGTTGAAATTTCCCGACCTTCCTGTGAGCATCTTAAGCTTTGGAACAAGTGTGCCCAATGCAAGTCTGGAAGCCAGACTTGCGCCACTAGGCGACGGGACCGACAAGATTCGCCTGTCCGGAAACATTAACTTCTCGGGCGGTCTTTCGCTGACAAATCTCACCGTCGATTTTCGCAGTGACGGCGCTGCTTCGCCGCTGCAACTCGCCTCCAGAACCATCGCGACGCCTCGCAACGGAACTGCCCCGAATTTCGTAGCGGCCGCAGCTTTTGAGCTTGAGCTTGCTGCGGTCGGCAAAGGCGTTCTTTCCGTGCGTGTGTCGCGTGACGCTGTCCCATATGACGACGTAAATCGATTTGTGATCGACGCCAAGCCGGCGCAATTCGACATACTGCTTGTCGGCCGTGCGCATCCGGCGCTCCTGAACGCACTGAGATCGCTGGAAGGAGCTGCGATCCAGCAAAGCCTCGTCCTGCCGCAAGATGTCTCCGGGTTTCGACTGGTCGTGATCAATGATGCGGAAGTTGATCGTGTCCCCGAGACAAATACTTTGTGGATCGGACAGGCCCGTCTGGCTGGCGCCGCCAAACCACCGGCGCTTGAGCCCGGCGACGTGACGTCGTGGCGCGCGGATCATCCGCTGTCGCGCGGACTTTTCTGGAGCGGCTTTCGACTCTCGCGCGCAGACCAATTCGCGCCATGGCCCGACAGCGACGTCATTCTGGCGGCGGGCGATACAAGGCTGATCGAGGCGCGCTCCGGCAAATTTGGTCGTGAGATACGCTTAGCGTTTGATCCGACGCGCGAATGGGCAAGCCGGACTTCGTTTCCACAGTTTCTCGGCAATGCCATTGAATGGTTGGGCCTCGTCCAGCCCAACCGCATTCAACCATCATGCACCGTGGGTATGGCATGTCCCGTTGACGCGCGATGGTTTGGTAAAACGCTGTTGAGCATGCCGGATGCACAACTGGCCGGACAGTCGGCGACTTCATCAAGCAGTATTCAGAAAATCGATTTGCCAGCGCCTGGCGCAGAATTCAAGCCAGCGCATGCGGGCTTGTATCGACTAGAGGGCGACCCTGCTTCCCGATTGCTTGCGATCAATCCTCAATCTGACGGACAAGCAGCCGACACAATCGATGGCGTCGTTGCAAATGATTTCATCCAGCGCGAGCCCACATTGAGTCTGTGGACCTGGCTGCTCGCGCTCGCCGCCATGGTGCTTGGCTTGGAAGCGTGGGTTTCTGTACGAAGGCGCAGTGCGCCGCGCTGGCTGCCGCCGTCGCGCGCCTTCGTTCTCGCCCTTGTGGCGGCCGCCTTGTTCAGATTGCCGGCTCCGGTACTTTCGACAATCGACAGATCGATTGTCGTGCTGGGCGCGCCTCTCGCGCCAGGCGGACCGCAATTGACGACTGGAGCGGCGAATGTAATTCAGCCCGCCACAATCGTCGTCGGGGATGCTGCGCGCGTGACGGGCGATTTTGGAGAACCGGTCGTGTCGCCCGGGTCCGTTGTCGATCCTAATGGTTCTGGCGCAGATGCGATAAGACTTGCTGCCGCCATGCTCCCGGCGGGACACAACGGGCGAATCGTGCTTGGCGGAGAGATCGATCTCTCGACGGGCGAGATCGCCGAACTGTCATCCCGGCTCAAATCCCGGGGAATTGTTGTCGATGTTGCCGCCGCCGGAAAAATGCCAATCGGCGAAGTCGCGCTGGTCGAGGTTGATGCGCCGCAAGCGGTTTTCGCCGGTGAAAGTTTCACGCTCACTGGAAAGATTCGCGCAGCAAATGCGACCAATGCTCATCTGAAAGTTAGCCTCGACGAGGAAACGATTGCCGAGCAGGATGTCGATCTCGTCGAGGGAGACAATCCAGTCGAGATCAGCATTCCCAAAGCTCGGGACGGCGATGCGTTTTACCGGATGGAAATCGCATCTGCGTCCGATGTGATCGCCCGCAATAACCGGAACGGAGTGCATGTCAGGGGTCGGACTTCGCCGCGCATTCTGATCCTCGGCGCTGGAACAAGCGGGCGCGATCTTGCAGATAGTCTCGTCTCACATGGATTTTCTCCAAAAGTCATGGTCCCGACCGGAGCGCCCTGGCTGCTGGAAGACTGGCTGGCCTACGACGCCTACGTATTTCTCGATGTGCCGGCCATAGCGCTCAACACGACCCAGCAGGAACTGGTCGCGGATGCTGTATCGCGCCATGGCAGGCCACTGCTACTGTTCGGTGGCCCGCGTTCCTTCGGACCCGGCGGCTATCTCGAGACGGTTCTAGATAAACTGTCGCCGCTGTCGAGCCGTGTGCCGAAACCCTCGCCCGAAGCAGCTGTAGTTTTCGTCATCGACCGTTCTGGCAGCATGGCGCAGGCGGTCGGCGATGCGGACCGTCTCCAGATCGCCAAACAGGCGACGCTCTCGGCTATGGGTCTGCTCAATCCGCAGAGCAAGGTGGGTATTATTGCATTCGACACCGAGGCGCGCGTGGTCGCGCCACTTCAGCCGGTGACGGGCATCGGCAATTTTCGCAACGCCATGCTGCAGATGACGCCAGGGGGTGGAACCGACTTGTTTCCGGCGCTTGGTATGGCCTTCAGCGAACTTCGCGACGCCAGTTCGTCCGTCAAACACATCATCGTTTTCACCGATGGACTGACGCCACCTGCAGCCTTTGATCCACTCGTAAAGGAAATGACCGAAGCCGGAATCTCGACCTCGGTCGTGTCCATCGGGACGAGCGGCGGCGACAATGTTTTGCGCAACATTGCCAGACTGGGCGGCGGGGCGTTTCACGCCACAAACGACTTCAAGGCGCTACCGGGCATCCTGTCGCAGGAGACCATGCTGCTCTCTGACTCTGCCGTCGAGGAGCGCAAGACATCGCCCCAATGGGTCGGCGAACGCCCACCATTTCTTGCCGGCCTGCCGGCCGCATTGCCGGACATAGAAGGTTATGTTCTGACAACCGGAAAACCCGATGCAACAATCAGCCTCAAGGTCGCCACAGCCGATGGGGGTGACGCACCACTGCTGGCCTCATGGCAATACGGCAGCGGCAAGGTGCTCGCGTTGACCACGCAGGCTTCCGGTCCGTGGACATCGCAATGGCTCGCAATGCCCGGATATCAGGGGCTCTGGGCGGAGGTGATTCCGCACTTTCTGTCGGGCGGCGACTCGACGGGATTGACGCTTCGTACTGTGCAAGGTCGCGAAGGTGTCCGGATCAGCGCAACCGCGCTCGACAACAAGCGTAACCCGCGCAGCCAACTGAAGCTGGCGGCGAGTGTGAAATCTTTGACGTCGGAACATTCCAGCGAGAAAGATGTTTCGCTGTCTGTTCCTCTGAGGGAGACGCAACCCGGAATTTATGAATCGACGGCGTTGGTCACATTGCCGGGCGATTACGAGATCGATGTGGTCGATGGCGACAAATCGACGTCATCCATCGTTCACATCGCCTTCGCGCCACGTCTTGCGTTTGACCCTGGGGCGATCGATGGCGTTGGCGCTCTGGCCGCTGCGACCGGTGGACGCGAGACAGCGTGGACAGACGTGATATGGCAGTCTGTTCGCCATGAACTGTCTGTCGCCCCGAACTGGATTGTCTGGGCGCTGCTGGCGCTGGCCGCATTCGCATTCGAACTTTTGTGCCGCTACGGACGTTTCGGATGGGCGCAGTCTGCTGCGGCTTCTCGCGCCTTTCAAAAGAAGGTGTGAGAGTTTCTATCAGCGTCGGGGCGGGCTCGTTGACGGGACGCGCATTGCCTGTCAAACGCAGGCTGTGTTTCCTGAGGATGATATCATCATACTTTTGGGAGCCACATGTGAGCCGCGATGGGAGACGGTCTCTTGAAGCTGGGCATCATTGGTTACGGTTCGGTCGCATCGCTGGCGCTTACCGCAATCGCACAATCGCCAGAACGCCCGCTTGAACTCGCCTGTATTCTGGCGAAACCCGATGGGGCGCATCGCGCCGAAGCACTGCTTGAGTCCCTCGGCGCCGGGCTCGCAATCCGACGAATTGTTGTCACGGACATTCAAGAGCTTCTTGCGCTTGGTCCCGATCTGGTGGCCGAAGCAGCGGGCCACGAATCCATCGCCGCTCATGGAGCCAAAGTTCTGTTTGCCGGTTGCGATCTGATTGTCACATCGGCCGGCAGTCTGGCGGTTGAGCAATTGCGTGACGCGATGGATCGTGCGGCCCATTCCGGTGGCGCACGCTATCTGATTTGCCCAGGCGCCATCGGCGGCCTGGACATCATCTCCGCAGCGAAACTCTCGGGTCTCACAAAGCTTGTTTACTCATCGCGCAAACCGGCTCAGGCTTGGCGAGGAACCGCTGCAGAGAAACTCGTCGATCTCAGCGCATTGCAGGAGCCCTGTTGCTTTTTCGAGGGCAACGCTAGAGAGGCCGCCCGCAGCTATCCGCAAAATGCAAACGTGGCGGCGACGCTTGCGCTGCTCGGCCCCGGATTCGATAAAACCATTGTGCAACTGATTGCTGATCCGGGCGTGACGCGAAACACGCATACGATTATTTTGACCTCGGCATGCGTGGACGTTGAAATGACAATCGCCGGCTTGCCTTCGCCGGATAATCCGAAGACCTCGATGACGACCGGCTTTGCGCTTGCCGCCCAGATCATTGAGATCATGCACAGGAATGACGGACGAAACTAGCGAGTTCGGACAGTTCACGTTGATTTCGTCGGCTCGCCTGCAGAGCTCCCTGAAACCCGGACTCCGACTTCACGAAAGTTTTTTAATGTATTTAAATACAGGTCCGAGCGGACTGAACTCATGAACTTGATGTTGTCACAGGTTACATGCATGTCGATTGCAATGCCGGCTTCGGTGACGCCCATGATATAGGCTACCGGCGCAGGAGATGTCTGCACATGGGCATTGCCCGTTGCGGTACTTAACAGAATATCCATCGCGACGCGAAGATCGGAATCGTGAGTGACTACCAGCTTGAGGGTCACGCGGTGAGTGGGATCGTTAAACGATCGGTTCTTCAGGACAGATGAGACAATATCGGAATTGGGGACGATAACGGTGGAGTTCTCGCCGAGCAGCAATTCGGTCGCCCGCACGCTGATCCTTTGCACCCGACCTTCTTCGCCGCGCACGGAAATCACATCGCCGACCCGGATAGGACGTTCAGCAAGAACGATCAATCCGGCCACAAAATTCGACACGACCTGCTGCAGACCAAAGCCGACGCCGACTGAAAGAGCGCCGGCCACGAGAGCGACGTTTTGAAGTTGAAGGCCAGCCTGTGAAAGCGCTAGGGCAAGAGCGCCCATGAAGCCGACATAACCCGCAACTGTCGAGACAGAATGGCGGACGCCCGTGTCCAGATTGGTGCGCGGTAAAAGTTGATTGTTAAGCCACGAAACAAACAGGCGCGTCACCACCAGCCCGACGCTGAACATCAGGACTGCTATTCCGGCCGCGCCGATCCAACCGCGCAGATCGCTGAAACGCACCCCGAAGAACACATCCGCGAAGGGGTTGAGATTGCCGAATTCGATACCCCATGGGCTGAGCAAAATCAGCGAGGTGAACACGACTGTCAAAACACGAAGAAATCCGGCCAGAATGGTGCCCATGAGGTCTATGGTGGCGGGCTTCAAAGTAAAATTTGCGGACAGGCGTCTGTTCGCTGGTTTGCCGGGCACCAGAGCGTCGAGAAATATGGCTTCGATGGAGATGTAGGCAATGATCGCGAAGCTCAGCAAGACCGTGGTCGCGATGGCGCGACCGACAATAAAGCCCGCCAGCGCGACGTAGCCGAGGATGAGCGATCCGACGATTGCGACAAGCATCAGCCAGAAAATAGGACGCAGCAAGTAGAGCGGCGCGGCAACAAGTCCCGACGCCTGATCATCAACGTCGTCAGGCCGGCGAAGCAGGAAAAGTCCGCCGATCAGCGCAATCAGTCCGGAGGAAATTCCGGTGGTTGCAATTGTCATCGATACGTTGGCTGAGACAGCTTCAAGGATTCCCAGACCGATCAGTCCGACCAGATAGACCGCCAGCAGAATAGCCATCGCGCGCACAATGCTTGTGGCGGTGCTGTCCTTGACGCGGACCAGTCGATAGCGGGCGGAATGCGGCGCAAAGACGGCCCGGACAGTTGCGTTGCTGAGGCCATAGGCGGCTAGCGCGCCGGCAAACCCAAGCATGAATCGCTCGGTTTCATCATTGGCTACATCAATGTAGGCCACAGTAAAACTGATCGCCAAACCGATCGCCACATACGGAACCGAATGCAGGATGATCACAAAAATCGCATGAGCGATCAGCTCACCTTTTGTCAGGTCGGCGGAGCCATTGCTTGGGCTCGTGTCTGCGCGATGCCAACGCTGCCATGCGAGTTGTCGGCGCAGCCAAATCTGGAAACCAACCAGCAGGGCGATGAAGCCTGCTATGCCAGCAAGGCTCGTCCAGCCTCCCCGGACACTGATCGCCCTGTAAGTGGTGTCCGCCTTGAATTGCAGCCTTCGCACAAATTGAGGCCAGCTCGAATTGGCGACGCCTGCCCAGAATTGAGGTGAGAAAATGCTGTCGTGATGCTGAAGGACGCGACTATTGAAAAGTTCCCTTCGCGCATTCGTCAGTTCGTCGCGGAGCTGTTCGGCTCGAACGAGCAATGCGCGCGCGCCGCGCAGACCAGTTTCGATTTCCGCTACAAGCGTCTGCGCTGTGTTTCGTTCTTCAGCCTGCTGCGTCGATTCCGGCGGAGCGCCCGGAGCGGGAGCAGGTCCAAACTCTTTCAATTGGGCCTGCGCGGCGCTCAGGCGTCCTTGAATATCGTCGGCGACTTCCCGCACCTCCTCGATCAGCGGGTCCAGCTTCTCACGAAGGGTCAGCAGGGCCGCGAAATCTGCAGCCTTTTCAACTTTGTCTTTCTCGACACTAGCGATAACGGCGCGTGCTGCGTCAATTTTCTGGCTTTCTTCGCTGGTGACATTTTCGGCCCAAGCCGGAAAAAGCGCGACGAAGCCGATGAACAGGATGAGCAGAAGGCGAGCCATCGTCGGACGATCTTTCCGGGACAATAAATTAAGAATCGCACACTACTTCAGTGACATGGCAATTCAAAACCGAAGCCGACCAAGCCTGGCGTAATGCCCGGGGCTCGGCTTCGCCGGCTGGCGTTGTATGGAATTGCAGTTTCTCAAAGGATTGTCGGAAGCCGAATTGGGCGCTTGCCCTATGTTGCCGCCTTACAATCCCAACTGACCCGTTCCAGCCATCAAAATACAGGCTCGTCGCTGTTTCATGTGGGTAGCGTGTCCAGCACCCCTCCGGCGATGAGGTAGACCATCAACTTGAGGTTGCGCTTGCTGCGATAGCCTTTTGCCTTGCGTTTGGCGGCCTGGACGTTTCCGTTGATGGCCTCCAGAAGTCCG
>CANJWR010000038.1 GCA_947478455.1 Beijerinckiaceae bacterium | reverse complement strand
GCTGATAAACCAAGGCGCGGAAAGCCCGAGCGCCGCCTGAAAAAGATCCGTGTCACGCATGCATCAGAAAATACGCGGAGCCAGCGGAAACCAAAATATTCAACTTGTGGTTGAAACCTCTACCCACACGATTCAGCGAAGAGCCTTTTCAAAAATTCAAAAGAACTGCGCCAACCGCAGAATACTTCAAATATGTCAATTCGAAACCGGAACGAATTTGATGACCTGAATCAATGGCGCACTGCACGATTTTTATCGGACGCACTTGCAAATTTGAAATTTCAGTCATGCACGCATGCACACATGCTTGTCGTGCGGAGCGCGCAATTATTCGCCCGGGCGAAGTTTGCTGGCGTTGCGGGAAAACCTTGACTTTCTAGGGCAAATCGAGAATGCCGGCCTGCCCGTCCTCGGCGCCGTACACGAGGCGCTTGCCGTCCGGATGCCATGCGAGCGAGGAGATGGCGCGGCCCTTCTTGTCGGCTCCCGGATCGGTCACGGCGCGCACCAGAATTTCGGCCGCATCGGTCATTCGACACAACATCACCCAGCCGTCCTCATAGCCAAGCGCCACGATGAGAGAGGACGGATGAAACGCCACGCGCGAAACGCGCGCCGGACGAACGCCACATTCGCGCGGCGGCTTGCCCATCGGGCCGTCCTTGGTCTGGAACGGCCAGATGACGCAAGCTTCCGCGCCGGACGTCGCCAGCCATTGTCCATCATGCGACCACGAAAACGAGCGAGTCTTTGTCGGATAGCCGGTCATGCGCATGTCTTTTTTGTCGACGACGCGCCACCCGTGCAGAGAGTTTTCCTGCATGGCGGAGACGACAAAACGCGCGTCGGCCGAGACCGTCACGTCAAGATGCGAGCCCGCCCATTTCAGCACATCGGGTTCAGCAGCCATGTTCGGAAACCACAGCGATACGCCGTTGTAATGCGTCACAGCCAGGCGGTAGCCCTTGGGCAGAAAGCAGAGCCCGCGCGCGCTCGACGGCGCCGCGAAGGTTTTAACTTCGCCCTTCTGGTCTCGGGCCCGAACGGTTTTGGTGACCGACCATGCGGTCGCGCCATCGCGGCCAAGCGCCAGTGCGTCAATCCACTTGCCCTTTTCGTCGCCAAGTTCCGTCACTGCGCCATTGGCAGCAACCGCCACCACACGACCATCGTCGCCACCCGTGACGAGACGCGCACCATCGCTTTGCGCCACAAGCATGACGCCTTCCGGGTGCGCAACTGTGCGACGTTCCTCGCCGATGTCGGAAAACATCACGGTTCCGTCTGCGCACGCAAAGGTAGGTGTGCGGCCGAGGAATGTGGCGCAGACGACTTCAGCGCCGGTTTCCAGTAGCGTCACATTTGCGGTCAGCGACTTGGTGGGAAGTGCCATCTTGTTTGTTCAGCCCAGTTTGGCGCTTGAAGTGCGCAACACATCAATCCTCGATCACGAGGCCGGACTCGCCCGCCTCGCCGGTTTCCGACGTGACGTAATGCGAGACTGCGAGTTCGATTTCGGCGTCGGCCAGAATCTGCAGAAACTCCACCGGCCACGTATAGGAATAAGCCGTCTTGCCGGACGCCACCATCAGGCCGATGTCGAGCACCGTGCGGGCCGCGACGGGCCGCTCCACGAAGGGCGATTTCTCGCTCAACAGCGCGCGCGACAGGCGCGAACCCAAACGAGCGCAGAGTTGCGGCACGTCGAGGTCGGAATCCTTCGGCGAATAGTCGTAGTAAAAGCTCTGGACGCCTGCGCGCCCTTCCTCGACGCGCATCGGCGTGTGTGGCAGGCCGGGCGCATCACCCAGCCAGCCGACCACGTCAATACGCAGAACAACCCCGATGACGATTGCCGACATGGGTCAGGCGACGCAGCTCAGGAAGCCCTTGCGCAGCTCGTCTTCCTTCAGATGACGCCCGATGAAGACAACCTTGGATTCGCGCTTCTCGTCGGGCCGCCATTCGCGCTGCAGGTCGCCGTCGAGTATCATGTGGACGCCCTGAAACACGAAGCGCTTGCTTTCGCCCTTGAAGGCCAGAATGCCCTTCGAGCGCAGGATGCTGGGGCCTTCCTTCTGCACCAGTTCGTTGATCCACGGCATGAACAGGTTGGGATCGACCTCGCCGTCGTGACGGATCGACACCGACTGCATTTCTTCGTCGTGATAGGTCTTCAGGCCATGGCCGTGGTGGTCGTGTCCGTGGTCGTGACCATGATGATCGTGGTCATGATCGTCGACGGTCAGGAATTCCGGTTCGATTTCGAGAATGCGGTCGAGATCGAAAGCGTTGCGGCCCATCACGGCGTCGAGCGGCACCTGACAGCGCGTCGTGCGATGCAGCTTGGCATAGGGGTTGATGCCACGGATGCGGGCCTCGACCTCGCGCAATTCGCCTTCGGTGACGAGATCCACCTTGTTGAGGATGATCACATCCGCAAAGGCGATCTGGTTCTTGGCTTCGGGGGCGTCCTTGAGGCGGTCGCTCAGCCATTTGGCGTCCGCCACCGTCACGATGGCGTCGAGACGGGCACGGTCCTGCACGTCCTGATCGACGAAGAAGGTCTGGGCGACCGGCGCAGGATCGGCAAGCCCCGTCGTCTCGACAATGATCGCGTCGAACTTGCCGCGACGCTTCATCAGGCCCTCGAGAATGCGGATCAAATCGCCGCGCACGGTGCAGCAGATGCAGCCGTTGTTCATCTCGAAGACTTCCTCGTCGGCGCCGACGATGAGATCGTTGTCGATGCCGATCTCGCCGAACTCGTTGACGATGACGGCGAATTTCTGGCCGTGCTGCTCCGACAGGATGCGATTCAGAAGGGTGGTCTTGCCCGCGCCGAGATAGCCGGTGAGAACGGTGACGGGTACTTGGTCAGACATCAGGAACTCCGGTGCGCGGCCCTCTTCAGGGTTTGAGAGCCGCCGTGAACTGACTAATATTGTTTCGCATCATGTCAATGTAAGTCCCGGCCGGGCCGGAGGCGTCCGAAAGGGCGTCCGAATAGACTTTGCCGCCGATTTTCGCCCCCGCCTCCTTGCCGATACGCTGCATCAGGCGGTCATCTGACACATTTTCGAGGAAGACCGCCGGGATTTTCTCGGCCTTCACCTGCCGGATAATGCGCGCGACGTCCCGGGCCGTGGCCTCGGATTCGGTCGAGACGCCCTGCGGGGCGATGAACCGGATCCCGTAGGCCTTGGCGAAATAGCCGAAGGCGTCGTGGGTGGTAATGACCCGGCGACGTTCCGGCGGAATGGCCGCGATGGCGGATTTCACATCCGCCTCAAGCTGGTCGAGCTTCTGCAGATAGGCGGTCGCATTGGCTTCGTAGCCGGCCTTCCCGGTCGGATCGGCCGCAATCAGTCCGTCGCGGATATCGGCCACATAGGCTTTTGCATTGCCGATATCCTGCCAGGCGTGCGGATCGTAGCTGCCGTGGTTATGGCCGTCGCCCTTTCCGGCAGCGATCAGTTTTGCGTGTTGCGATGCGATGACCAGACGCGGCTTTGCGCCCGAGGCCTTGACGAAGCGCTCGAACCAGCCTTCGAGGCCGAGGCCATTGAGGACGACCAGTCTGGCTTCCGTGACCTTTCTGGCGTCGGCAGGCGAGGGCTGGAAGACGTGCGCATCGCCATTGGGGCCAACGAGGCTCGCCACCTCGACGCGGTCGCCGCCCACCTGTTTGGCGAAATCGGCGAGGATCGAGAAGGTTGCGAGAACCTTCACCTTCTCCTGCGCTGCCGCCGGGAGAAGGCTCGTAGCCAACATCGCGACTGATGTTATAACGTTGCGTAAAATGCTCATGTTTTCCTCCATCCAGTCAGACAATTTCCGGTTCGGATTTGTTTCAGGCTTCGAGATGACGTTGCGGGGCGAACTGGCGGATCAGGCCGCCGTGGGGGCCGATCAGGAGCGAGACGATATAGATCGCACCCGCAGCCAGAATGATGGTGGGGCCGGTGGCGAGGCCTGCGTGATAGGACAGGACCAGCCCGATGACGGACGAGGCCATGCCGATCAGCAGGGACACGCCGATCATCGTCGCCACTCCCGAACACCAGAAACGCGCCGCTATGGCCGGCAGCATCAACATGCCGACCGCCAGCAGCGTGCCCATGGCGTGAAAGCCGCCGATGAGATTGATCACCACCAGACACAGGAAGACCAGATGGATCGCCGCGCCGGCGCCGCTGACCGAGCGCAGGAAGCCCGGATCGACACATTCCAGCACCAGCGGGCGATAGATGAACGCCACCACGAACAGGGTGAGCGTCGAGATCGAGGCCAGCAGCAGCAGCGTGTTGTCGTCGAGCGCCAGCACGCTGCCGAACAGCACATGCAGCAGATCGATGTTCGAGCCTTTCAGCGAGACGAGCGTGACGCCGAGCGCCAGCGAGATGATGTAGAAGGAGGCCAGCGATGCATCTTCGCGCAGAAGCGTGTTGCGCGTGACGACGCCCGCCAGCACTGCCACCAGACAGCCCGCCACAAGGCCCCCGACGGTCATGGCGCCCAGCGACAGCCCGGCCACCAGATAGCCAATAGCGGCGCCGGGCAAAATTGCGTGCGCCATCGCGTCGCCTACGAGGCTCATGCGGCGCAGCAGCAGGAATACGCCGATTGGAGCAGCCCCTAGCGTCAGGGCGAAAGACCCGATGAGCGCGCGGCGCATGAATTCGAATTCCACGAAGGGGCCGATCAGCAGATCGTAAGCAGCCTGAATCATGCGGCCCGCTCGCATTCGTGGGCGGCGGTATCGAAAGCTTCGACCATGCGGCGCGCGCGCAGCAGATTGTCGCCGTTGAGGGCGACCGCCGTCGCCTCCCACGCCACCTTTTCGCGCGCCAGAAGAAGGGTTTTCGGGAAATGGCGGCGCACCACGTCGAAATCGTGCAGCACAGCAATCACGGTGCGTTTTTCGGCGTGCCAGCGCGCAATAAGATCCAGCAGATCGGTCGTGGTCTTGTCGTCGATGGCGGTGAAAGGCTCGTCCAGCAGGATCACCGATGCGTCCTGCAACAGCAGGCGTGCGAACAGCATGCGCTGCATCTGGCCGCCCGAGAGCGTCCCGATGGGCCTGTCCTCGAAACCCGCCAGACCGACAGCCTCGATCGCGTGTTCGATCCGCACGCGCAGGTCGCGCCCGATGCGGCCGAACAGGCCGACTTCGCGCAGCAATCCCATGGACACGAGGTCATAGACCCGGATCGGGAAACTGCGGTCGATGTCGGCGGCCTGCGGCAGATAGGCGATGTCGCGCGGCGCGCAATTCACTCGCTCGATGGCCCCGCTGAGCGGCTTCAACGCGCCCACAATGCCTTTGAGCAGAGTCGACTTTCCGGCGCCATTTGGCCCGCAAACAGCCAGAAGATCGCCCTGCGAAATCTCGCCGCTGAGGTGATGGATCGCCGGATGCCGGTCATAGCCGAGCGTCAGATCGCGAAAACGCAGCGCATAGCTCATTGGAACGCCCACCAGACGCCAGCCCACATCAAAATCATGATCCCTGCAGCAACTACAAGGCGGTCCAGCACCGACGCGCGCAGCAGCGACCAGGAGGACGCAGCGCCGCCGGAATGATGATCGTGGCCATGATGGTGGTCGGACAAGGGAGCCTCCTGCGTTGTTATATTATAACATTCCAGAAAAATACAACCCCGCCCACGTTCGTCCCTTGACAGAGTGGTATGTTACAACATTACGTTATGATATAACGTAATGGAGGCATGAATGAGGATGATGTCTGGGGTATTTCAGCGGCAAGGCAGGCCAGATCGCATTGGCGACGCCAGGGCGAAAAGGGCGGCAATCGTGCTGATTGGGCCTTTTACGGCGATTTCGGCCTTCCCCCTGGCCGCGCAAGAATTGCTGCCCGAAATCAGCGTCACCGCCGTGAGCCCTATCCGCAATCTGACGATTTCAGGTCCGCTAGCCATCAGCGCCGAGACCTTTGCGCCGGTTGCGGTTGTCACCAGCAGCCAGTTGAGAGCCACCGGCGCCACTACGCTGGGCGACCTGCTGTTCACGACACCGGGCGTGACCGCGACTTCGCAAGCGCCCGGCGCGGCGAGCCGGCCCGTCATTCGCGGCCTCGACAATTACCGCGTCCGCATTCAGGAAAACGGCGTCGGCTCCCATGACGTCTCGGCCATCGGCGAAGACCATGGTGTGCCGATCGATCCGCTCGCGACCGAAAAGGTTGAGGTCATTCGCGGACCTGCGACGCTGCGCTGGGGTTCTGCCGCCATCGGCGGAGTCGTCGACGCCAGCAACAATCGCATCCCCGAAATGCGCATGCCGCCAGGATTGCGATTCACGACACGCAGCGCCCTTTCGTCTGTCGACAACGGGCGCGAGACGGCAGCTATTCTGGATGCCTCAGGCGGACAATTTGCGATCCATGCGGACGCGTTCGGCCGCATGTCTACAGACTACCGGATTCCGGGCGGCGTGCAGACCAACAGCGCCGCAAAGTCTCACGGTTTCAGCATTGGCGGCAGCGCGTTTTTCGAGTCCGGCTATTTCGGATTGTCGTTGACGCAGTTTGCCAGCCTGTACCGCATCCCGGGCGTTGCGGCGACCGCCGAAAATTCGCGCATCGACATGAAGCAAACGAAATTCGCCGCGAAAGGCGAATTCCAGATGGGCGGCGGGCCAATTGAGTCCATCCGCTACTGGTTCGGGGCGACCGTCTACAAGCACCACGAGAAGGGCTTCGACGCGCTAGGCAACGACGACATTCTGGCGACCTTCAAGAACCGCGAGCAGGAATTGCGGATCGAGGCGCGACAGACAACCGCACAGACCTCCTTTGGAACCTTGCGAGGAGCAATCGGGGCGCAGTTCGGCAACCAGAATCTCGGCACCGCCGGAGGAGCGGGCGGTCTGATCGCCCCGGCTCATTCGCAAAGCGGCGCGGCCTATCTGTTCGAAGAATTACAGTTCCTGCCGGGAACGCGGCTTCAGGCGGCGGGGCGCATCGAACAGGTGCGGGTCAGAGGCACAGCGGTGGACTTTCCGGTCGGATTGCTGCCCGGCCCGGGCGCGCCGCCTGAATTTGCCGCGACGCGCCATTTCATGCCCAAAAGCGTGAGCCTTGGCCTGCTGCACCAGTTGCCGTGGGATCTGACGGCCAGCATCAACGGGCAATATGTTGAGCGCGCCCCGCAGGCTCCTGAACTTTTCTCCCGGGGTCCGCATGAGGCCACCGGCACATTCGAGATCGGCAACCCGAACCTGAAGGTGGAAGCCGCCAAAACGATCGACCTTTCTCTCCGCCGGGCGGTGGGCGATTTCCGGTTCGAGGCGACCGGCTATTACACCCAGTATACCGGCTTCATCTATCGCAACTTCACTGGCGCTCTTTGCGATGATGATTTCTCGACCTGCGGGACCGGAACTGAACTCAGCCAGATCGCCTATGCACAGCAGAACGCCACGTTCTATGGGGCGGAACTGGGCGCTCAACTGGACATCGGCGCGCTGGGGCGCGGCACGTTCGGCGTCGAGGCGCAGTATGATTTCGTCCGCGCACGACTGTCGGATGGGACGAATGTGCCCCGCATGCCCCCGCATCGTCTGGGTGGCGGCTTCTTCTGGCGCGACCAGAACTGGTTCGCCCGCGCCTTCCTGCTGCACGCCTTTGCGCAGAACCGGACCGGGACCAACGAAACCCCAACCGCCGGCTACAATCTGCTCAATGCGGAAATCCGGTACACACGCAACCTTAAGCAGGCCGCCTTTGGTGTGAGCGAAGTCAGCTTCGGGATTGCGGGAACGAATCTGCTGAACGAGGCCATGCGCAACAGCGTATCGTTCCGCAAGGATGAGATCCTGTTGCCGGGCCGGAACGTGCGGGTCTTTGCGCAGGTGAAGTTCTGACATTGCGCGCTGGCGCGCCGGACTGATATTGCTCCGGGATGGACGGGCTGTTTCTGTCCAACCCGGAGATTGCCATGAAGACCCGCGCCGCCGTCGCTTTTGCCGCCAAGAAGCCGCTTGAAATCGTCACCCTCGACATCGACGGGCCGAAGGCCGGCGAGGTGCTGATCGAAGTGAAGGCGACCGGCATTTGCCATACGGATTATTACACGCTGTCGGGCGCTGACCCGGAAGGCCTGTTTCCGTGCGTGCTCGGCCACGAGGGCGCGGGAATCGTGGTCGATACGGGGCCGGGCGTAACCAGCCTCAAGAAAGGCGATCACGTCATTCCGCTCTACACGCCCGAATGCCGCCAGTGCAAAAGCTGCCTGTCGCGCAAGACCAACCTTTGCACGTCCATCCGCGCCACGCAGGGCAAGGGGCTGATGCCGGACGGCACGAGCCGCTTCAAATGCGACGGCGATCCGGTGCTGCACTACATGGGCACATCGACGTTTTCGAACTTCATCGTCGCGCCGGAAATCGCTGTTGCGAAAATCCGCGAGGACGCACCCTTCGACAAGGTCTGCTACATCGGTTGCGGCGTCACCACCGGCATCGGGGCTGTGATCTGGACCGCGAAGGCGGAAGCCGGTTGTCGGGCCATCGTGTTCGGGCTCGGGGGCATCGGTCTCAACGTGGTGCAGGGCCTGCGGATGATTGGCGCGGAAATGATCGTCGGCGTCGACATCAATCCGGCCCGCAAGGAGATGGCGGAAAAATTCGGCATGACGCATTTCGTCAACCCGACCGAAGTCGGCGGCGATCTCGTGCCGTATCTGGTCAATCTCACCGACGGCGGCGCAGATTACACATTCGATTGCACCGGCAATGTGAATGTGATGCGTCAGGCGCTGGAAGCCTGCCATCGCGGCTGGGGACAGTCGATCATCATCGGCGTCGCGCCATCGGGCGCAGAAATTTCAACGCGGCCGTTCCAGTTGGTCACAGGCCGCGTCTGGAAGGGCACCGCTTTCGGTGGCGCGCGCGGCCGCACAGATGTGCCGCGCATCGTCGACTGGTATATGGACGGGCGCATCAACATCGACGACCTGATCACCCACAAGCTGCCGCTGGAGCGCATCAACGAAGGCTTCGACCTGATGCACTCGGGCGCGTCGATCCGCAGCGTCGTCGAATTCTAGAGACGTTCCGCCACATAATGCAGGCAGCCATCCGGCGAGACATCGTCGGATGGGCCGATCATGCGGCCATCCTCGCCGTAAACTTCCGTGACCCGGAAGCCCGCGCGGGCCAGTTCGGCGATCTGCGCCTCGCGCGAGATGTAATAGAAAACGCCCTGCCAGCCGTGCGCCATATCGTTGTAAAGGGCGTATTCCTTTTCCTCGACCCGCAAATGGCGCATGCGCCGGAAATTCCAGCGCGCCAGCAGGAAGTGACCGACTTCGAGAACCGCCCGTACCGGGCGACGCGACCTGACGAGAGCAGGCGGTTGTCCTGCCGTTGAAGCGCCACGATTGTGCGACGAGAGAACAAACTTGCCGCCGGGCGCCATCAGAATAGAGAGACGCGCGAGGGCGCGAATTCGATCTTGCGGCGCCAGCGCATCCAGAACGCCCCAGGGGGCGAAAATGAAATCGTACTTTTCATCAGCCAGTTTGCCGAGTTCACGAATATCCAGTTCCAGCAGGCGTGCGGCCGGAAACGCCTGACGCGCGCGCGCGATCATCTGCGGAGAGAGATCGATCCCCGTATATCTGGCGGCAAGCGGCGACAGAAAACGCGTTGTGCGGCCGGAGCCGACACCGATATCGAGCACGCGCTTGCCGAGAACTGCGTCCCGGTGGCGCAGCAGGATCATAGTTTCCGCGGCGCACAGGGTTTGCCCGCTGTACCAGTCGGCCAACTGCGCGTTGAAAAAAATCCGCGCATTATGTTCGGTCAGGTCGAAAGTTTCGCGACGCATCATGGCCTCCGATGCAGAGACCCAGAGCCTTGCGCCGACTAGTACTTTTGTTCAAATCGAATCTATCGCCTTGGTTAAGCGACGCAGCGCATTTGATTCAAATTTTATCTATCTGCGCAACGTCGCCATGGCGTCCGCCGCCGCCTGAAGGCCTGTGAGCCATGCGCCGTGAACGGTCGAAAAATCATGCAACGAACAGGCTTCGCCGGCGAAGAACAGATGCATGCCGACGGGTTTCGCCAGCATGGCGCGCTTTTCCCAATGGCCCGGCAGGGCGTGAGAATAGGAGCCGCCCGCAAAGGGATCGCTGGCCCAATAGCTCACCGCAATCGGTTTGAGGCGGGGGCGTATGCCTTCGCCCAAAGCCGCCGCAAGCTGATCGATGGCGAAATGCGCAAAGCCTTCGAGCCCCCTGCCCTCCAGATCACGCGCCAGATGTCCCCCAAAATAAGCCTCGATCAACGGACGCCCGAAAGGCCGCACATGATAGCTGGCGGTGGCGACACGATTATGATGACCGAAGATGCGACTGTCGGGTTCGAATTCATCCGCGCCATCGAGTTCGAGAAACAACTTGTTGTCGTAACCCAGCGGCAGATGGGCGGCGGCCAGATGCTTGTAGGGAAGCGCCGGCGAAAATTTCAGGGCCTCGCTGGCGATGATATTCGTCGGCACGGTGACGATGACGCACGAGGCTGTGAAGACGCCTTGATCGGTCTCGATCCTGATGGGCGCGGCGGAATGATCGATGCGTCGCACCGGACAATCAAGCCTGATTGGCAGGCCTTCGGCGATCTTTTCGAACAGGGCGCCATAGCCGCGCTCTACCCGCCAGTTCACTTCCGTGGCGTGATAATTGTCGAAATCCTTCACCGAAAGGCGCTCGAGTTCTGTGCCGTTGACGTAGGTCGAGACCGCATCAATGAGCGCGTTCCACGGATTGTCGGTCTCGAGAAGATCGACGGCCGCGCGATCTTCCGGTTCCTTTGCGGCCGCTTCGAGTCGTTCGTAGAACTCGTCCTGCGCGGCCCGGAAGGATCGATGATCCTGTTCAGAAAAGCCCGCCTGATGAACGGGCTTCTGCCAGGGCGGCGTATTGCGGTCGATTTCGAAACCGAGATTTTCCGCAACAGCCACAAGCGGATTGCGATCCGCCGAATGCAGCCAGCCAGCGCCCATGTCGAGCGGCCATTGCGTTCCGGCGTTGGTCGTCCACGCCCGACCACCGATGCGATTGCGGGCTTCCAGCACGGCGACAGAAACGCCGACGTCAAACAATGTACGCGCAGCCCCGATCCCGGCCGCGCCGGCGCCAATCACGATGACATCAAAGTGCTTCGAAATATCAGTCATACCGTTGAGATAGGAGGCGGCAGGCCCTGCGTCCAGCCGATGGGGCAACTGGCCGCAGAAAAAGCGCCGTGTTAGGCTGCCTCAAGAATACGGCGGGAGGATTGGATGACGTCAAGATTGGCAATTGCGGCGCTGTTCGGCGGACTTCTGTCCGGCGCGGCGCTGGCGCAGAGCAACCCAACCTATCTGACGCTCGGGCGCGCCGATGGAGCGCTTTACAAGCCGGATTCCGGCCCCGCCCCGACGGTGGCGATGATCGTCATGCATCGCACCTCCAACTACATGCGCCACCCTGCCTGCACCGAGATGTCGAAGCGCGGCATCATGGTTCTTTGCATGAACACCCGTTTCGTGAACAACGAGGCGCAGGTGATTTTCGAGCAGATCCCGCTCGACGTGAAGGAAGGCGTGAATTTCCTGCGCAAGCAGCCCGGAATCAGCAAGGTGCTGCTGTTCGGCCATAGCGGCGGCGGGCCGACCATGAGCCTCTATCAGGCTGTCGCCGAAAAGGGTCCGGCCTATTGTCAGGGCCCGAACAAGATCGTCCAGTGCGGCAATGATCTGGCAGACTTGCCGAAGGCGGACGGCATCATCTTCGCCGACGCGCATCCGAGCAATGCGGTTCTGGTGCTGCGCGCCATGAACCCATCGGTGGCCAGCGAGGACAATCCTCCAACCGGCAAGATCGCCGAACTCGATCCCTACGACGCCCGCAACGGCTACAATCCCAACGGACGCTCGACCTATGCGGCGGAGTTCCAGAAGCGCTATTACGAGGCGCAGGCCGCCCGCATGAACCGCCTCATCGACCAGTCGCTCGACAAGGTGAAGCGGATGGGCGCGGGCTCCTATGCCTATCCGGACAATGACATCATGATCATTCCGCGCGCTGGTCCGTCGGGTCCGGGCGCGGGCGCAGCCGCCTATCTGTACCTCACCGATCCGCAAATTCCCTTCATCACCAGCACCGTGAAGCCGGCCAAATTGCTGAAGAACGACGGCATGATCCGCAGCAACGAGATTGTCAAAAGCGTGGCTGTCGCAGATCCCTCCAACGCCCAGAAACATCTGCGCTATGAGGATGGCACGCGCACCTTCACGGTGAAGTCGTTCCTCAGCGCCAATGCGGTGCGGGCAAAGAATTCCATGGACGATATCGACTATTGTTCCAGCAACAATTCGACCCAGTGCGCCGTGCAGTCGATCACGGTTCCGGTGATGTTCGCCGCGATGGGCGGTTATTTCTTCGTCGGTGACAACGAGCGCATGTTCGATGCCTCTGCCAGCCGGGACAAGGATTTTGTCGTGATCGAAGGCGCGACCCACGGCTTCACGCCCTGCGTGCCGTGCGGCCCGACCCCGGACGCCTATGCAAACTCGATGAAAAACCTGTTCGACTACATGCGCGACTGGATCAAGGCGCGTTACTAGTCCGTCTCGAACCAGATCGCCCGGCTGTCTCATCCGATCGCCGGGCTATTTTTTTCTTGAGAACTGGTTCATCCATAAACAATATGCAGGCAGTGCTGCGCCGGCCATTTCGGCGTTGCCAGGGAGTGACACATGAGCATCAGCATTCGTTCGGCGGCAATTTCGGCGGCACTCGCATTTTCTGTACTTTCTGCGCCGGTCGCGCGCGCGCAAGATTTCATCGGCGTGCTCACAGGCGGCACTTCGGGCGTCTATTATCCGATGGGCGTGGCGCTTTCGAACATCTTCAGCTCCAAAATTCCCGGCAGCCGCCCCAACGTGCAGGCCACCAAGGCCTCTGTGGAAAATCTGACCCTGCTGCAGCAGGGCAAGGGCGAACTGGCTTTCACGCTCGGCGACAGCCTCGCCTTTGCGTGGGCGGGAGACGAGGAAGCCGGCTTCAAGGGCAAGCAGACCAAGCTGCGCGGCATCGGGGCGATCTACCCGAACTTCATTCAGGTCGTCGCCACCAAGGGCAGCGGCATCAAGACTCTCGCTGACCTGAAGGGCAAGAGCCTGTCTGTCGGCGCGCCGAAATCCGGCACGGAACTCAACACCCGTGCGATCCTGCAGGCGGCCGGATTGACCTACAAGGATCTCGGCAAGGTGGAATATCTGCCCTTCGCCGAGTCGGTGGACCTGATGAAGAACCGCCAGCTCGACGCCACGCTGCAATCGGCGGGCCTCGGCGTTGCGGCGATCCGCGATCTGGCCAGCTCTGTTGAAATCGTCGTGGTGGAAATTCCGGCGTCCATCGTGGACAAGATCGGCGCGCCCTACGTGAAGGGCATTATCCCGAAGAACACCTATTCCGGGCAGACTGCCGACATCGAGACGGCGGCGGTCGTGAACTATCTGGTGACGCGATCCGACGTGACCGACAATCTCGCCTACCAGATGACGAAGCTCACCTATGAATCAGGGACCGACCTTGTCGCCGCCCATTCGGCCGCGAAGGACATCGACGTCAAGAAGGCGCTCGATGGCATGCCGGTGCCGATGCACCCCGGCGCGGAAAAATACTTCCGCGAAAAAGGCGTGATGAAGTAGGGCGGGCATTCATCATTTACCGCTATTGCGAGCGGGGCCTGCGGCCCCGCGAAGCAATCCACATGATGTGTGCTGGATTGCTTCGTCGTTGCGCTTCTCTGGCGATCGAAGATCGCCCCAATGACGCACTACTTCGCGCCGCTTATTCGAGCCTCCCATGACCGCACAAACCGACACCGACGACGCCCTCTCGCTCGCCCATGCGGCGGCCGCGCCCGTCGATGATCTTGAACACGGTCTGCCGCCCGGCTGGGGACCGGGCGTGTGGGGGACGGCCCTGTTTGTCGTCGCCTTTGTGTTTTCGACCTTCCAGCTCGTGACCTCCATTTATGCATTTCTGCCAGCGCAGGCCTTGCGCGCGATGCATGTGGGCTTTCTGGTGCTGGTCTCGTGTGCCCTGATCGCCAATCACAAGTTTGAATCGACCCCTATGAGGCTGCTCGGATGGGGCCTCGGCGTCGCGGGCTTCGCAGTCGGCATCTATCACTGGGTTTTCTATTTCGATCTCGTCAACCGTACGGGCGATCTGACCAATCTCGATCTTGCGCTGGGCGTCGGTGGCATGGCGATCCTGTTCGGCGTCTCGTGGCGACTGATGGGGCCGTCGCTTCCGCTCATCTGTCTCGCCTTCGTGGCCTACGGATTGTTTGGCCAGTATCTGCCGCGCCCGCTCGATCATCGCGGCTACTCGTTCGACCAGATCGTCGAGCAGCTCGGCTTCGGCACGGAAGGCATCTACGCCACGCCCACGGGCATTTCGGCGACCTACATCTTTCTGTTCATCCTGTTCGGAGCGTTTCTGGAACGCGCCGGCATGATCCAGCTCTTCAACGATGTGGCGCTGGGGCTGGTGGGCTGGGCGCGCGGCGGCGCGGCAAAGGTGGCGGTGATTTCGTCGGCCCTCATGGGCACAATCTCGGGCTCGGGCGTGGCGAATGTCGTGACGGTCGGCCAGTTCACGATCCCGTTGATGAAGCGCTTCGGCTACAAGCCGGCTTTTGCGGGCGGTGTGGAAGCAACAGCCTCCATGGGCGGGCAGATCATGCCTCCCGTGATGGGCGCAGTGGCGTTCATCATGGCCGAGAATATCGGCGTGCAATATTCGGAGATCGTCAAAGCCGCGATCATTCCGGCAATCCTGTATTTTGCGTCAGCCTTCTGGATGGTTCATCTGGAAGCCGGCAAATATAATCTGATGGGCATTCCGCGCGCCGATCTGCCGAGCCCGATGGCCGCCATCAAGCGCCAGTGGCATCTGGCATTGCCGCTGGTGATCCTGATCGTTCTGCTGATGGACGGCTTCACGCCGTTATTCTCCGGCTCGGTCGGCCTTGGCCTTACGGTGGTGATGATCCTCGGCGCAGCAGTTGCGCTGAACCTTCGGGCGCGCGCCATGCGGGTCGTGTTCTGGGTCGTCACGGGCCTCATCGCCGGATCGCTGCTCAAATATGGCGTGCAGGTGATGATCGCTCTCATCGGAGCGCTGGTCCTGCTCTGCGCATTCACGCGCGGGGGACGCGAGACACTCGCCATCTGCCGCGATGTCCTGGCGGAGGGCGCGCGGCAGGCGCTGCCGGTGGGGCTTGCGTGCGCGATTGTTGGCACCGTCATCGGCGTTCTTTCGCTCACCGGCACGGCGACCACCTTCGGCAATTACATTGTGTCGTTCGGGCGCGACTCGCTGTTCTTCTGCCTGCTGCTGGTGATGCTGACGTCGCTTATTCTTGGCACCGGCCTGCCGACGATTCCGACCTACATCATCACCGCGTCACTGGCTGCGCCGGCGTTGCTGAAACTCGGCGTGCCGCTGATCGTCAGCCACATGTTCGTGTTCTACTACGGTATCATTGCGGACCTCACGCCGCCGGTGGCGCTGGCGGCTCTGGCCGCTGCCCCAATTGCGAAAGCATCGCCTGACGAGATCGGCTGGCAGGCGTCGCGCATTGCGCTGGCCGGATTTCTGATCCCCTTCATGGGCGTTTACGATCCTTCGCTGATGCTGCAGGCAGGCGGCGAAGTCGCGGCCAAATACGGCTACTGGATCGAGGTGGTCTGGGTGTTCTTCAAGGCCAGCACGACGATCTACATCACCGGCATTGCGGCCATCGGGTATCTGTTCTGTCGCACCAACGCCTTGCAGAGATCGTTGGCGATCGCCGGTATCCTGCTGTTCATAGCGCCATTCGCCTGGAGCGATCATCTGGCGTTTGCGTGCTGCGCCATCGTCACCGGCTGGAACTGGCTCGACGCGAAGCGGGCAGCCGCATGAGCCTGTGCGTGATCGCGGGCGCGACCATCACCCGCATCGCGACGGCTGCCTTCACGCTGACATGGATTCACTCCATCGAGAAAACCCGCTGGGAGGAAGACTGGCAGGTCGACGCCTCGACCATCCGGCCGATCGAGGCGCGCATCGAGAGCATGGGGGCTGGCATGGAAATGCCCGCCGATGCGCGGTTCGACGGCGTCTGGTGGCGCTGGACGCCAGCCATCGGCCCCCTGCCGGAAGTGCAGCTGCGCCGCTCGGACTCGCAGCCGCAGGGCTGGCGGCTTTGTGCGGAAGGGGTTTGCCGGCCGATTGCGGATGCGGCCGAGAAGGCGGATGTGGTGGCGTTGAGGCCGTGCGATTGAACGGGACGAGGCCCTGTTATGACCGGCGTTTGAGCCAGGGCGTCATGGCGGTCAGAACTTCGTCCCGCAGCCAGATGTGGTGATAAATGGCGGCGACGGCGTGCAGCCCCGCAAGCCAGATGATCGCATCTCCCAGCATTCCATGAATATCAGAGATCGTGGCTCCCAGCACCTTCGATTCACCGATCATGGGCTGAATCGCCAGGCCGAACGGCGTCAGCGCATGGCCTTCCATCCACGCGCCCAGAACAGCCGTGACGGGCGTGAGGAGCAGCAAGGCGAACAGTGCCCAATGCACGAGTTTGGAGAGCGTCTGCATCCAGTCGGGCATCGCCACCGGAGCGGGTTGCGTATCCACCGCGCGCCATAGCAAGCGCAGGCATGTCAGGATGAAAACGATTGTCCCGAGCGTTTCGTGCAGCCGAAGCGCTGACGCATTTTCAACCGAATAGACACGCGATTCAGGTCCGCCGACGCTGGCGATGAAGGCGATCAGAACAAGGATCGCCGTCAGCCAATGGAAAGTCTGCGCGGTGCGACTGTGAGTCAGGTTCGTTCCGGGCATGGTTCCGACTTCCTTCAAATGCGGATGTCAACGGAACATGCTTATGGAGCAAAATCTCGGGGGCCGTTCGGGCACAGATCAAAGAAAGTGCTGATTATCCGCGGATCGGCTCAACCTTGAGCGCAGCGCGGACGAAATAATACAGGCCGAGCAGGCCCAGACAGCCGCCGATCACTTCCACCGCGATGCTGACGACCGGAGGCAACTGGAACAGGCCGCCGATGGCCCAGCCGGCCGCCCAGGAGACGCCGACGAGCTCGGTGCCGACCAGAATCGCCACGCTGACGATGGTGGTGAGGTTCTCGAGGTGGAGAGGTTTCTTGTCGGCCAAGGTCTGCTCCGGCGAAGGCGCGCCCGGGGTTCGGGCTTTCGGTGAAGGACGTCCGCCACTATAGCATGGACAGGCCGGGCGCAAGCAACCGGCCCGGCAGGAACATCGCACATGATCGAGACCCCCACCTTCGGCGCGGCGGCCGTCGTCGCGCCCCATACGGCGGCGGCGGATGCCGGCCGGGCCATTCTGCTGGAAGGCGGCAACGCCATCGAGGCGATGATCGCCATGGCGGCCTCCATTGCGGTGGTCTATCCGCATATGAACGCCGTGGGGGGCGACGCCTTCTGGCTGATCCGCGAGCCGAAGGGCCGGGTGCGCTATATCGAGGCCTGCGGCTATGCGGGCGAAAAGGCCACGAACCGCTTTTACTGGGACAAGGGACACGAGCGCATCCCGTCGCGCGGGCCGCTGGCGGCGCTGACCGTGCCGGGCGCGGTGGGCGGCTGGAGCCTCGCTTACGATTATTCGAAATCCGGCGGCGGCAGGCTGTCGGTGCGCGACCTGCTCTCGGCAGCGGTCTCGCAAGCCCGCAACGGCTGCGCGGTGACGGCCTGCGAGGCGCGGGGTGCGCCCAACGAGCAGGCGGAACTATTCGCCGCGCCGGGCTTTGCGGAGATTTTTCTGCACGAGGGAAAGATTCCCACAGCGGGGCATCTGCGCAAGATGGAACGGCTGGCCGCCACGCTGGAGAGGCTGGGCGACGCCGGGCTGTCGGATTTCTATCGCGGCGATGTGGGTCGCGAGATCGCCAGCGATCTGGAACGCATCGGCTCGCCGGTGACGCGGCGCGACATCGAGAAATATCAGGCCGTCATGCGCGCGCCGCTCGAACTCAAACTGCCGGGGCGGCGGCACTACAATGCGCCCCCGCCCACGCAGGGGCTGGCGGCGTTGATCATTCTTGGAATCTTCGACCGGCTGGGCGTGCGTCATGTGGAGAGCTTCGAGCATCTGCACGGGCTGGTTGAATGCGTAAAGCGCGCCTTTGCGGTGCGCGACCGCGTGGTGACGGATTTCGGGCATGTGAAGCACGACACGGACGAGTTTCTGACGCCCGCATTTCTGGAAGAACAGGCTCACGCCATTTCGAAAGACCGCGCTGGGCCCTATCCGCTGCCGCCCGCCAAAGGCGACACAGTGTGGATGGGGGCGGTCGACGATCAGGGGATTGCGGTGTCCTATATCCAATCGATCTACTGGGAATATGGCTCGGGCTGCGTGCTGCCGCGCACCGGCGTGCTGATGCAAAATCGCGGCGTGTCGTTTTCGCTCGACGAGAAGGCGCTCAATCCGCTTGTCCCCGGACGCCGGCCATTTCACACGCTCAATCCGGCCATGGCGGTTTTCGACGATGGCCGCGTGATGCCCTACGGTTCAAT
Source organism: Beijerinckiaceae bacterium (assembly GCA_947478455.1). Classification (GTDB taxonomy): domain Bacteria; phylum Pseudomonadota; class Alphaproteobacteria; order Rhizobiales; family Beijerinckiaceae; genus Terripilifer. The sequence goes on along the minus strand of CANJWR010000038.1, from coordinate 10,922 downwards.
GGGCGGCGACGGACAACCGCAGTTTCAGGCGCAGGTCTTCACCCGCTATCTGGGCGGCATGGGGCTGGCGGATGCGGTGGATGCGCCGCGCTTCCTGCTCGGCCGCACATGGGGCGAAACCAGCACATCGCTGAAGGTTGAAGACCGTTTCGATCCCTCGCTGACGCGCGCGCTGGAAAAGGCCGGGCATCAGGTGGAGATTCTGCGCGACGGTTATTCCGACACAGTCGGGCACGCAGGAGCTATTGTGCGGCATCCGCGCGGGCGCGTGGAAGCCGTGCACGATCCGCGCGCCGACGGCGGGGCGTCGGGATTCTAGGTTTTTGGAACTGACTAACCGCCGACCGACGAGCCGATCAGCAGGCTGACGCCCAGAAAGCACACCACGCAGGCCGCCACGAATTCAAAGCCGCGCCCGAGGATCAGGCCGCGCTTCGAGGATTCGCCGGTAAACCGCAGGGCGAGCGACTTGGCGAACACCGCTATTGCGGCGAGCGCGCCGGTGGTCAGAGCGGTGCCGACCGACATCGCAATCGTCGCGCCGATTCCGGCCCAGAAAATTCCCTGCGCGAGCGAAAAAACCAGCACGAGGATCGCGCCCGAACAGGGCCGAGAGCCTGCGGCGAACACGGTCGCGATTGCGGTTCCCCAAGAAAAGCCTTCGCCGAGCGTACGCGGATCGGGCGCGTGGAAGTGGCCGCAATTCTCGTCATGAACATGCCCGGCATGGCCATGCGGGACGGCCTTGGCGGCAGGTGCGTGATGATCATGACCATGGTGGTCATGGGCATGATGGTCGTGCGCGTGATGATCGTGCGCATGGTGGTGATCGTCATGCCCACGCAGCGCCGCCAGAAAGCCCCTGCCCTTGGTCCAGACCAGATAAAGGCCCAGCGCCGCAATGCCCGCATAGCTGGCGATCTCGACCACGCTTGCGGCGTCGCGCATGCTTTTCGACGTTGCGTTCAGCAACAACGCCATCACCCCGACAATTGAAATCGCCACAACGCCCTGCAGGATGGCGGCCATGAACGAAATGATCAGTCCACGCTTCAGCGCACGTTCGTTGGCCAGCATGTAGGAAGCCACCACCGCCTTGCCGTGGCCGGGCCCCGCCGCATGAAAGACCCCGTAGGCGAAACACACGCCCATCAGCGCCCACAGGGCCGCGCTGTCGGTTTTGACCGCCCGCACGGAGCCGCTGATGAGGCGCTCGAATTCAATTTGCCTCGCAAGAATCCAGCCTGTAACGCCGGTCGCCTGACCGCCGCCTTCGGACACGCCGACGCTGAACGGATTGCGCGCCTGCGCGAGCGCATCGCCCGCACCGATTATTGCCACAACACCCACAGCAACGAGCGCCAGCAGCGCGAGGTTGCGAAACAAAATCCGGCGCGATGAATGTTTCATGCGATGCTCAACGACAATTGATCACAAGATAGCCGGCCATCTTCATGCCGAAATCTACGCCCGGCGGAAGCCCGCTTGCGGCGGATTCTTCCAGCGTCTTGATGTCGGCTTCCGACAAGGTCTCGGGCGCGATCATCTTGTGGGCGCATCCTGCCGGCGCGCCGATGAGCTTCACGGCGGATTCCTTTTCGAGCGTCAAGGCGACGAAATAGTTTGGATCAAAGACCTGAAATTTGAACGTGCCGTCGAGTTTCGCTGGCGTCTTTAGCGGCAGCGTGAATTTCAGCGTCACGAGCTTTTTGGAGTCCTGAGACATGGAATAATCGACGGGCGGGGCGAAATCGGTCTTGGCACCCTCAGCCTTCATGACGGTGAAGTATTCGAACTCTGCCAGACTTTCCATATTCGATTTGGCAATGGGCTTCAGTTCGTCCTCGCTCGGCGCCGCTGGATTCTTGCCTACGCCCTGGGTGACGAAGGCCGAATACATATCGTCAAAGGTCCATGCGTGCCGAACGCCCTCGACCTTGCCGTCGCGGAAAATGATCTCGGCAGTCGCTTCTACCCAGACATGGGGATGCGCCGACGCCCTGATCGCCGACGCCGCGACAGTTGCGGCAGTCAGCAGCAGCAATGCACCAAGCCTTCTGGCCATTTATTCAGGCCCTCCCGATTCAGACGCGATTTTCGATACGCACGATATATGTATCTGGCTATGCGGCCAAACCTTGGCGACAATTACGGCAATCACCTCGCCTTGAAAATGTCAGTATTGCTGACATATATTCACCAAAAGGGCCGATAAGGGCGCTCGAATTGCACACTTGAGGTCGTGGGAGGGTTCGGGATGTCCACACAAGTTCGTGATGTCTCCGGCAAGAACCAGTCCGCCGGACTCGCGCCCATATCGCTCGGCGATAAATACGATCTCGACCAGACCCGCGTGTTCATTTCCGGTTCGCAGGCTATCGTGCGGCTGCTGCTTGTGCAGAAGGAGCTCGACCGTCGCGCCGGATTGAACACGGCAGGCTTTATCACCGGCTATCGGGGTTCGCCGCTGGGCGGGCTCGACCAGCAGCTTGAACGCGCCGGCGCGTTGCTCACGGCCGGCGAAATCGTCTTTACGCCCGGCCTCAACGAGGATCTGGCCGCCACCGCCGTGTGGGGCGCGCAACAGGCCGAGATACGCGGCGAGGGAAAATACGACGGCGTGTTTTCGATCTGGTACGGCAAGGGGCCGGGCGTCGATCGCTCAGGCGATGTCTTTCGTCACGCCAATCTTGCCGGAACCTCTCCGAACGGCGGCGTGCTGGCTCTCATGGGCGACGATCACACGGCGGAATCTTCCACCACGGCGCATCAGTCAGAATTTCGTTTTGTCGAAGTTGTGATGCCGGTTCTGGCGCCAGCAGGCGTGCAGGAAATTCTCGATTACGGTCTGTATGGATGGGCGTTGAGCCGCTACGCGGGCGTCTGGGTCGGCATCAAATGCGTCAAGGATACGGTGGAATCTACCGCATCTATCGACGTCGCCGTTGCACAGACGCCGTGGAAAACTCCGTCTGATTTCATGCTTCCGCCGGGCGGGCTGAACATACGGCCGCGCGATCCCGTATTGACGCAGGAAGCGCGCCTCCACGACTACAAACGCGATGCGACGCTCGCATGGCTTCGCGCAAATCCGCTCAACCGGATTGTGACCTCAGGCGGCGCCAATGCAAGGATCGGCATCATCACCGCAGGAAAATCATATCTCGATGTGCGGCAGGCGCTGGACGATCTCGGAATCGACGAAGTGCGCGCCAACGAACTTGGCCTGCGGCTCCTCAAACTCGGTTGCGTGTCGCCGCTGGTTCCGCAGGAGCTGCGCACCTTTGCGCAAGGCCTCGATCTGATCATCGTGGTCGAAGAAAAGCGCTCGCTCATCGAAGCGCAATTGCGAGAGGAGCTTTACGGAACGCCCGATCAGCCGGTCTGCATCGGCAAGAAGGACGAACAGGGTAATTGGCTTTTCCCCGCCAAGGGCGCGCTCGATCCCAACGACATTGCTGTTGCGATCGGCGAACGCCTCCTGCGGTATCATGCCGACAGCGATCTTGTCGCGCGCGTTGCGCAACTCAAACATGCGCAGTCTGTCCTGCAGACAACGCAGGATGTCTCGGGACGCACGCCCTATTTCTGTTCGGGCTGCCCGCACAGCTCATCCACCAAAGTGCCGGAGGGTTCGCGCGCCTATGCGGGCATCGGCTGTCACTATCTGGTGCAGTGGATGGATCGCGAGACCGAGGGCTTCACCCAGATGGGCGGCGAGGGCGCGAACTGGGTCGGCGAGGCGCCGTTCTCGAAGCGACCGCATATGTTCCAGAACATCGGCGACGGCACCTATAATCATTCGGGTTCGCTGACGATCCGCTGGGCGGTCGGAACGGGCACGAACATCACGTACAAGATTCTTTACAACGACGCCGTGGCGATGACCGGCGGACAGAAAAACGACGGCGTCCTCACCGTGTCGGGCGTGGCGCGGCAGGTGGCGGCGGAAGGCGTGCGGCGTATCGCGATCGTCACCGACGAACCGGACAAATATCCGGCGAACGAAGAATGGCCCACAGCAGCCACCATCCATCACCGCGACGATCTCGACGCCGTCCAGCGTGAACTCGCCGCGACGCCCGGCTGCACAGTGCTGATCTTCGACCAGACCTGTGCGGCCGAAAAACGCCGCCGCCGCAAACGCGGGACATTTCCCGATCCCGACAAGCGCGTCATCATCAACGAGCTTGTGTGCGAAGGCTGCGGGGATTGCGGCGTCAAATCCAATTGCGTTTCGGTGCAGCCGCTCGAAACCGAATTCGGCCGCAAACGCACCATCGATCAATCGAGCTGCAACAAGGACTTTTCCTGCGTCAACGGATTCTGCCCGGCGTTCGTGACCGTGCATGGCGCGAAGCCGAAGCGGATTGTTCATGATGCGGACGCGACCGCCGACTGGGCAGAGCTGCCCGAACCCGTGCGGCCGAGCCTCGCGCAAAAGCCTTTCGGAATTCTGGTCGACGGTATCGGCGGCACGGGCGTCGTCACCATCGGGGCCATTCTGGGCATGGCGGCGCATCTGGAGCGCCGGGGCTGCGGGCTGATCGACATGGCGGGCCTTGCGCAAAAGGGCGGCGCCGTTTTCAGCCATGTGAAACTTGCCGCGCATCCCGATGACATTCACGCCATCCGCATCGCCGCAGGCGAAGCCGATCTGGTGCTCGGCTGCGATCTCGTCGTGTCGGGCGGCAGGAAGGTTCTGGCCTCCGTCCGCAAGGGGCAGACACATGTTGTGGTGAACATCGCCGAGACCTATCCGGGCGACTTCACACGCGATGCCGACTTTTCGTTGCAGCCAAAGCGCATTCGCCGCGCCATCGAGGAGGCTGCGGGCGACCGCGCCACGTTCGTGGATGCGTCCGGCCTTGCGACAGCCCTGCTCGGCACGTCGCTCGCCACAAACATGTTCATGCTCGGCCATGCCTATCAACTCGGACATATCCCGGTGTCGGCGGAGGCGATCGAACGCGCCATAGAGCTCAATGCACAAGCCGTGCGGATGAATATCGAGGCGTTCCGGTGGGGACGCTGGGCGGCGGCCGATCCGCGGGCGGTGAACAATCTTGTCGCGCCATTGCGCGGCTTGCGGACGCTGTCGCAGACGCCCGACGAGATGATTGCGCGCCGCGTCGCGTTTCTCACCGACTACCAGAACGCCGCCTATGCGGAGCGCTATAAAAATGCCGTCGCACGCATCCGCGAAATCGAGGCAGCGCGAATTCCAGGCAAGAGCGGCCTGACCGAAGCAGTCGCCAGATATCTTTTCAAGCTGATGGCTGTGAAGGACGAATACGAAGTCGCGCGCCTCTACTCGGATGGCGCGTTCGCCCGTCAGGTTGCGGCGACGTTCGAGGGCGATCTGACCTTTGAGTTTCATCTTGCTCCGCCGATTTTGGGCCGGCGTGATCCGCAGTCCGGTCATTTGCGGAAAACAACCTTCGGACCCTGGATGATGCAGGCGTTCCGATTGCTGTCGCGGTTCCGGGGTCTGCGCGGCAGCGTACTGGATGTCTTCGGCTATACTCAGGAACGCCGGACGGAACGGCGGCTTATTGCCGACTACGAGAAGCTGCTTGGCGAAATCGCGGAGCGTCTCGCGCCCGGTAATCATGCGGCAGCCGTCGCGCTGGCGTCGATCCCCGAAAAAATCCGGGGATTTGGCCATGTCAAACTGCGGCATCTTGCGGCAGCACGCACCGAAGAAGAGCAATTGCTGGCGCGATTCCGGGCTTCGGGCGAGGCCGACAGAATAGCGGCCGAGTAGACCCGGACGGCTTCTGTCGACCGGCGAGAATTAGCGGTTGACGCGCCGCACCATTGCTGGCAATGGCGGTTCAGACGTCGACTGAATTGCCGTTGCCGGGCGACCCGGAACGGACGACGCAGCCGTAGTCCACCTGCCATAGCTGGGATCAGCCATCGACACACGCGCTTGACGCAAGCGCCGCTCACGCGGCTTTTGGGAATTCGGGGGACGAAGCATGCTGCGCGTCTATACGCGAGAGAATGAACAGCTCGTGCCCCGCGATATCGATCTCGCGGACGCCAGTCGTTCCGCCATGCCCGATCAGCCCACGCCATGGCTCGACCTGTTCAATCCGACGCCGGATGAAGACCGGTTCGTTGAGCAGATCGTCGGCATCTCCATTCCGACCCGCGAAGAAATGCAGGAGATCGAGGTCTCCTCGCGCCTGTATAACGAGAACGGCGCGGAATTCATGACGTTTACGTCCATCGTCCATATGGATACGGACGAGCCGATGACGTCGCCTGTCACGCTCATTCTGAAAGACACGACGCTCATCACGGTGCGTTATGCGGAGCCGCGTCCGTTCCTGACCTTTGCGATGCGTGCACAACGGCCCGGCACCGTGCCGTGCAGCAATGGCGAGCAGATCATGATCGGGCTCATCGAGGCGCTGATCGATCGGCTCGCGGATGCGCTGGAACGGGTTGGCCTGAAGGTCGACGGCATCTCGCGCGAAGTATTCCATCACGAGGACAAGAAGGGACGCGCCACCAAGAGTCGCGACTTCCAGCGGGCTCTGGTGAACATTGGTCGTGAGGGCGATCTCCTCTCGATGGTTCGCGAAAGCCTCGTCAGCCTGAACCGCGTGCTCACCTATCACGCCGCCGTTTTCGAGACCGATGACGGCGGTAACAAGGAGGCGCGCGCACGCGTCCGCACCAATCTGCGCGACATCACCGCTCTCACGGACCACACGTCGTATCTGACGACCAAAATCAATTTCATGCTCGATGCGACGCTGGGTCTGATCAATCTCGAGCAGAACCAGATCATCAAGATCTTCTCGATCGCTGCGGTGTGCCTGATGCCGCCAACGCTGGTCGCGTCGATCTATGGCATGAACTTCAAGCACATGCCGGAGCTCGATTTCGAATACGGCTACCCTATGGCCCTGTGCCTGATGGTTATCACCGCCATGGTGCCGGTGATGTATTTCCGCAAACGCGGCTGGTTGTAGCTTAGTGGCTTTGATGCGAACGCCATGACGGCTTTTCCGTCATGGCGTCGAATGATTCGCCGTTCGTCAGCGGAACAGATCGTTGTAGATCTTCGTCCATTTCGGCATCGCGGCGTCGATGGCTTCGGGCGTCATGAAGACGGCGCGGAAATCCTTGCCGTCAGGACGCAACCCGGCGGCCGGCGCCGGGACATTGGGGTCGACCGGAATATAGCCGGCCTTGCTGAAAACCTGCTGGCCTTCAGGAGAGAACAGGAAATCGACCAGCAGTTTCGCGGCGTTCGGATGCGGGGCGTCCTTCGTAACTCCGGCAACCGAAAACACGCCGAGCGCCGGGTTCATGGGAATCCAGTCGGACGGCGCGCCCTGTGCGGCGCTGATAACCGTGTGATGATTGAATATCTGCAGCGCAATCGGATATTCGCCGGCGATAACCTGATCGAGCACCTGACGGGCCGCGACGCTCATGCCGGCGATGTTCTGCTTCGCGAGTTCGCGCAGATAGGCGACGCCTTTCTCGTCGCCCATTTCGGCCAGAACGGCGGCGATGAAGCCCGGCGCGGACGATGAGTTGGGCGTCGTCGCCCAGGCCATCTTGCCCTTCCATTTCGGATCGAGCAGATCCTGAAAGGTGCGCGGCTCGGTGCCCTTTTTAACAAGCTGCGTGTTGTAGCCGGGGGTCAGGATGTAAAGATTGGTGGCGACCCAGTAGCCTTCCGGATCAACGTAATCCTTGCCGTTGCGCATCGCGTCGGCGGGCGTCCATTTCAGCGCGAGGCCGTCCTTCTTGAGGCCGGCGGATGTGGCGGTTCCGTCATAAGCGTCGGCCTGCACGCGGCCCGCGCGCGCCTCATTGGTGATGCGCAGCACGAGATCGCTGGCGTCGCCGCGAATGTAATTCACCTTGACGCCGTATTTCTTCTCGAACGCGTCCTTGGCCGGCACGACAAACTGGTTGACGATCTGTGACGTGTACCAGTTGACCTCGCCTTCCTTCTTCGCTGCGTCGATCAAGGCCTGATCGGCCGCCATCGCGCCGGTCGCCGAAAGGGCGAAAAGGCCTGCAAGCACAAGTTTCCTCATGGTGTCCTCCGATTGTGTTTCTGAACCAAAGCCAGTTCGGCAGCACGCGGCAAGATGGTCGAGCGCTGCCGCAGAATCGATTAACGCACGAGCACGTTGCGGAACTGCCACGGATCGCTGTCGTCAATGTCTTCCGGGAAGAAGCCCGGACGATCCTGCAACGGCGTCCAGTCCGTGTAGGCGCCGATCACCGGCCCCAGATAAGGCGTCTGCACTTCGAGGCAGCGACGGAAATCCATCTCGTCGGCTTCGACAATGCCGCCGTTCGGATTTTCCAGCGCCCAGACCATACCGGCGAGCACTGCGGATGTGACCTGCAGGCCCGTGGCGTTCTGGTAGGGAGCGATGCGGCGAGTTTCCTCCACCGACAATTGCGACCCGTACCAGTAGGCGTTCTTGCCGTGGCCGTAGAGCAGCACGCCGAGTTCATCGATGCCGTCAAGGATTTCTGCTTCACCCAGAATGTGATGATCTTCCTGCATCTTTCCGGCGCGGCCGAACATTTCATGCAGCGACAGAACGGCGTCGTTACATGGATGGTAGGCGTAGTGGCAGGTCGGACGATAGGCGGCCTGACCGGAGGCGTCGCGCACGGTATAATAATCCGAGATCGAGATCGCCTCGTTATGCGTCACGAGAAAGCCGAACTGCGGACCGGGCGTGGGCGTCCATGAGCGGACGCGTGTATTGGCACCCGGCTGGTTGAGGAATATGCCTGCGCCGCAGCCTTCCCGATGCGTGCCGGCGTTGGGCGGCATCCACTTTTCGTGCGTGCCCCAGCCGAGTTCGGCCGGTTGCATGCCTTCCGACAAAAAGCCCTCGACCGACCAGGTGTTGACGAACACGTCCATAGGCTTGGGCGACTTGGCGCGCTGCGTATCGCGCTCCGCGATATGAACGCCCTTCACGCCGAGACGCTGCGCGAGCGCCGCCCATTCGGCACGGGTCGTCGGCTCCGGACTCTTGTCGCCCAGATCATTGGCGAGATTGACCAGCGCCTGCTTGACGAACCACGACACCATGCCGGGGTTCGCGCCGCAGCAGGACACGGCAGTCGTCCCGCCCGGGTTACGACGACGCGCAGCCAGAAGCGTTTCGCGCAGCGCATAGTTGGTGCGCGCATCGGGACCGAGCGTCTTGTCGAAATAGAAGCCCGGCCACGGCTCGATCACCGTATCGATATAGAGAGAACCGATCTCGCGACAGAATTCCATGATGGCGAGCGAAGACGTGTCGACCGAGACATTGACGCAAAAACCCTGACCTTTGCCGGCCGTCAGCAGCGGCTTGAGAACGTCGCGATAGTTCTCGCGGGTCAGCGCCGTCTGGATGAAGCGGATGCCACGTTCGTCGAGCAACGCGCGATCGGAATCATCAGGATCGATGACCACCAGATGCTGCCGGTCGAACTGGAAGTGACGCTCGATCAAGGGCAGCACGCCCTTGCCGATCGACCCGAAGCCGATCACCACGATAGCGCCATCGATACGGCCGTGATTGGGCCAGTTGGTCATCTCGTTCTCCGTGATTGTTTTGAATGGGCCGGGACCGCTGGGGCCACCAAAGCCTGAAAATGAGTCACGGCCATGAAACAGACCGCGACCCGAGGGTCAAGATCGCCTTTCCGGCATGGAAAATGACGCGTGCGAATCCGATCAGGCCGCCCGGACGGCTTTCGCTGCGCGCAATTGCGGCGACCGCGCGGCGCGCGGCCCGGTGGGGCGCAGCAATCCTGTTGCGCCTTCCAGTGCGCCCGCGACCAGTTCAAGCCCGAGGAATCGCTCGGGATCAACCGGCCCCGGCATGTCGAGCGCAAGCGTATGCCGACGCTCGAAGCCGAAGCGCCGATAGTAGGGCTCGTCGCCGACGAGAATCACAGCCTTGTGGCCGCGTGCACGGGCGCGCTGCAAAGCTTCGCGGATCAACGCGCCGCCGATGCCGAGCGACTGTTTCGAGGCAGCCACCGCCACCGGACCCAGCAAAAGAGCCGCATGACCGGATTCGGACTGGATGTGCCAGAGGCGAATGGTGCCAACAAGTGCGCCGTCGAGATGCGCCGACAAGGCAAGGCCGCGCGCCGGCGCACGGCCCTCGCGCATGCGCTCCGAGCTCTTGGCGAAACGCGATGCGCCGAAAGCCGCGTCCAGCAAGGCCTCGCGGGCGGTCACATCAGTGGCGGTCTCGTCGACAATGCGCAGACGTGCGCGGTCGGCCATCGTGGCGACGGCGATGTCTTCGGCGCGGGGCGCAGCAATATTCATCGTGGTCATCTTCGCCTCCTCAAGGGATGGTCAAGACGAACCTCGCACCCCTGCTTGCGCAGGGGCCGTCCGGGACTGTGGAGATTTGAAACCTCTCCCGAAGAGCGGGAGAGGCAGGCTCAAGGCGTGATCAGCTCAGATCACGTAGGACTTGAGCGGCGGGAAGCCGTTGAAGCCGACGCAGGAATACGTCGTCGTATAGGCGCCCGTGCCTTCGAACAGAACCTTCGCGCCGATCTCAAGGCTGATCGGGAGCGGATAAGGATCCTTTTCGTACAGCACATCGACAGAGTCGCAGGTCGGTCCCGCCACAATGCACAACTCGGTCTCGTCGCCATCCTGCTCGGTGCGGATCGGATAACGGATCATCTCGTCCATGGTCTCGGCCAGTCCGTTGAACTTGCCGATGTCGAGATAGACCCACTTCACCGTGTCCTGCTCGGACTTCTTCGAGATCAGGACGACTTCCGCCTCGATGATCCCGGCGCTGCCGACCATGCCGCGACCCGGCTCGATGATCGTCTCCGGGATCTTGTTGCCGAAATGCTTGCGGAGCGAGCGGAAAATCGCCTGCCCGTAAGCCTTCACG
>CANJWR010000037.1 GCA_947478455.1 Beijerinckiaceae bacterium | reverse complement strand
GTCTTGCCGCAGGGGTGATAGACCGGCTTCTCAAACCCTTCGAACGGCTCGATATGTCGCGCAACAGCCTCACTGGAGGCGCCGGTCTTGGTCTCTCCATAGCAAAGATGATCGCCGATGTGCATGGAGGGAGCCTGCACTTCCAAAATCGACGAGACGGCGGGCTAAGAACAACCATTCGCTTGCCGCAACATGCCGCAGACCCTAGAGCTTGGGAGAGCTGAGTAGCTGTCTGCTCCGCCCCGTCAACCAGTTCCAAGGACCGCGTTAGCTTCAAAAACTGTTTTGCACTAAAATTCCACTTTGAACGCTCGATGGTGTGCGCGGCGGTGACAAAGCTGGCCACTGGAGCGGCGCGACTTGCGACCGCGGCGGAGTAAAATCCAGCCAGTGGTAAGGCGTTTCCTTGTCTTTTGGACGAAGGGAAGCCGAAGGGATGTTTGTCGTGGAGGTTTATGCGGCGGTTCGGCAGTTTGTCTTCAATGATGGCAAAAGCAGGCGGGAAGCGGCTCGTGTTTTTGGATTGAGCCGAGAGACGATTTCGAAGATGTGTCGGTTCTCGATGCCGCCCGGGTATGTTCGGCAACGGCCTCCGCAGAAGCCGAAGTTGGGTCCTTTGATCCCAGTGATCGAGGCAATCCTGGAATCTGACCGAACAGCGCCGGTAAAGCAGCGACACACGGCCAAGCGGATATTCGAGCGACTTCGCGATGAGCATGGCTTTGCCGGCGGCTACACGGTCGTCAAGGATCACGTTCGGATTGAGCGGGCTCGGGGACGCGAGACTTTCGTGCCCCTGGCGCACCCTCCTGGCCATGCGCAGGTAGATTTCGGCGAAGCGGTGGGGGTGATAGGCGGCGTGCGGCAGAAGATCCACTTCTTCTGTATGGACCTGCCGCAGTCGGATGCTTGCTTCGTCAAGGCGTATCCGGCGGAGACGACCGAGGCTTTCCTCGACGGACACGTGTCGGCATTCGCGTTCTTCGGCGGCGTCCCGGTGTCGATTCTCTATGACAATCTCAAGATCGCGGTGGCGAAGATCTGCGGGGACGGCCGGCGAGAGCGCACGCGCGCGTTCACCGAACTGGTCAGCCACTACCTGTTCAAGGATAGGTTCGGACGACCCGGGAAAGGCAACGACAAGGGCAAGGTCGAGGGGCTCGTGAAGTATGCGCGCGCGAACTTCATGACGCCGATCCCAGTGGCGTCGAACTACGAAGCGCTCAACGCCATGCTGAGCAAAAGTTGCGTTGGCCGACAATCAGACCGGGCCGGGCGTCATCACGAGACGATCGGCGAACGCTTGATCGCCGATGTCACCGCTCTCGACGCGTTGCCCGCCGTGCCGCTGGAGCCCTGCGAGAAGCGCGCCGCGCGGGTATCGTCCACCGCGCTGGTGCGCTATCGCGGCAATGATTATTCAGCCCCGACGGCTTACGGGTTCCAGGAGGTCCTGGTGAAGGGCTTCGTCGAGGAGGTGGTGATTCTATGTCGCGGGACGGAGATTGCCCGTCACGCGCGGTCCTACGGCCAGGGCGTCTTCGTTTACGACCCGCTGCATTATCTCGCGCTGATCGAGATGAAGCCAAATGCCCTTGACCAGGCGGCGGCGTTGCAAGGCTGGGATCTGCCGGAAGGCTTTCAGCATTTGCGGCATCTCCTCGAAGCCCGGATGGGCAATCGCGGCAAGCGGGAGTTCATCCAGGTGCTGCGCCTTATGGAGGCGGCGCCCAAGGAGATCGTCGCCGGCGCGGTGAACGACGCGATCCGGCTCGGAGCGATTGGCTTTGACGCGGTCAAGCAGATCGTGCTGGCTCGCATCGAGAAGCGGCCGCCGCGTCTCAATCTGGCAAGTTATCCCTATCTACCGAGGACGAGCGTCAGAACAACATTGGCGACCGACTATGCTGTGCTCGTGTCCGGGAGCGCGGCATGAGCGCCGCGAACAAAGCCGGCAAGCCCGCCGCCGCGCAGGCGATGCCGTCGGGAACGACGAGCGGAACGCCACAACTTCTGCTCGGGCATCATCTCAAGCAACTCAAGCTGCCCACCATCCTGCGCGAGTACGACAAGGTTGCCAGAGAAGCGGCCCGCGAGGGGATCGATCACGCGGCCTATCTCTTGCGATTGGTCGAACTGGAACTGATCGATCGCGAACGGCGCGTTGTCGAACGGCGCATTCGCCAGGCGCGCTTTCCCGCGGTCAAGAGCCTCGATACGTTCGACTTCACGGCCATTCCCAGCCTCAACAAGATGCTGGTTCTCGAACTCGCCCGCTGCGAATACATCCTGCGCCGCGACAATATCATCGCGCTTGGCAACTCCGGCACCGGCAAGACGCACATCGGCCTGAGCCTCGGACTGGCGGCCTGTCAAAAGGGATTCTCGGTCACATTCACGACGGCGGCTGGGCTGGTTCACCAACTTATGGAAGCGCGCGACGAGAGGCGGCTGCTGAAGTTGCAGCGCGACTTGGCCGGCGTGAAGCTCCTGATCATCGACGAGCTCGGTTACGTTCCCCTCTCGACGACGGGCGCCGAACTGCTGTTCGAGGTGTTCAGCCAGAGGTATGAGCGCGGCTCGACCATCGTAACGTCAAACCTTCCTTTCGAGGAATGGACTTCGGTGTTCGGCGCGGAACGATTGACCGGCGCGCTTCTCGACCGACTGACTCACCACGTCCATATTCTGTCGATGAACGGCGAAAGCTATCGCCTCGCCCAGTCCACGCGCCGCCGAAAGCACTCCAGAGCGGTCGCCGACGATCAATCGGCGACTGAAATCGTGGATCCGCAGACCGGCGAAATCACCCCGAAATAGACCGAGGAAAATTTTCGCCACCGACATGAAAAGGGGCCCCATGGGGCCCCTTTTCATGTCGGTGCACCCTCCACGCCACTGGCCCACTTTTACTCCGCCACGCTGGCCGGAAATCTCTCCGCCGTTGACACATGGCAAGGTCAATATTTGAAACGGGCTGTCATCAGGCAAAAAATAGCCTAGACTGCGAAGACAAAGGCCGCCGAAAATCGGCGCATCAAGGGAGAGACACATGGACGGTCGGAAAAATCGCCGGGTGCGGTCAATGCTCGCAGGGTTCATGGCGTCCGTGGCGCTGTCCGCGCCAGCCATGGCTGGACCGCTGGATATCCTTACCTATACCGGTGCCGATCGAAACGAGCTGGTGCTTGAAGGCGCACGCAAGGAAGGCGTGGTGACGATCTATTCGACCGTTATCGTCAATCAGGCGTTGCGACCAATTGCGGATGCTTTCTCGAAAAAATATCCATTCATGAAAGTTAATTACTGGCGCGGCGACACAGGCGACCTCATGGCCAAGATCGGAGCGGAAATCCGCGCCGACAATCTGGTGGCTGATGTGATCGAGGGATCGCTGGGCGAAATTGCAGTTGCGGCGGGCGTGACGCAGCCTTTCACATCGCCGATGATCACCGGGTTCCCCGAGGCCTATCGGGATCCGCAACAGAACTGGGCGCCGACGCGCTTCAACTATTTCGGCCTCGCCTACAACACCAAGCTGGTTTCGCCCGCCGACGTGCCGAAGACCTATGAAGATCTGCTTGATCCACGGTGGAGTGGCAAGATGGCTTGGCGTATCGACGATTGCTGCGGCAATCTTCTGTTCATCACAAACCTGCGGAAGGCCTGGGGAGAAGAGCGTGCGATGGACTACCTTCGCAAGCTCGGGAAGCAGAAGCTCATCAACTTTGCGGCCGGCAGCGCGCGAACTCTCGTGGATCGCGTCATAGCCGGAGAATATCCGATTGCGATCAACATTTTTGCGCATCACCCGCTGATCAGCGCGGGAAAAGGCGCTTCCGTTTCCACGCAATTGCTCGAGCCGGTTCCGGCCTCGGCCGCGCAGGTGATGGTCGTCAGGGGCGTGAAACGACCCAATGCGGCATTGCTGCTGGTCGACTTTATCCTCTCCGATGACGGTCAGGCCATTCTGTCCAAGGCGGAATACTTCCCGGCCAGAACCGGAGTTCCGGCGCTTGCCTCCATGGCGGCGGCGGTGCCGTCAAACTCCGGCAAGAAGGACAATTTCATCAGCCCGGCCGATGTGGTGAACTACTCGCCGCGTTCGTCCGAAATATACAACGACCTGTTCCGCTGAGCGTCCCTCAGGTGAAAGTTGTTTGTCATCTGGCGGAGCGGAAGACCGATCTGACGCCGCTGTTCGCGCTGTTCCCGCAGATCGAATTCACAATTGCGCGCACCGGCGACGACTTCGCGCGCGATATCGCCGATGCGGAGATCATGATCGGCTGGACGGCTGATTATTCGACACGCATCGCCGAACTTGCGAAATCCCGGGCGAAAAATCTGAAGTTCATTCAATTCTGTACGTCGGGTATCGATACGCCACTGAAGAATGGCGGATTTCCGCCGAACGTGATTGTTGCGAATTGTGCAGGACTGCGGGCGGCCAACATCGCCGAACATGGATTTGGATTGATCCTGCACCATACCCGGCAGCTTGCTTTTGCCGAAGAAGCGCGCCGGCAGAAGCGCTGGACGCGGGCTGAGACGTCACAGCGCATCCGCCCCCTTCGAGGTTCAACGCTTTGCATCCTGGGGATGGGCCACGTCGGTCAGGCACTTGCCCGGCGTGCGAAATCCTTCGACATGCGTGTCATCGCTGTTTCACGAGCCTATGAACCCGACGATGTAGTCGAAGAATGCTTTCTGCGCGAACAGTTGAATGACGCACTGGCGCAGGCTGATTTCGTAGCGATCTGCCTGCCGTCAGAATCCGCCACGCAAGGGCTAATGAACATCAATCGTTTTTGCGTCATGAAACGCTCGGCTCTGTTGATCAATCTGGCGCGTGGCGACATCCTCGTCGAAAGCGATCTGATCGAGGCCCTGCAAACAGGATTAATTGCTGCTGCGTCGCTCGACGTCACACATGACGAACCTCCTGACCAGAACAGCCCACTCTGGACACTCGACAATGTAACGCTGACCCCCCATGTGGCGGGCGCGGGCCGCGAGGACGCAGATATTCTGATCGGCATGATCGCGGAAAACCTACGACTTTTTCTATCGGGCAAGGCATTGCGACGCGTCGTATACGGTAGCTAGCCGCCAGCTATCATACGTCTGCAAACACGAAAGGTTCTCCGGTAATCCAAAAGCTGGAACGCCTTCAGGAACATCGCATTCTGGTTTTCATGAGCTGGTTTGCCGAATGCTCGCTCGAGTGGCTCAACAAATGAATTGATCATCCATGTGCTGCACGGCGTTTGAAAACGCGCCGAGTTGGATTTGATCGAACCGGACCGTTGCTTTTATCCCTCTTAATCCTGATAGGACGTATCAATACGATCCAGCATGCGTAAAAGAGCCGGCCACTCCGCCGGGCGATCACGGTCCGCTGCGTTGAAATGACGGGCAGTCGCCATGCAGACTTCCTCGGAGGGTATGATAAAAGATGCGCCGCTCGCCTGTATCCGCAATTGCACCTCGCAGGCCGTGACGAGAAATTTCATCACAACGATTGCCTCGCTGATGCTTCGTCCGCAGGTAAAAAGTCCATGGTTAAGCAGGAGCATTGCCTTGTAAGGTCCGAGATCCTGCGCTACGCGGTATCGCTCCTCCTCGTCGGTGGCGACGCCATCGAAGGAATGCACGCCGAGATGCTTGTAAAATCGCAACGCCGTTTGCGTCAGCGGCAACAAGCCGCCCTGCTGCGCCGCGACCGCCATTCCCGCCTCGGTATGAACATGCAAAGTCGCATTGACGTCTTGTCGGGCCAGAAGGACTCCGGTGTGAATGTTGAAGCCAGACGCCTGGATGGACGCTGGATCTTCCGCGCCCTTCTCCAGATCAATCTTGACCAGAGAAGACGCAGTCACTTCTTCGAATGTGAGATCATTGGGCTTGACGAGGCATTTGCCCGGCTCCCCGGGTACGCGCGCCAGAAAATGATTATAGACGAGATTGGACCACCCGAAATGGCCGACAATGCGATGTCCCGCGGCGAGATCAACACGCGCTCGCCATTCAGCATCGGAGCAACTCGGCGACACATTGTGCCAGGGATCGAAACTTGATCGATCTTGCGCCAGAGTACTCATACGCTTCCTCCATTGCCGTTAGGATTTCAGACATTCGTTAGAAGGCGGCTTAGGTTCACTTCGTGAGGGGATCTACTTTGATGTTAGTGCATTGTCGGCCTTGGCTGCAACGCCGTGGCGGCCGGCGAGGCGGGTTATGATTACGCAGCCGGCCAAACTTGGCGTTCCTGATGCTGCGACGCTATGGCTGTAACTAAATTCTACCTTGCAGCCACGCCATATCGCCGTGCTACGGAGTAGAAGACTCCTGAAATGCAGGCCATGAACAAAGTCCACGTTACGCCCATGGCGGCGAGCTTTGGCAGCGAACCATCGGCCCACAGGTCGAAAATTGTCACCGCCACGACGCGCGTATCCGGTCCTGCGAGCAGGATCAACATCGAAACGGCCTTGGTGGCGCTGAGAAAAACATAGAGCCAGCATGTAATGAGAGCCGGCGCCAGAAGTGGCGCCACGATGCGTCGGAAGATGGCCAGTTTTCCGGCCCCCGACACCGAAGCGGCTTCCTCCAGATCTGTGTGAATCTGTAACATTCCAGCGTAGGAGTACCGCATGCCATAGGGAAGGTAGCGCATCGACGAGGCATAAATCAGCGATGACATTGCTCCGTAGATTGCAAATGGCGCTGCAAGGAATATTTGCAGGAGCGCAACGCCAAGGACGATCGATGGAAAGATCAGCGGCGCGGTCGCAAGCTGATCCAGCATCCACGCGCCCTTGTAGCGCCGTACCGACAACCATGCGAACAGCGCTGTCATGATGCTGACCACGGTGGCAGTTCCGATACCCAGTATCATGGTGTTGACCAGCGCATCACGCAGCAGATCAGCCGAAAACAAACCCCGAAAGTTCGCCACTGTCAGCATGCCGAAAGCGCGCATGCTGAAAGGCTGGTAAAATGGCAGCAGAGAGGCCCAGATCACGATTGCGATGGGCGCCACGACGATAATAAAAAAGAGAAGCACCAGAACGGCAGAGGCTAAATAGCGCCACTTGCCGAGGTGCATGAGACGTGGCCGATAACCCTTGCCGGTGATGGTTTGAAATCGCCCGGCGTGGCGCGACAGACGATTGTAGAACGCCAGCAAGACCGCCACGATCAGCAGCAACGCGACCGAATATGCGCCTGCCTGGCCGTAGTTCGGCGGGCTGTCCACCTGCGTCGCGCGATAGATGTCGGTCGTGAGAAGTGGAATTCCTGCCGGCCTTCCGACAAGCGCCGGCGTTTCGAAGCTCTCGAAAGCGCGTATAAAGATCAGGATGAAAAGTGCAGAAACTCCCGGAATGGCAAGCATGAATGTGACGCGACGGAACGTCTGCCAGCCGCTCGCGCCACTCATAGTGGCGGCTTCCTCGAACGACGCGTCCATCGACCTGAAGACCGCAGCAAGTAGCAGGAATGCAAGGGGCGCGAAGTCGATGCCCTCGACAATGATCATGCCCCACATACTGTAGACATTCACCGCCTGCTGAATGCCGAAAAGCGCTTCGATGATCTGGTTGACTGGTCCGGTCTTGCCCAGCAACAACACGAATGCCGCCGTGTAAAGAACGCTCGGAATGCCAAGCGATATGATGGAAATCAGAAAAACGTACTGGCGCAGCGGCGTATCCGTGCGCTCTACGATCCAGGCTTGCAACGCTCCCAGACTGATCGCCACGATCGCCGCGCCCACCGCATAAATGCTCGTGTTCCAAAGGTTGCGGCCAAAGCGTGGATTTGCCACGAGGTCTGTATAGAAGCGGAATGTGAAGTCTCGAAACGAGCCGTCAGGATTGGTTGTATGAAGGCTCGACATCACAAGGAAAATGATTGGCGGTAGCATGACGCAGAGCATCAGCCCGACCAGCACGATCACAACCGGTGAATAGCCAAAGAACCCGCCAGCGTTGCTGGCGGGTTTGCGAATGTGGGCGTGAAAGGATGTTTCGGTCACGTCGCTGAGGTCAGACTCTGTACTTGGCGAGCTTCTTCTCGTCGATCTTGGCTCCGAAGCCATGAGCTTCAGGCACGTAGACGTGGCCCCGCTCATAACGCAACTCACCGTCGAAGACATCATCCGCCAGATGCCGGTAGAAGCCTGTCTCGGAGGGAATGCCCTGAAGGCTCTTGAACGCCGACCAGACATGAATCATAGGCAAGGTCCCGATGCGCGATTCAGTATTTGTCCCGATGACGGCCTGAAGTCCCGCCATGTCGCAGAAATTGATCAACTGCAGCGCCTGCGTCATGCCGGTCTTGTTGATCTTGACGCTGACAGCCCCGATAGCGCTGATGCGCGCGAGATTGTAGACATCCTGCGGCGTCTCGAACCAGCCGTCAGCGAGAATCGGAATTGGCAACGCATTGGCCAGGCGCGCCATGTCGTTGACTGACACGAAACGGCAGGGGTCTTCGACCATCTTCACATCGTAGTCGGCGAAATGCGGAAAGACACGCCGTGCTTCGCCTTCGGTATAGACGCGGTTTGCATCCGCGTAGAGGAAGATATCGTCGCCAACTGCGCGGCGAATTTCGCGCATCACATCGACATCTTCCATCGAGCGCTTCCAGGTCTTGACCTTGAAGCCAAGCATTCCCTGTTCCTCGACGGCCTTGGCTGCGTCTTTGGCCATTTCCAGGACAGACGTGTAACCGAACACGATGGAGCTGATCGGCACCGGCTTCGGCGTGCTGCCGCCCAGCAAGCGCCATACCGGCTGCTGCAAGAGTTTGCCCTTGATGTCCCAAAGCGCATTATCGACAAGCGCCTTTGCGAAGCGGCACCGCTTGATCTTGCCCATCTTGTGCAGGATCTCGTCGTGGCTCATCGGATCCATGCCGATAAGGATCGGTTTGAAATAGTTCTCGATCTGATACGCGACAGTCTTGATGTCCTCGCCGCCCGATTGTTCGGCCCGCGCGCAACATTCCGCAATTCCGACTGCGCCATCCTTCGTGGTGATGCGCAACAGTACGAAGACCCCCATGGTGTCGCGCGTACTCGCGTAGCGCACCTCCACTGTGTAGGGGATGTGAAGGCAGAATGCTTCGACGCGTTCGATCCTGTCGCTCAAGATTTCCTCCGGTCTGTGTTTCGTCTCGGTTTAGTTGCGGGATTGCCTTGATGTGTCAATGGGACATTTCATTCAAACAGACGCTGATACAGCTTCATGGTTTCTGGCTGCATGTTGGCGAGTTCTGTTTCGTCCACGAGAAATTTCTTGAGCCCGTGCGTCTTCGGCAGAAAAGGCGCCATTTCGGGCGCCGGTTGCACGTCGGGATGGGTCGGGTAGTAGCCGCCGTCGCGTATGATCGTCTGGGCCTCGCGGTCGAGCAGAAAATCGATGAGGAGCATGGAGGCATGAGGATGAGGGGCGGTCTTCGCCAGCATCAGCGGGCTGGCCGTATAGGGAACAGGGTCCACCATCGCCACATTCACCGGCGCGCCCTTTTTGATGGCTTCGCCAACATGAGTCAGGAACGGATGGATCATCAACTTGTGTTCGCCGGACACCATCATGCTGAAAACAGTGCGCGAGCTCTCGGTGCGGCCGATGACCTTTTGCTTCGCAAGCCGTTCAAGCCATTCTGTGGCCCTTTGATCGCCCCACTGCAAACGCAGGAAACTGATGAAGAATGGCATTCCGCTCGATCCGGCGTTGACGACGATATGACCCTTCCATTTTGGATCGAGGAGGTCGTCGTAGCTCTTTGGCGCTTCTGGCGGCTTGACCTGATCAGTGTTGTAGGCGGCCAACCCGAAATAATAGAAAACAAATGGCGCCCAGTAACCTTCAGGATCCTTGTCCTCGGCCGGATAGGCATCGAGCGTAGGCGAAGCGAAAGACTGGATCGCGCCTGCCTTCTTCAGGTCGACGACGGCGCTGGAGGTGACGAGATCGCTCTTGTTGCTGCGTGCGCGAAATTCGGCAAGCACACGCTGAAGCGCTTTCGTACTGTCCGTCCGAACGCGGTTGACCTTGATGAACGGATAACGTTTGGCGAAAGCGTCGAGAAGCGGCTTTGCGTTGTCCTCGTTGAAACTGCCGACCCAGAGCAACTCGCCCTCACGGCGAGCGCCTTCTTCGAGAATCTTCTGCCGGTCAGGACCTTTCAGGTTCGCCACTTGCTCGACCGTCAGATCGGCGGCGCTTGTCACCGGCGCCAGCAGGAGAGCGGCCGACAGAACCATAGCGAATTTCAGCATAGCCGGCGTTCCCATCAGAGCTACTCAAACAATTTCTGAAATATCGCGGTCGTCTCGGGCATCATCTGACCGAGCTTCGTGTCGTCCACTATGTATTTGGCGATGCCTCGCTCCTTGGGCGAAAAAGGCTTGAGATCATCCGAGGGCGGCACATTGGGGTTGGCGGGAAAATAGCCTGCATCGCGCAACATGCCCTGCGCTTCCCGGTCGAGCAGATAGTCGATGAGCAGCATGGCGGCGTGAGGGTGTGGCGCCGACTTCGCCAGCAGTACCGGCGTCGAGCTTACGGGCGCGGGATTGGCAATCAGGACTTCCAAAGGGGCGCCCTTGCGCACGAGCTCGCCAACATGCGTCAGGAAAGGGTTGATCATGATCTTGTGCTCGCCGGAAGCGACCATACCCAGCACCGTTCGGGCGCTTTCGGTGCGGCCGACGACTTTTTGCTTCGAAAGCTTCTCAAGAAAATCGACCGCCTTCTGGTCCCCCCAGCTCATGCGGAGAAAACTGGCGAAGAAAAGGGCGCCGCTGGCGCTGCTGGCGAACGTCATCTGCCCGCGCCACTTGGGATCGAGAAGATCATCGTAGCTCTTGGGAGCATCTGCCGGCTTCACCTGATTGGTATTGTAGGCGGCCAGACCGTAGTTCACGAAATAGAGCGGAGCCGCATAGCCATCAGGGTCGCGGTCTTCGGGCGCAAACTGATCCAACACCGGAGAGCGGAACGCCTGCACGGCTCCTGCCTCCCGAAGCTCCACAACGGCGTTCGATGTGATGAGATCGGTTCTCGACTGGCGGGCCCGCAACTCCGCCAGCACCCGCTGCAGCGCCTTGGTGCTATCGGTGCGCACCCGATTGACCTTCAAAAAAGGATAGCGCTTGGCAAAGCCTTCGAGAATCGGCTTGGCGTTTTCCTCATTGAAACTGCCTACCCAAAGGAGTTCGCCCTCTTTCCGGGCTCCGTCTTCCAGCACCTTTTGCCGGTCAGGACTTGCGAGTCGCGCGATCTCTTCGACCGTCGCAGCTAATGCTGGCCCTGGTGCGACAACCAAGCCAGCCCAAAGGCCGATGCTTCTGATGTTCATTCTGACGTTTCCCAGTGCCGGTGGTCAGGCCACCGTTGGCAGCAGGTTAGAGGCAAATTGTCTTTTCGGGAAGATGGCGAATGGTGCAAACACCGAAGAAAACCGGCACTGTTAAACTCTGATGCGACTGAAATGAGCGGATTCTGCGAATAATTCTTCATGATGTTGATCGCAACGAACTCCATCGGCTGTTGTGGTCGATTTGGGCAAGGCATAAAGTGCCTGAGCGCAAGAAAAGGAAATTATGCTGATGCCGGCTATTCGGGCAGCTACCACGCTCGGGCACCTCAAAGTTCTGGACTTGACCCGGGCGCGGTCAGGGCCGACTGCCGCGCGCCAATTCGCGGATTGGGGCGCTGATGTCATCAAGATCGAGCCGCCTGACGATACTGGCGAGGATATGGGGCATCGCGCCGGGGCAGACTTTCAAAATTTGCACCGCAACAAGCGCAGTATGACCCTGGATCTGAAAAAGCCGGATGGACGATCGATTTTCTACCGAATGGTTTCTGCGGCCGACGTCGTGCTGGAAAACTTTCGCCCAGATGTAAAACACAGGCTGTGCGTCGACTACGAAACGCTGCGGGCCCACAATCCACGCTTGGTCTATGGTTCGATTTCCGGCTTCGGGCAGGACGGTCCCTATGCGGCGCGACCGGGGGTCGATCAGGTCATTCAGGGAATGGGTGGGCATATGTCGATCACCGGAGAGCCCGGACGCGGTCCCATGCGCTCGGGCGCCGCACTATCGGATATGTTTGCGGGCATATTGTGCGCAAATGCGGTGATGTCAGCGTTGCTGGAGCGAGAGCGATCCGGCGAAGGCCAATGGGTCCAGACATCGCTGCTTGAAGCACAGATTTTCATGCTCGACTTCCAGGCGGTGCGGTGGCTCGTCAAACGCGACAAGCCGGGACAAGATGGAAACAATCATGCTCAGCTAACTCCCATGGGCGTGTTTATGGCGAGCGACGGCTATCTTAACATCGCGCCCCTGGCGCGAATGTGGAAGAAATTCTGTGAAGCGCTCGGAGACGCTGCCATAGCATCCAATCCAGAATATGCCACCCGTGAATTGCGCAACCAGAACCGTCCTGCCTTGAACGCCGCAGTTCAGGAAGTTGTGGCGCGGCGCGATCGAAAATATTGGGTCGATGCTTTCAACTCAGTCGGTGTGCCATGTGGGCCTGTCTATTCCATTGACGAGACCTTCGCGGATCCGCAAGTCAGGCATTTGGGAATCGCTCAAAGCGTGGATGTGCCTGCATTGGGCCGCACTGAATTGCTCGGACAGCCGATTCACATGAGCCGCGCCACACATAGAATTGCAGCCGGCACGCCCGAGCATGGCCAACATACAGACGAAATCCTGCTTGAACATGGTTATGTTCAAAATGAAATAGAGGCCTTTCACGCAAGCGCTATCGTCTGATTGAGAATTTGGAGATATGAATGAACGAAGGGCGTATTATTGCAAGAAAAGATGGGCCGATCGGCCGACTTATCTTCGACAATCCATCGAAGCGAAATGCCATTTCCATCGGCATGGCGAATCAATTGCCGATTGCGTTGGCAGATTTTGACGCTGATCCGTCCATTCACGTCGTCGTCATTACAGGCTCAGGAGATAAGTCTTTCATCTCTGGAGCAGACATTTCCGAATTCGACAAGAAGGAAGCAAGTCCGGAAGCGGTACGCGAAAACGCCGCTCGTTCGCAAAAAACCTTCGGCGACCTGCGCAAGTTTCGCAAACCGACGGTAGCGGGCATCCGGGGTTTTTGTTTTGGAGGAGGAGTCGCAATTGCGGTGGCTTGCGATTTGCGTTTCGCGGCCGACGATGCACTCTTTTCTATTCCATCGGCCCGTTTGGGCATCGGCTATCGCGCAGATTTTACGAGTTGGCTCGTTGATGCGGTCGGTCCAGCCAATGCCAAGGAAATGCTGATTACCGCTCAACGCTATTCGGCACACGATGCCTTGCGAATGGGGCTAGTGCATCGCGTTGCGCCGGTCGCAGATTTCGATTCCCAGCTCGACAGCTATTGCGCCTCCATCGCAGAGAATGCCCCTCTGGCGATGCAGGCGTCGAAGGTGATCGTCAACGAAGTCGCAGGCGGGCTCACAAATGCAGATATGGATCTCTGCCAGAAGCTGACCGACGCCTGCAAGTTGAGCGATGATTACAAAGAAGGTCGGCGAGCATTCAAGGAAAAACGCCGACCTGTTTTCCGGGGCATTTAGGGGCTTCGGCTACCGGAAGAGATCCTCCCAGATTTTCAAACTGGAAGGCAAATATTTCACCGACGTCTCAGGAGTAATAAATGCTTCAGGGACGCCGGCGCGTTTGGGCACGACCGAGTCGAGCGTCGGCAACGCATGCACATCCGGATGTGCTGGATAGTATTCGGCCTTAGCCAAAATTTCCTGACCCTCTTTGGACAATATGAAGTCTATCAGCAATAGACTCGCATGCGGATGGCGCGTTCCTTTTACGAGGATCAGCGCCGACGAAGTGGATGTCACGGGATCCAGCAATTGGGAATTAACAGGTGCGCCCTTTTCGGCGCTTATCAGGGGGTGATGCGCGAATATATTAATGGCCAGCGGATACTCTCCGGCCATAACGCGATCCACCAAAGTGCGTGCGCTGCCGGCCGCAAAGTTGAGAACGTTTTGGCTGCGCAGTTTCTGGAAGTAGGCCATCGCCTTTTCTTCGCCCCAGGCGACGCGCAGCGTGGTTAGAAAGAGCGGCATGCCGCCTGACGTGCCGATGCGCCAGGCCATCTTGTCTTTCCAGCGTGGGTCGAGCAGATCTTCATATGATTTGGGAACGATCTCCTTCGGCACCATCTTGGTGTTGTAGGCGAGGCTGTAGTAGCTCACTCGATCTACCGTCCACAGGCCGCGTGGATCGTGGTAGGCCTTGGGGTAATCGTTAATGGCAGGAGTTGAATATTTTTCAGCAAGATTGGCCTGAACTGCCAATTCTCCCACGCCCGGTCCTTCCAGTACGTCGCCGGTAATATTTCCGGCGCGCTGCTCGATTGAAGCCTTGGTGAGAATTTCTTCTGAATCGCCGCGCCAGAAGGTCATTTTGACAAAGGGGTACTTCTTCTGAAATCCCTCCGCCAACGGGCGCAACGCCTGATTGACTATGATCGTAGCGTAGAGAACGACCGCTCCTTCCTTGCGTGCGCCCTCCAGCAATTTTTGTGTTCGGTCCGGCCCCGCATAGGTAAAAATATCATCTGCCGCGCGTGCCTTTGAATGGCCTGCCAAGATCAAGATGGCGGTCAGAGCCATCGCGCCGCGCGAAAGTCGAGGATGAACTGGTTTGTATCGACGCAGCATGTGGCTCCTCCAGCCGTCAAAAATTCTGATGACAATCATAAGGATGTTCGCTGGTCCACGGCAAGCACTTTGCCTTCCATCGAGCGCCAGGTCAAAAAAAAGAACATCAAACAATTGGTCCTGTTGCAGTAAAGGTGATCCTGGCTGGTTGGCCCGCCGCGTGCTTTGTGGCTGCACAGGCGATGCGAAGAACTCTACGGCGCATCCAGCCCCAGTTCCTTGAGCGCCAGCGGAACAAGATAGCGCTTTTCCACTCGGCCAGTAACGGTCAATGGGAGATTGGTTTTAAACCTGACATAGCGGGGCGTCTTGAAGTTTGCGAGGTTCTTGCGGCAATATTGCTGCAGCGCCTCCTCGTCTGCCGAAGCGCCCTCCCGCAGTTCCACATAGGCGAATCCGACCTCTTCCATGCGCGGATCCGGCACGCCGAAAACGGCAGCGTGCAGGACAGCCGGGTGCTCCCGCAAGAATTCTTCGACCTCTGCGCAGGAAACATTTTCGCTCCCGCAGCGATACATATCCTTCATGCGCCCGACAAGGATCAGATTGCCGCGATCGTCCTCGTAACCAATATCGCCGGAGTGCAACCAGCCTGCTGTCAGCACCTGCGTTGTTGCCTCTGCATCGCCGAAATAGCCGGCCATAAGGCAATCCTCGCCACCAATAAGAATTTCGCCGCGTCCACCTTGCGCGACGTCTTCTCCGCCGTCATCGACGATCCGGATTTGAGCGCCCGGCAAAGGCTTTCCGTTGGTGTTCATCTGTTCGTCGTCATTGTCGGTCGGGCAGGTCAATGTTACGGCGGCCGTAGTCTCCGTCATACCATAAAGACTGAACAGCATCGGATGTCCGAAGCGCGCCTTGACTGCGCGCCGCATATCGCCGGGTCCGGTAATTCGCACTGCACGTACACTGGCGAAATCCGTATGTGGCAGACGTGGACTCGCAAGCATCATCGTGAACATGGTGCCTGCGCCGGAAATAATCGTGCACTTGAGGCGCGTCACCGCATCGAGCAAATCGTCTTGATCGAAACGCGCCTGCGTGTAGAGCGTTGCTCCAAACAGCAGCCCCGTCAGCAAGGTCGGCACGAAGCCGCCATTGTGATAGAAAGGCATCGCGCTCGCCACGCGGTCCTGTTCGGAAAACTGCATCCGCACGCCGACCTTTCTGGCGATGTGCAGCAGCGTGCGATGACGGATCATCGCGCCTTTCGGGCGTGATGTCGTTCCCGATGTGAAGTTAATGAAGGCCGGAGCGTCGGGATCAACCACAGGCAATGTGGCAGCAGAATCCGTCGATGCCGCCCATTTTTCGAATGAGCTTATCCGCGCGCTCGACCGCTCTCCCAAGTTAACCACCAGCGACAGGGCAGGGAGTTCGTGCGCCGCCAGAATATCTTCCGCCAGTTGAAAAAAATCGATACCGATAAATTCTTGCGTCAGAAACAGCGCGCGCGCTCCGCTTCTGGTCAGAGCGTGAGCAGCGTCGGCTTCTTTCAGGCGCGTGTTGAGTGGTACAACAATCAATCCGGATAGCGCACAGGCGAAAGCCCACTCAAGAAACTCGACGCCATTTGGAAACCACAGCGCGATACGTTCTCCAGGCCGATAACCGGCGCCTGCCAGCAGGCGCGCGCGCTTTTCAGCGCGCGCCGCAAGGTCCGAAAAACTATATTGCGCATCGTGCAGTATCAGCGCAGGTTTATCTTCGTACCGCCTTCCCGCGCCAAGCAGGAGTTCGCCCAGCGTCGCCGCCTCGATGCTCATTCGTCTCAACCTTGTCGATATCAGACGTCGATTTTCCAGACCTTCGCGGCGTTCTTCCAGAGAAATTTCTCCCGCGCTTCCGGCTTGAGATTCAAAGCGTCGAGTTCATCGAGCGCCTTCTTGATTGACGGCAGAGTGCCCGGAAAAGATGTTCCGAAAATCACTTTGTCCTGTCCGTATGTCTTCAGATACTGCACAAACTGCGGCTGGAAATAACGCGGCGTATGGGCTGTTGTGTCGATATAGACATTGGGATGTTTCCAGGCGATCGAGATCATCTCGTCCGTCCACGGGTAACCCAGATGCGCCGCCACAATGCGTAATTCGGGAAAGTGGATTGCGACTTCGTCGAGATAGATCGGGCGACCCACTTCGGAAGGAAGCATCGGCGCCGTATGCCCCATCTGCATTTGCACAGGGATATCGAGTTCGATGCATTTTGCGTAGAGAGGATAAAACACCGCATGGTTTGGCGGGCGCTTGTGCCCGTACGGGAAAATTCTCAGACCACGGCAACCGCCGTTCTTCACCAGATCCTCAAGCTCCCGCACCGCCGCCATGCCTTTTTCGGCGTTCACGCCTGCGATACGGATGAGCCTGTCGGGATATTTTTTGACCTGCTCGGCGACCCAGTCATTCGGCGTCTGCGAATGCGGATGGTCGACGCCGCCGATGAGGCCGAAACGAACGCCTGCGCGGTCCATCTCGGCGATTGTGCCTTCCGTTCCTGTTCCTAAACCGCCCGGATTTTTGAACTTGCTCTGGATCTGGGAATATTCGCGGCTGGTGCGCCAGGCCTCGGCCTTTTCGGCCGAGAATGGCGCAACCCAGCAATCGATGATCGGCTCTTTGGTGGTCATGTCTAACCTTCGATCGTGTTCCGGGTCGTCAACGACAGATCAATCCTTGGCAGGGTCCCACTTGAGGCCGAGGCTCGCCGTAGCGTCTTTCAGCGGCTTCTGATCCATCAGCATATCGTAGTTCAGCGGAATATCGGCCTTCACGAGCCCGGACTTTCGGGCCACTTCAATCTGCCGATTGATGAGACGCCTCGGTAAATCCATCAGATTCACCAATTCGGTGTCCTTGCCGTAATAGCCGCCGCGCGTTTCCCAGAAAGCCTTGCTGCGCTCGGGCGTATATTTCATCGCGGCTGCAACGATATCGAACAGTTCCGGATCCTTGCGGGCGAGCGCAGCATCCATCCAGGTGCGGGCCTGAAGCTCGGCGCGGATGAACCGCTGCACAACGTCGGGGTTCTTCTTATAGAAGTCATTATTGACACTGATCGACGAAGTGACGCTGATGTCGAGACCCTCAAGATTGGTCTGCGTGCCAATGACATCGACCGACGCGCGTTCGCGGGCCTGGAGCAAGCCATCCGCCGAAGCCACAATTGCATCCACCTGCTTTTGCAGGAGTGCGCCAGCCATCTGGTTGAACGGCACCGGGATGATCGTCACATCCTTGTCGGGATCCATGCCCATCTCGACCATCTTGGCGCGAAGAAAATAGACATAGCTCGAGCCAATGTCGTTGATTGCGACCTTCTTGCCCTTGAGGTCTTTCAGTTCCTTCATGCCCTCGCCGCTACGCACGGTGATATAGGCGCCCTCGAACTGGTTACCCTGCTTGTCGGTGAGAGAATATTCATGCGCGGTAACAAGCGTCGTCTTCTGCCCGCCCTTGGCGGTGGCCGCAATGGCCAGCAGAGGCGTCGAATTCCCCATATCGAGATTGCCCGCCGACAGAGCCTCGATGATTGGGCCTGTGCCGGCGAGAAATACGTTCTCGACCGTCAGATTTTCCTTGGCGAAGAAGCCCTTCTTTTCGGCGACAATGATGGTGGGGAAAGCCACGCCGGTGACGTATCCGAAGCGGATTTTTGCCGGTGACATGTCGAGCGATTTGGTCTGCGCAAATGACGCGCCGACGCCCGTGCTCATCAACAGGGCCGTTGCGAGAGCTGTCCTTCTTGAAATCAGCATGGTTTCCTCCGTTTATTAGGTTGTAGCCGTATCCTGCCACGCAAGCAGGCGTTTTCCAATGAGGCCAAGAGCGCGGTCGACCAGAAACCCCAGCACTGCGACAAAAAGGATCGCCGCATACATGGTGTTTGCCTCGAATGTCCGCTGCGCATAGAGAATTCTGAACCCCAGCCCATCCGTCGATCCGAGCATTTCAGCAGCAACGACGAGCAGGAAGGAGAATGACGTGGCGACGCGGACGCCGGCGAAAATAAACGGCAGCGCAGCCGGCAGCATAACATGAACAAGCACCTGGAACTCCGAAGCGCCCTTTGTGCGCGCGTTCCAGATGAGAAATTTGTCGACGCCTTTCATGCCGGCAAATGTATTGATCACCACGGGGAAGAATGCCGTCATGGCCACAAGGGCGATCTTTGATGCATCACCCAGCCCCAGCCAGACCATCAAGAGCGGAAAGAGCGCAAGCTTCGGCGTCGGGAAAAGAGCACTGATCAAAGGATCAAAAAACTGCTCTGTAAACCGCGACCGGGCCATTGCCATCCCGACAATCAGGCCAAGTCCGCCGCCAATCAGCAACCCCCAACCGGCGCGCATCAGCGATGACGCTGCATCGCGCATCAACATGCCGAGATTCGCCCAGAAATCCAGCAAGGCCGCAGACAACGACGGCAGGAACATCTTGTCCACGAGGCCGAAACGAGCGCTGATCTCCCAGGCGATCAACACTAGCCCGATTGGATAAAGGCGCAAAAGCGATTTCATACAATGCCTCCGCGCACCAGGTCCCAGATCTTGCCGCGCAACTCCGCCATCACTGGTCCGGTTCGCATGTCGGCTGTTCGCGGATGCGGTAAAGGCACGTCAAATGCTGCAACAACGCGGCTTGGGCGAGGCGCCATTACCACGACCCGCTGACCAAGATAGATGGCTTCCTCAATTGAGTGCGTAACAACCACAATGGTCTTTCGGCTCTCGCTCCAGATACGCAGCAACTCGTCCTGCAGCTTCTCACGCGTCAAGGAATCCACGGAGCCCAGCGGCTCGTCCATCAGCACAACGTCCGGATCGCAGGCGAAGGTCTGCGCAATAGCGACGCGCTGTTTCATGCCGCCGGACAATTCTTTTGGCAGGCGGTTCTCGAATCCGCCGAGACCGACCAGCTGAATGTATTTATCCGCCATTTCGGCGCGCTGGCGCGCATCGCCCTTGCGCTGCAGCTCAAGACCAAACATCACGTTTTCGCGCACCGTCTTCCACGGAAAGATGCGAAACTCCTGGAACACGATGCCGACTTGCGGATCCGGACCGGTCACGCGGCGACCAGCAACGCCGATTTCGCCATTGGATGGCTGAACTAGCCCCGCGACCATATACAAAAGCGTGCTCTTGCCGCAGCCGGACGGTCCTACAATTGAAACGATCTCGCTGGCCCCGATCGAAAGATCGACTGCCTCAAGCGCAGTCACGATCTGGCCATCCGGCGTCGGGAAAGACTTGGAAACGCCGGCGATTGTGATCATCGGGGTTGAAGTCGCAGTCATGCTTGCGGCTCCTCCCGCGTGAATTGATTATGGCTATTCTGCACTGATGGCGACGCCTTCGTCCAGTCTGTGAAGGACGCTCTCACGCGCGACGTCGCGATTTCATCGACGTCGCCTGCGGATGTCAGTTCCACACCATAGATCTCGCGCCCGGCCTTTGCCGACACATAGCCAAAGGCAATGTCACGGGCGACACTGTGCGGGTCGCGGGTGGCCGGATTTCCAAAGCCACCGCCGCCTCCCGTCAGAACCCGTACCCTATCATTCAGGCGAATATCTTCGGTCGCCTTTGCGAGCGGTCCGATGACATGACTGTCGCGATGAATTTCAACCCAGCCAACCTGCCCGGGCTGTCCGCCCTGCAGGCCCCAAGGCGGACATTGCGTGCGCTCGAAACTGACATTGATCTGCATTTGCGTCAGCGGCGTGTAGATCTTTTCTATTCCTGGGCCGCCGCGGTATTTGCCTGCGCCGCCGGAGTCGCAGCGCAGCGCCACGGAATCAATGCGGAAGGGATTCATCGCTTCCTGCATCTCAACCGGAACGCCGTGGGTGTCTGCATGAACGAGCGATCGGAATGGACCATTTCCGTCGCGGTCGCAATTCGCGCCCCAACCGCCCGTCGCCGTATCGCTCTGCTTGAACAATTCGCCGGTTTCCGGATCTCGCCCGAAAAACATATGGATTCCATAAGTTCCATGATGCGCTGCCGCCACGCGATCAGGCGCAGCTGGGGCGAGTGCCGCAAATATTGTGTCGATGACTGTTGGCAGCATGGAACCGGAACCACCCATAGCTGCGTCGGGCCGTGCGCTCAAAAATTTGCCGTCGGGAATGACAATGTCCAGCGGGCGAAATGCGCCTTCGTTGGCTGGCTCGTTCGGGGTCAGGAGATACTTGCAGGCGACGCGCGCAGCGGCAACGGCGCCGCCATTGCGGCCTGCATTCAAGGGGCCGCGCATTTGTGGGGCAATATTGGAAAAATCAATGACGATGCGCTCGTCTTCTACAATCACCGAAATGTCGATAGGGATTGGCGCACCCTTGCGAATGCCGTCGTCGTCGAGAAACGAAGAAGCGCGATAGACGCCATTGGCGATTGATCTGATCGCGCGACGCGTGGCGGCTTCGGATTGATCCCACAACAACGATACGGCGGTCTCGACTGCCTCTATTCCGTAGTCCGCGTAGACCTGGACCATCATATCGCGCCCCTGCAAACAGCCGGCGAGCTGCGCATTCAGATCGCCAAGAACCATGCGGGGAAAACGCGTATTGTATTCGATGACGCGATACATCTCTTCTATGGGTCGCCCCGCGTCATGCAGTTTGACGCTACGTAGTTGAAGCCCTTCCTGCCAGATCTCTGTCGTGGTGTTGGAAACAGCAGAGCCGACGATGGCGCCGCCGACATCAACCCAGTGCATCACCACAGCCATGAAAGCCACCGGCAGCTCAGGCTTTTCCGGCACAAAGACGGGCGTATACATCACCACATTATTAAGATGCTGGCCCATTGTGCCTGCATGATTGGTGATGAGAATATCACCTTGCTTGATCCGCTCGATTCCGTACGTCTCGATGCCGTCAAGAACAGCAGTCCCGAGCGCGTTGGCGACAAATATTGTGATGCCGCCCTTGCATTGCGAAATCAGCCGCCCTTTGATGTCAACAATTCCGACAGCGTAATCCTTGTATTCAGCCACGATGGGACTGAATGCCGTTCGGGTAATGTTGCGATCTACGATGTTTGGAATTGCAATCAAGCGCTGTCGAATGACCTCGCTCGTAATGCGGTCCTTTCCGTCGCTTCCTTCGGGCATCGGGCGCACATTCATGTGGTCGGCGCCCCGCAATGAATTCGAATTTCGCCAAGTCTGCCAATTTCAAAGCGATCGTCCGGTCCGATCATTGTTGTTGCGCCAAACTCTTCAATCACGGCCGGGCCCGACCGGGCAAAGCCAAATGGCAGACTGTCACGGCGATAGACCGACGTCGTCATTCGTCCTTTCCCCTCCAGATAGACTTCTCGCTCGGTCACAACCGGAACAGCATCCGGGCGCGGACTGGCGACCCCCAGCAAGCCTTCTTTAGTTGAAACCAGCCGCGCCACCAGTCGTACGCCGACAATTTCCACGGGATGCACGGAGTCCGCATGGCTATAGCGGCGCTTGTACTCAGTCTCGAAAGCGATGCGTAGCGATCCGGCATCGAGTGCGCCATCGGCCGCGACGCGCGTCGACTGCTTCTGTCCGCGATAACGCATTTCCATAAAGCGCGAGGTCGACACGGTTTCGCCCGGATGTTCTTGCTGAAGTTTCGAGCGCGTTTCCACTTCGATGGCCTCAAGCAGAGCGCAGACCAGAGGCATCGCGCTCGCATTCAGTTCATGGAAAAAGCTTTGTGCGTTATCGATGCGCGGCTGCGCCATGAGCATTCCAAGCGCAGAAAAATTTCCAGGTTCAGGTGGAATGACCGCCAAAGGTATGTTGAGTTCGCGCGCGAGTTCAGCCGCATGAAGCGGGCCGCCGCCACCGAAAGCGAGAAGAACGAACTTGCGGGCGTCGTGTCCGCGATCGCCGGTGATCTCCTTGATCGCTCCCGCCATTACGGTGTTGGCAATGCGCAAGACCCCACTCGCGGCGGCATCGCAATCACTCTTCGCCATGCCGAGCGGTTCGATGACATTGCGCACCAGAGCGGCACAGGCAGCGCCTTCATCGAGGGTAAACCGCCCCCCCAAAAAGGCCCCGCCGCCAATGCGGCCAAGCCAGAGATTTGCGTCGGTCACGGTCGATTCAAGCCCGCCTTTGCCGAATGCTGCTGGCCCCGGCTCGGACCCGGCGCTGCGTGGGCCAACTGTCATGCGGCCAAGATCGTCGACCGCAGCAATCGACCCGCCGCCCGCGCCGACTTCAACGATGTCGAGAATCGGCATACGCACGGGAAATCCATGTTCGTAGCCGCCAATATAATAAGTGGATTGCACCTCGAATTGACCGCTCTGCACCAGCGCGCATTTCGCAGTAGTGCCACCCATGTCGAATGCAATCACATCGCCAAGATCCAGCGCCGCCGCGAAGGCTGAAGCCGCGATACAGCCCCCAATGGGCCCAGATTCTACCAGTGCTAGCGGCTGAGCCCGCCCTGCCTCTGGTGTCAGCACGCCACCATTGGAGGCCATAAGGTCGAAACGTCCGGTGAAGCCGCCTGTGCGCAATCCGCGATCGAATGCGTCGAGGTAGTCCGCCATCAGCGGTCCTACGTAGGCGTTCGCTGCTGCGGTGGAGGAGCGTTCATACTCGAACCATTCCCGGGTCAACTCGACGCCGCAAGTGACGAACAGATCCGGCAAGAGCGAACGCAGTTGCGCAGTCACTTGCAGTTCATGCGATGGATTTCGATAGGAATTCAGAAACGACACAGCAACTGATTGCGCGCCGCTCAGGCGAATACGATCCACCAGAGCGTTCAGTTCACCCAGCTCTACTGGTCGAACGATGATGCCCTGGGCATCGATTCGCTCGGTGATTTCGAACCGCAGAGGCCTGTCCACCAGTGGCGGGTTCCGGTCATAGCGAAGTTGAAAGGCAATCGGGCGATTGGCGCGGCCGATTTCAAGCACGTCACGAAATCCGCGGGTGGTGACGAGCGCCACACGCGCCCCGCTGCGCTGCACAAATGCATTGATCACCTGCGTTGTGCCGTGTCGGACGACATCAACCCGATCTAGACTTATGCCTGTCTCTTCTAGGCAATGACGGGCGCTGACAAAAAAATCGCCATAAGACGTAAGAGATTTCGCGTGGAAAAAAATACGTTTTTCCGGATCCCAGGCGACCAGGTCAGTGAACGTTCCTCCGATATCGATGCCGACGGATTTCATTCCGTCAGGCTAAAGTCAGCCGGCATCAAAAGTCAACCAAATGGTTGGTTTTATGCGCCCCTTCCGCTTGCGACGCTTCGCGTTTATTCTCGACGGTATGACGGAGCAGATTGCAACCAGTTCCAGGATGACGAAGCAAGCGAAAGCCGGGCCGAAGGCGGCTGGAACAAAGGGCGGTAAGCGGACCGAGTCGGATTTGAAATTGCCGAGCGGGGCAGAGAAGACCCGACAGCTGGTTATGCAGGCGGCCCGTTCAGAGTTCGCCGCCAGGGGACTGGCGGGCGCGCGCGTCGATGTCATTGCCAGGCGGGCAGGCGTCAACAAGCAGGCGCTCTATTATCATTTTGGAAATAAGGAAGAACTCTTTCGCACTGCGCTTATCGGTGGTTATGAGGCAACCCGCCAAAGGAATTTGATGCTTGATGTGTCAGAACTGGCGCCGGAAGCAGCCCTGCGCCGGATCATTGACGACATGTTTGTTCGCATCAAGGACAACAGGGATATGATGGCGCTAATTCTCGATGAGAACCGCTTCGCCGGAAAACATGTGGCGTCGCCGATCCGCCACGTCATCGAGCCGTTGTTACGCAATATTGGCGACGCGA
The DNA here is from genome assembly GCA_947478455.1 of Beijerinckiaceae bacterium. GTDB lineage: Bacteria > Pseudomonadota > Alphaproteobacteria > Rhizobiales > Beijerinckiaceae > Terripilifer. The sequence goes on along the minus strand of CANJWR010000037.1, from coordinate 6,119 downwards.
TTTCACGCGGCGAGAAAGACGGAGTCTTTCGCGCAGGCCTGAAAGCGGACCAGCTCTATATCGATATTGTTTCGATGTGCATGCTGTATTTTTCCAACATCCATACAATGTCGGCCCTGTTGGGCAAAACGCTGGACACACCCGCAGCCGTCGCGAAGCGGCGGCGTCATGTGGCGGAGTTTATTCTCGCCGCAGTGAGGCGATCTTGAAATCCAAACGTTTCTGCGGACGAAAAGATATCAAAGTGACTTCACAATCTTTGGCCACAAGCGGAAGATGACATTGTTGACTGTGCTTGCAACCTGACATTAGGAAAGTCCGTGTGGCCTTCCCCCTTGAGGTGATCCAGTATGTTGTTGGTGTACTTTAAGGCGCAAAAACAGGACGGGCCGCGCGTAATTGGCGAAGTGCCTTCGAGGCCTAGTTGATCGTTCGATCACTCGGCTTTTGCGGGGTTTCTATCCACAATCGAACAGCCCTATGCGCTGCGACGGAAGTTAGAAAAACGCCTGCAGTCCGGTCTGCGCGCGGCCCAGTATCAGTGCATGCACGTCATGCGTTCCCTCGTAGGTGTTCACCGTCTCGAGGTTCTGCGCGTGGCGCATTACATGGTATTCCTGATGAATCCCGTTGCCGCCGTGCATGTCGCGCGCAAGCCGTGCGATGTCGAGGGCCTTGCCGCAATTGTTGCGCTTGATGAGCGAGATCGCTTCCGGCGCCGCCTTGCCGTCGTCGAGCAGGCGGCCGACGCGCAATGAGGCCTGCAGGCCCAGCGCAATTTCGGTCTGCATGTCGGCGAGTTTCTTCTGCACCAGTTGCGTGGCGGCGAGCGGGCGACCGAACTGCTTGCGGTCTAGCGTATATTGGCGGGCGCGATGCCAGCAATCTTCCGCCGCGCCCATGACGCCCCATGATATGCCATAGCGGGCGCGGTTGAGGCAGCCGAACGGCCCCTTCAGGCCCTTCACGTTCGGCAGCATCTGGTCTTCCGACACCACGACGCCGTCCATGACGATCTCGCCCGTGATGGAAGCGCGCAGCGACAGCTTGCCATGAATTTTTGGCGCGCTCAGCCCCTTCATGCCCTTTTCGAGAATGAAGCCCTTGATGTCGCCTCCGTGATGGTCCGACTTCGCCCAGACCACGAATACATCCGCGATGGGGGCGTTCGAAATCCACATCTTGGTTCCGGTGAGCCGGTAGCCGCCGTCGACCTTTTCGGCGCGCGTCTTCATCGAGCCGGGGTCGGAGCCGGCGTCGGGCTCGGTGAGGCCGAAACAGCCGATCCAGTCGCCGCTGGCGAGTTTCGGGAGATATTTGCGTTTCTGGTCCTCGTCGCCGTAGGACCAGATGGGAAACATGACGAGCGAGGATTGCACGGAGTTCATGGAGCGATAACCGGAATCGACGCGCTCGATCTCGCGCGCCACGAGCCCGTAGGCCACATAGCCCGCGCCCGCGCAGCCATATTGCTCCGGCAGGGTGACGCCCAGCAGGCCCAGATGGCCCATCTCGCGAAAGATCGCCTCGTCGGTCGTCTCGTTCGCATAGGCGTCCGTCACGCGCGGCAACAGTTTTTCCTGCGCGAAGCGCCGGGCGATGTCGCGGATCATCCGCTCGTCCTCGGTCAACTGCTCTTCCAGCAGGAAAGGGTCTTCCCAGCTGAAAGGCGCGACCGCGTTTTTCGAGCGGGAAGTGGGGGCGTTGACGGACATTGCGAGCTCCGGATGACGTTCTGACGTTATGAGGCGCAGGGGGCGGGCGATCAAGCATTGTTCAGGCTTGAACCTTGAGGCCGCGTCAGCCATCTTGGGAACATGGCAGCCAGTTTCGAGACGCCCCCGACCAATCGCAATTCCCTTGCGCAATTGAATGAACGCTCGCGCGATATTTTCAAGCGCATCGTGGATTCCTATCTGGCGACCGGCGAACCCGTCGGCTCGCGCCACATTTCCCGGCTTCTGCCGATGACGCTGTCGCCGGCCTCGGTCCGCAACGTCATGCAGGATCTGGAGGATGCCGGCCTCGTCTATGCGCCGCACACCAGCGCCGGGCGCATCCCGACCGAAGGCGGGTTACGTTTCTTCGTCGATGCGCTTCTTGAAATCGGCAATCTGAGCGGCGAAGAGCGCAATCAGATTGAAGCGCAGGTGAAGGCCGCCTCCACCGGCAAGACTATGGAAGGCGTGCTGGCTGAGGCTACGAGCCTACTCTCCGGCCTCACACGCGGCGCGGCTGTCGTGCTGTCGTCGAAGGAAAACGCCCGGCTGAAACAGATCGAGTTCGTCCGGCTGGAGGCCGAGCGCGCGCTTGCCGTGCTGGTCGCCGAGGATGGCTCGGTCGAAAACCGGATTCTCAAGATTCCGTTCGATCTTCCGGCTTCGGCGCTGGTGGAGGCTGGAAACTACCTCAACGCTCGTGTTCGTGGCCGCACCCTGCAGGATGTTCGCGACGAGATCGAAAAGGCTCGTTCCGCCACACAGGCCGAGCTTGACGATCTGACCCAGCGGCTGGTCGACGCGGGGCTGGCCAGCTGGGCGGGGCTTCAGACCCAGTCGCCCCAGCTCATTGTGCGCGGGCAGGCCAACCTGCTGGAGGACCTTACGGCTATCGAGGATCTGGAGCGAATCCGCCTGCTGTTCGCCGATCTGGAAACCAAGAAGGATGTGATCGACATCCTGCACCGCGCCGAAACCGGGGAGGGGGTGCGGATTTTCATCGGTTCGGAGAACAAGCTGTTCTCGCTCTCCGGCTCGTCGATGATCGCCGCGCCCTTCCGGGGCAGCGGCGAAAACATCGTCGGCGTTCTGGGCGTCATCGGGCCGACCCGGCTGAACTATGCCCGGATCGTCCCGATGGTCGACTATACCGCCAAGGTTGTTTCGGAGATCGTCCGGCTGAGGTGACCTAGCGGCAGCCATTAGCCCCCAGGGAAATCGCCTGCGCGCCAGTCAGCACCGCATAGTAGGGACCGCGGTCGCGCCCGTAGGGGCTATTGGGATAGTTGGCTGAAAAGACCCCGACATCATCTGTCCTGACATCATAAGGACTGTTGGCGCCGGTCGCGGCGAAAGCCCAGCGCGCAATGGCGCCCGGAAATGTCGCGAACATGGCCCGCGTTCGTGCCGGCTGGATGATGCCGGTTTTGCTCAACGCCGGCAGGAACCAGAGCTCGGCATCCGGCTCCACGCAGGCTCCGCGGATCCCCAGCTGCATCGTGCAGGCTTGCGCGCAAGTCCCGCTTATCCGCTGGGGCGCAGGATTGGCACGTGATTGCGTCACGAGGCGTTGATAATATTCGACATTGTCGTCTTTCTCATATGGGTTCGGCGAGACATGCAAGATCCCGGGTTCTAGCCCGCGACCGACGCCGGCGAGAGCGCGCTGGTGTCCGGGAATCACCAGTTGGCGGGTTTGTGCCAAAAGCGGTCCGGTCATCGAAATCAGCAGCGCGGCAGCGCTTGTTAAAGCCGCAGCGCGGGTCTTATGGTTGAGCTTGATGGACATGGGGCGCTCCGTGAACGGGATCGCTGCCTTCCTGAAAAGGCGGCGTTTTGAGCTAACGCGAGGGGCGCGCCGAATGTTCGCCCGGGGGGTATTTTCCGACCCGGCGTCCCTGCGCCGTTCGCCGACTGCTTTTTGGTAAACGATGCTTTGATTAACGCCCTGCGGATGCTATCTCGCGCCTATGACGACGCACACCATCGACAACATTCGCAATTTTTCCATCGTGGCTCACATCGACCACGGCAAGTCGACCCTTGCCGACCGGCTGATTCAGCAGACCGGCACGGTCGCGGCGCGGGACATGGAAGAGCAGATGCTCGATTCCATGGATATCGAGCGCGAACGCGGCATCACCATCAAGGCACAGACCGTCCGGCTCGAATACAAGGCCAATGACGGCAAGACCTATATTCTGAACCTGATGGATACGCCCGGCCACGTCGACTTTGCCTACGAGGTTTCGCGGTCGCTGGCGGCCTGCGAGGGCTCGCTGCTGGTGGTGGACGCCTCCCAGGGCGTCGAGGCCCAGACGCTGGCCAACGTCTACCATGCGCTCGACGCCGGCCATGAAATCGTGCCGGTGCTCAACAAGATCGACCTTCCGGCCGCCGAACCGGAGCGGGTGAAAGAGCAGATCGAGGACGTGATCGGACTCGACGCCTCCAACGCTGTGCCGATTTCGGCCAAGACCGGCATCGGCATCGATCTGGTGCTGGAAGCCATCGTGACTCGCCTGCCGCCCCCCAAGGGCGACGAGACCGCGCCCCTGAAGGCGCTGCTGGTCGACAGCTGGTACGATGCCTATCTGGGCGTCGTCGTGCTGGTGCGGGTCATCGACGGGGTGATGAAGCGCCACCAGAAGATCAAGATGATCGGCACCGACGCCCACTACGAGATCGAGAAGATCGGCGTCTTCCGCCCCAAGATGCAGGACGTGACGCAGCTCGGCCCCGGCGAGGTCGGTTTCATCACCGCGCAGATCAAGCAGGTGGCCGACACCCGCGTCGGCGACACGATCACCGACGAGAAAAAGGGCTGCGAGAGTGCTCTGCCGGGCTTCAAGCCGGCGCAGCCGGTGGTGTTCTGCGGCCTGTTTCCGGTGGATGCGGCGGACTTCGAGGATTTGCGCAATGCGATGGGGCGGTTGCGCCTCAACGACGCCAGCTTCTCTTTCGAGATGGAATCGTCCGCCGCGCTCGGTTTCGGTTTCCGTTGCGGCTTCCTTGGGTTGCTGCATCTGGAAATCATTCAGGAGCGCCTGAGCCGAGAATTCGATCTCGATCTGATCGCGACTGCGCCGAGCGTCATTTATCATATCCATCTGAACGACGGCACGATGATGGAAATGCACAATCCGGTCGACATGCCGGATGTGGTGAAGATCAAGGAAATTCACGAGCCTTGGATTCGCGCCACCATTCTGACGCCCGACGAATATCTCGGCGCTGTGCTGAAGCTCTGTCAGGAGCGTCGCGGCGCGCAGATTGACCTCAACTATGTCGGCAAGCGCGCCATGGTGATCTACGATCTGCCGCTCAACGAAGTCGTGTTCGATTTCTATGACCGCTTGAAGTCGATCTCGAAAGGTTACGCCAGCTTCGACTATCAGATCACCGACTATCGCGAGGGCGATCTCGTCAAGATGTCGGTGCTGGTGAACGCCGAGCCGGTCGATGCGCTGTCCATGCTGGTGCATCGCACGCGGGCGGAATCGCGCGGGCGCGGCATGGTCGAAAAGCTGAAAGACCTCATTCCGCCGCACATGTTCCAGATTCCTATTCAGGCGGCCATCGGCGGCAAGATCATCGCCCGTGAAACCGTCCGGGCGCTCCGCAAGGACGTGACGGCCAAGTGCTACGGCGGCGACGCCACCCGCAAGCGCAAGCTCCTCGACAAGCAGAAAGAGGGCAAGAAGCGCATGCGCCAGTTCGGCAAGGTGGAAATCCCGCAGGAAGCCTTCATCGCCGCCCTGAAGATGGATTCGTAAGGGCAGCACGCACATGTCATCCCGGGGCCGCCGCAGGCGGAACCCGGGAACAAGAAGCTCGTGGCGTCAAACTGGATTCCGGGTTCGACTTCGCCGCCCCGGAATGACACGCAAACAAGTTTCAGTTTGCAGAAATAAAATCCCTGAGCCGCTCCCGCAGCGCATCCTCGTCCTTCAAGTCGCATTCCCAGACGACGCAGGTGCGCCAGCCGTCTTTGCCCAGCGCATCGAGATTGCGCCCGTCGCGCGCCATGCCGCCGCCGGCGAAGAATTCGTAGAAGGTGGGTTTCGGCATGGGCGACTCTCGCGATCCGGCGATGCTATCGCCCGCCTTCGGGCCCGTCCAGCGGCGTATGCGGTGCAGATTAGGAGGAAAATGTTTGTTGCAGAGGCTGTGCACCTTGCAGGTTTCTTTTTTTTGCTTTCAGACGTGCTATATAAAGACGGCCTTTATCCGTAAGTTCCCAGCGAATTCCCTCAGCATTATACTTTCCTTCAACTGGGGTTGATTTTATTATTTGGCTCGTCGCTGTTTCATGTGGGTAGCGTGTCCAGCACCCCTCCGGCGATGAGGTAGACCATCAACTTGAGGTTGCGCTTGCTGCGATAGCCTTTTGCCTTGCGT
>CANJWR010000036.1 GCA_947478455.1 Beijerinckiaceae bacterium | reverse complement strand
GTCGGGGGACCGCCGCCGCAACCGACCATGCCGGCCATCAGGCAAGCCATCCTCGGCTTCTTCGCACGGCCTCCTCCCAGGCGATGCCCCCACTGTGAGAAACTCCTCGCCGACGCCGTCAGATCTAATCTGCCAAAGTAGTGCTAGCAGCCGGAATCGATACGCCGCACTCGCTGGCGATCAAGGCGGGTTCGCTCACCATTGATGAAAAAGCCGACGAACCGTTGAACGAAGCTGATGCGACGGCATTCGCGAGCGATCTTCCGCAGGTAATGGCTGCGGTGGAAGGTGAATCTTCACACGATGGCCGTCGCCCGTTGGGACTGGCCGACGCGCGCGGCGGCAAAGCCGACGATCTCAAGCGCATCAAAGGCATCGGCAAGCAAAACGAGGCGCGGTTGCATGCTCTCGGCGTCTGGCATTTCGACCAGATTGCAGCGTGGTCCGGCGAGAACGTCAAATGGGTCGGCAGCTATCTGGCCTTCCCGGGGCGCATCACGCGCGAGGACTGGATCAATCAGGCGAAGGCATTAGCACAGGGCGGCGAAACCGAATTTTCGAAGCGCGTCGCCGAAGGCAAGGTAGCAACCTCGAAGGATGACGGAACACTCGGGCAGGGCAACGTGGCGGATCTGACAAAACATTGAGTCGTTTATGCGGGATCGACCTTCGCCACGAAGGCGCCGATGCGGGCGATGGACGCTTCATCCAGCAGCAGCGGCGCATGGCCCTGTCCGGGCACGGTGCAGGTCTCACAGTCAGGATGGCGGCGCGCCATTTCGTCGAGCGTCGTGGCCGAAAACAGATCGGAGTTTTCGCCGCGTATGGCCAGAACAGGCACGTGACGTAAGCCGTCGAATTGCGGCCAGAGAGTCGGCAGGGGCGCCTCCACGTCGATGAGATCGAGCGTCTTGCCAAGTGCCGTATCATAGCGCGGCGTGAGGCCGCCGTCCTTATCCTCGAAGGTTAGCCGCGCGTAGGTTTCCCAGTCTTCGTCGCAAAGTCCGTTGAACTGGGCGCTCATCATGGTTTTGAACATGTCGACCGCGTCGGAGATCGAGCGTGGCTTCGGCAGTTTGCCGACGTAGCCGCGAATCCGCGCAATTCCCTTCTGTTCGATCACAGGTCCGATGTCGTTCAGGATTGCTGCCTTGATGGCTGCTGGCCGTGTGGCGCTCAAAAGCATCGTGTGCAGGCCGCCGCGCGAGGTGCCGAGAAAAATGGCCTCGGCGATGCCTGCGCCGCTGAGCACTGTGAGTATGTCGTTGTTTTCGACGCGAATGTCGTAATTGGTCCAGCTCTTGTCGTAATCGGAAAGGCCGCGCCCGCGATAGTCGAGCGCAACGACGCGACGCGGCTTGCCGCCGGCTCCATTCGAAAGCGCTTGCGCCACGGCGTCGAAATCGCCCGACGTTCGCGACAGGCCCGCGAGGCAAACGACCGGGACAGCCCCGGACGCGCGCGGACCGTAGTCGCGCATATGGAGTTTCAGCCCGTCCGACGAGGCAAAAAAGCGGCTTTCGAACGCAGGCTGTTGGATGGTCATGGGATGATCCGGCGGCAGATGCGCCAGCATAGCGCGGCGCGCAGAGTCGCGAAACGTGCGCGCCGAAGCGCTAGAATTTGGAAGCCAGAATGCGCAGATCTTTCCCGGCGAGGCTCTGCGACGTATCGCCGAAGCGCAGACGATACATTTCGAGATTTTCGCTGACGCGCTGCACGTAATTGCGGGTTTCGTTGAACGGAATCCGCTCCACCCAGTCGACCGGATCGACCTCCGGCTTGCGCGGATCGCCATAGGCGGCGATCCATTCCTTCACGCGCTTTCCGCCCGCATTGTAGGCCGCGAAAGTGAGAATCATCGAGCCATTGTGTTCGACCAGCAGATCGCCCAGATGCGCCGCGCCGAGGCGAGCATTGAAGGCAGGGTCTGTGGTCATGCGGCCAAAATCGAACGGCACGCCGACGCGCTGCGCCGTGCGGCGGGCTGTAGAGGCGATCATCTGCATCAGCCCACGTGCGCCGGCGCTTGAAACAGCGTCCGCCTGAAATGCGCTTTCCTGCCGGGCGATGGCGTAAACGAGCGGCTTTTCGGCGGAATTCACCGCCGGTTCGAAATGCGGAATGCCGAACAGCGGAAAGGCCGCATCGTCGAGCGCAAAGCCGCGCTGAACCCCGAGTTTGCCGATGGCGAGCGCACCGCGCGCATCGCCGGCGGCGATCATGGTTTGCGCCAGCGCGGCCAGCTGATCTTCCGCCTTCGTGGTGCGCGCAATATCGACCGCGAAGCCGAGCGCCAAGCGGCTTTCACCCGCCGCCAGCAGGCGTTCGACGACCCGGATCGCCAGCATTCGCACGTCGCCCAGCGCAACCTTTGCCGCGAGCCGCAATTCGCTTTCCTTCAGGCCAAGCCGCGCGCGCGCAAGCTGGCCGTAATAGGCGTTCGGGTAAGCAGCCGCAGTTTCGTAATTCTTGCGCGCCTCGTCCTTATCGCTGGCAGCTTCCGCGGCGCGGCCGAGCCAGTATGCGGCGCGGGAACGGGACAGGGGCGTTTCGGCTATGGCGAGAGCCGCGCCAAAATGCTGTGTGGCGGTGGGTGCGTCGTCCATAAAACGCAACGCAATCCATCCTGCGTGGAACTCCGCCTCGATCTTCATCTCGGCAGACTCGGCGGCATGTTCGGAGGCTATCCGAAAGGCGGTTTTGGCGTCGCCCGTGTCGAGCAGCTTGCGGGCGAGTTGACGTCGCTCTACCCACCAGGCGTCGCCATCGACGAGCAGGCTGCCTTCCCGCGGTGCGGCCAGCAGAGTCTGCGCGGCCTCGGCAAACTTGTTGTCACGGCGCAGCTTCTGGGCCTTGGCGAAAATCAGCGTTGGATCGGCCTGCAATGGCTTTGGGAGCGCGGCGATGAGCTTGTCGCCAGCGGTTGTCCCGGCGATTTGTCGGGCTTTGGCGAGCGCTAGTGTTTCGCCGCCGGCGTAACTGGCAGCACGCAACGAGGCTGCGTCCTTTTCGCGATAAAACAGGCGGTCGGCCCGGCAGCGGTGATCGGCTGCGGTGAGCAGTGCGCCGAATTCCTTTTTCACATTGGCTTCGAGCGCAGTCCCCAGCTCTTCCTTGCACCAGATGGCGGCGACAAGTGAGGTCGCATCCTTCTTTCTGTCGTCGGCCAGCAAGGCGCGCGCCTGCACAAGTTTGCCGAGCGGCGAAACGGGCTGGTTGGTCAGGAACCAATTGCGTACCGGCGCAAGGCGGTTTTTGTCGGCAAAAAGGGCTTCTTCCGCCCGGCGCTCCAGCTGACGTATGCCGGGCCATTCGGGATTGGCCGCCATAAAGGATGTGATCCGGGTGAAGCCCGCCGCTCGCGGCTGGAGACGCAGGGCCGCCCATTCGAGCATGGCTTTCGTGGTTTCGTTCGTGCTGGAGCGGGCGATGCCGTCGGCTTTCGCCAGATCGCCAGCGCGCGTGAACTTCAACGCCTCGCGGGCCGAATCAAGGTCCGGGTCGGGTGGCAGTTTCAGGGGGGTGGAAATCTGCAGTTCCGGCGGTTTGGTCTCCGGCGACTGAGCTTCCGGCAGGGGCGCATAAGCTTCGACCGGGCCAAGATTGATTTCGGGGCGCTCGCCCGGCATGGCCAGCGCAATGGCGTCTGCTGCGGAGCCGGGGTTCACGGGCGTTTTCATTCCCGCGCCCATATCGTGCGGGTCGAGCCAGCGGACGTCGGGCGATTTCGCCAGAACGGAGCCGGTCTGGATCAGCGGAGCGGGCGCTTTAGCAATGGTTTCGCTGACTTTTTCGGCCGTCACGGGCGCATCAGCCGCAGTTCGGGCGTCCGGTTCATAGCCTAGCCGCTGCCCGGAGAGTGTTGCGAGGCCAAGGCCTAAAAGCCCTGCAAAGGCGGGGCGGGCGATACGCCACATGGTGCTACCTCTGTGCCGCAGAAACTGCAGACCGCCCCAGTCTTGCAGAGACTCGTTTACGTCGTGCTAACCATCCTTGTGACCGCGAGGCCTTTTCGGAATCCCCGCAAGGGGCTATCTGTGATCCAGCACGGGTCCGGGATCGGACCCAGCGACAGTCAGCCGGTCAATTCCGGCAAAGATGGGGCGGTCGCCGGTTCGGGAAGGTCGAAATGACGAAGGCAGCGAGACTCAAGGGGTGGATGACGGCTCTGGTGACCCCGTTCAAGGACGGCAAGGTCGATGAGCAGGCTTTCCGCGGTCTGGTGAACTGGCAGATCGAGCAGGGCATTCAGGGCCTCGTACCTGTCGGCACCACCGGTGAAAGCCCCACATTGTCCCATGACGAACATCGCCGGGTCGTGGAAATGTGCATTGCTGAAGCGAAGGGCCGGGTTCCGGTGGTTGCCGGTGCTGGCTCGAACAATACCCATGAAGCTGTCGAACTCGCCAAACATGCCGAAAGGGCCGGTGCTGATGCGGTGCTGATCGTAACGCCCTATTACAACAAGCCCAATCAGGAGGGCATGTACCAGCACTTCAAGGCGATCAACGACGCCATTGGCATTCCGATCATCATGTACAATATTCCGCCGCGTTCGGTGATCGACATGTCTGTCGATACGATGAAGCGGCTGTTCGAACTAAAGAATATTGCAGGCGTGAAGGACGCAACGGGCAATGTGGGCCGCATTTCGTTGCAGCGCCACGCAATGGGGCCGGACTTCATTCAGCTTTCCGGCGACGATATAACCGCGCTGTCCTGCCTCGCGGCGGGGGCACACGGGTGCATTTCGGTCGTGTCGAATGTCGCGCCGCGCCAGTGCGTTGATCTGCAAACCGCTGCCGACAGGGGTGATTTTGCAGGCGCCCTGAAGGTGCAGGATCGTCTGACGCCGCTGCATGCGGGCGTTTTTGTCGAAGCTGGCGTCACGGGCGCAAAATATGGACTTTCGGTGCTGGGCAAGATGAGCGCCGAAGTTCGCCTTCCACTGGTGCCGATGGTCGAGACCAGCAAGGCTGTGGTTCGCAGCGCGATGGTGCATGCGGGCATCATCAACGCCTGACGCGGAAAGCGGGGTAAGGCAGGTCAGCATGTATTTGCCACCCTATTTTCGGGTCGACGACCAGGATCGGCTTTACGATCTGATCCGGCGACATCCGCTGGGCCTGCTCGTCACCGTTGGTCCGGCAGGATTGCTGGCGAATCCCATTCCAATGTTGCTGGATAGTGATGCGCGGGTCTTGCGCGGCCATGTGGCGCGCGCCAATCCGGTCTGGGGTGAATTTGCGGAATGCGGTCAGGTTCTGGCTGTATTTCAGGGTCACGATCACTATGTGTCTCCTTCGTGGTACGAAACGAAACGGGACACCGGCAAAGTCGTGCCGACATGGAATTATGCGATGGTTCAGATCAGGGGCGCTGTCCGCGCAATCGAGGATCCCGTCTGGTTGCGGGGACTTGTGACCGATCTGACAGACGTGCATGAGGCGGGACGTTCACAGCCATGGGCTGTCGATGACGCGCCGGCGGACTATATCAACGCGATGGTCAAGGCCATCGTTGGCTTCGAGATCAAAATCGAGAAGCTCGAAGGCAAGTTCAAGATCTCGCAGAATCGTAATGCAGCGGATTCTGAAGGCGTTGCGGCCGGTCTTGAGGCGCAGGGCGATCCGGCCTCGCACGACATGGCCGAACTGATGCGTAATTTTGGCGGAAAGGATTAAACTTGGCTGCCAAGGAACCTGCTAATTTCAAGATCGCTGCGGACAATCGTCGCGCGCGGTTCAATTTCGAAATCGGCGATACGTATGAAGCCGGCATTATGCTGACCGGAACGGAAGTGAAGTCGCTGCGCACTGGCAAGGCGACCATTGCGGAAAGCTATGTCAGCGTCGACCGTCAGGGCGAAGTTTATCTGGTCAACGCCAATGTGCCCGAATATCTGCAGGCAAATCGCTTCAATCACGAACCGCGCCGTCCGCGAAAATTGCTGCTGAAGGGCAAGGAGATCGTCCGGCTCGCCCACGCAATCGAGCGTGAGGGAATGACCATCGTTCCGCTGAAGCTTTATTTCAACGACAAGGGCAGGGCGAAAATCGAAATCGCGGTCGCACGCGGCAAGAAGTTGCACGACAAGCGCGAGACCGAAAAGCAACGCGACTGGAGCCGCGAAAAGGGCCGGCTGCTGCGCGAAAAGGGCTGACCGGGGAAGTTCTCAGGCACCAGCCTTGTCGAGATGCGCTCGCACTGCGCGGAAAACCGACTGAAACATTTTCGGCGTCAGAACGCCCGTGTTCGTATTGTAGCGCGAGCAATGATAGCTGTCGAAAAGCGAGAGCTTTCGTCCATCTGGTGCGACAATTTCGTGTTTTGCGCCGTGCCCGAATGGCGCCCGCGCCAGTTTTTCACCGAGGGCGCGCACGACGCTGTCGTGGGCGATGCGCCCCAGCGCCACGATTGAGTTCAATTGGCCGTTCGTCGCAATGGTCGATTCGAGAAAGGTGCGACAGTCGCGAATCTCGGTTGTGGTGGGCTTGTTTTCCGGCGGCACGCAACGCACGGCGTTGGTGACCATAGTGTCCCGCAGGGTCAGTCCGTCGTCCGGTCGCTCGTCATAGACGCCGGTCGCAAAGTCGAAAGCCAGCAGTGTTTCATAGAGAAGATCGCCGGCCCAGTCGCCGGTAAAGGGGCGTCCCGTACAATTGGCACCGCGCAATCCGGGAGCCAGCCCGACGATCAGCAATCGCGCCTGAGGCTCGCCAAAGCTCGGCACCGGAGCATTGTGCCAGCCGGGATAAAGCGTCCGGTTGGCGTCGCGAAACGACGCCAGTCTAGGGCAGACCGAACAATTGCGGGGAGGGTCAAGGCGCGTGGCCGCAGGCTTTTTCATGACAAGCCGGGATCAACTGTTCCCGGCCTGCCGTCAAGTCGTTTCGGAATCCAGCCCTTACGGGGATGGATCTTCGTCTTCGCCGGGGCCGTAGGAGGCCGAGGTCGCCGGGATGCGGCGCTCCTGGAACCGCTGGGCCCGCTCGGCCCGTTCTGCCGGATCACGGCCGACTTTCGAGGCGAGATGGATGAGGTCGACGAATTCGTCAGCCTGACGGCGGAGTTCGTCAGCCACCATCGGCGGGTGCGTGGTGATGGTCGAAACCACCGAACAACGGACGCCCTTGCGCTGCATAGCCTCGATGAGGGACCGGAAGTCGCCATCGCCCGAGAACAGGACCATGTGGTCGATGTGATCAGCCATTTCCATGGCGTTCACAGCAAGCTCGATGTCCATGTTTCCCTTGACCTTGCGGCGGCCAAGCGAGTCGACGAATTCCTTCGTTGGCTTGGTGACGACCGCATAGCCATTGTAGTCAAGCCAGTCGATCAGCGGGCGGATGGAGGAATATTCCTGATCCTCAACCAGAGCGGTATAGTAAAAGGCCCGCACCAGACGACCGCGCGACTGGAATTCTTTCAGCAAGCGCTTGTAATCGATGTCAAAACCGAGAGACTTGGCAGTTGCATATAAATTTGCGCCATCAATAAACAGGGCGATACGTTCTGCTTCAGCCATCAGGAGTGCTCTTTCTGGTTCGACTCTTTTTGTTTAGCGCATCAATACAGCCAGACCATGTCCGGCGAACGCTCGACAATATCGTCATAAAAAATCCGCCATTGCTCCCCGACTGGAGCGCTAGTTCAGCGGCTTATCACCGATATGTGTCTTGCATGTCTTTTTGCCAAGTGTGGCCCATTTGACCTTCGGCGTATGGCGAGTCAAGCCGGGATTTGAGGGAAGGGCGCTAATTTCTCTGAATTCCCATGAACTTGGCAGAAAATTTTGTTACATTTGTAATTATTGGACGGGTAATATTGCGTGAATGCAATTCTTCCATTGCAACCAGTTTTCCCGGCTCAGCTTCTGTCGACGTCCGCCATGGGGTGGGCTTCGCCGAGGGGCAAAGGTTGCTTTGAAATTTTCTATCGTGTATCAGCGCGGCAACATCCAGTTTCTCGTCTGATCAGGAATCGCAGCCCATGGCCCGCGTCACTGTCGAAGATTGCATCGACAAAGTCGAAAACCGTTTTGAACTCGTGCTCATGGCTGGCCATCGCGCCCGCCTGATCGCGTCTGGCTCCGCCATCACGGTCGATCGTGACAACGACAAGAATCCGGTCGTTGCCCTTCGCGAAATCGCCGAGACAGCCCTGTCGCCGGAGGATCTGAAAGAAGACTTGATCCATGCGCTGCAGAAGCATGTGGAAGTCGACGAGCCTGAAGCTGAAGTTGTGCCGGCGCTCGCGCCTCCTGGCGAATCCGCCACCGACAATCCGGGCGAAATCCAGTTTGACCGCATGACGGAAGAAGACCTGCTACGCGGCCTTGAAGGCCTCGTGCCCCCGGTCGAGACGGACGACGATTCCGAATAAGGCGATTCTCGCCAGGCTGGCCGATTCGGATACGTTTCGAATCGGCGCCATCTTCATCATGTTTGGCTCTGAAACGGCAGCCGAGGCTTGCGCATATCGGCGCAAGGGTCGATATTTCCCTGCGGGCGGATTTCGGCGCAAGGAAATGACTTCGGGATGATGAGACAGTACGAACTTGTCGATCGCGTGCGGAAATACAATCCGCATGCCGACGAGGTGCTTCTCAATCGGGCCTACGTCTATGCCATGAAGGCGCACGGTGCCCAGAAGCGGGCTTCCGGCGACCCCTATTTTTCGCATCCGCTCGAAGTAGCAGCCATTCTTACTGAGTTGAAACTCGATGACGCCACCATCGTGGCGGCGCTTCTGCACGACACGATTGAGGACACAGGCTCCACCCGCGAGGAGATAGACCAGCTTTTCGGCGAGGAGATCGGCGCGCTGGTGGAGGGGCTGACCAAGCTGAACAAGCTCGATCTGGTCTCCAAGAGGGCAGAACAGGCCGAGAATTTTCGCAAACTCCTGCTGGCTATCGCGGACGACGTGCGGGTGCTGCTGGTCAAGCTGGCGGACCGGCTCCACAACATGCGCACTCTGCATTTTGTGCCGCAGGAAAAGCGCGCCCGGGTGGCGCAGGAAACGCTCG
This sequence comes from Beijerinckiaceae bacterium, assembly GCA_947478455.1. Lineage (GTDB taxonomy): Bacteria > Pseudomonadota > Alphaproteobacteria > Rhizobiales > Beijerinckiaceae > Terripilifer. The sequence goes on along the minus strand of CANJWR010000036.1, from coordinate 21,606 downwards.
ATATTTACGCGCCGCTCGCCGGCCGCATGGGCATGCAGTCCATGCGCGACGAACTGGAAAATCTCGCTTTCCGCCATCTGATGCCGGAAGCCTTTGCGATGATCGTGACGCGCCTGGAAGACGTGCGCACCCGCAATGGCGAGATCATCAAGCGCATCGAAAAAGAGCTGATGGACGAGCTTGTCGCGCGCGGCATCTCGGCCGACGTCAGCGGGCGGCAGAAAAATCCCTATTCGGTCTGGCGCAAGATGGAGCGCAAATCCATTGCGTTCGAGCAATTGTCGGACATCTTCGGCTTCCGGGTTCTGGTGAAGGCGGTCGAGGATTGCTACCGCGTCATCGGCGTCGTCCATATGAAGTGGCCGATGGTTCCAGGCCGTTTCAAGGATTACATTTCGACGCCCAAGCAAAACGACTATCGCTCGCTTCACACAACCGTTGTGGGGCCGGGTCGTCAGCGTGTCGAGTTGCAGGTTCGCACCGGAACGATGCACGCGATTGCCGAGCACGGCATCGCCGGACATGCGCTGTACAAGGACGGCAGGGCCGCCGACAAGGAAGCGCTTTCGAAAGAAAGCCGTGCCTATCAGTGGTTGCGCAGAACCATCGATCTGCTGGGCGAAGGCGATAGTCCCGAAGAGTTTCTTGAACATACCAAGCTCGAAATGTTCCATGATCAGGTGTTCTGCTTCACCCCGAAGGGCCGCCTGATCGCCTTGCCACGCGGCGCGACGCCCATCGACTTCGCCTATGCGGTTCACACGGACGTCGGCAACAGCGCCGTTGGCGCCAAGATCAATGGCCGCATTTCTCCGCTACTGTCCGAACTGGCGAATGGTGACGAAGTCGAAATCGTCCGTGCTGAAGGGCAGATTCCGCCGACCGCGTGGGAATCATTTGTGGTTACCGGCAAGGCGCGGGCCGCCATTCGCCGCGCCACGCGCGATGCCGTGCGGGCGCAATATGCGGGCCTTGGCAAACAGATCATCACGCGCGCCTTCGAGCGCGCCGGAAGGCCTTATTCCGAAGAGACCCTGAAGGCAGCGCTCCCGCGTCTGGCGCGTCAGTCGCTCGAAGACGTTCTGGCCGCCGTAGGGCGCGGCGAAATGTTCTCCGGCGATGTGGTGAAGGCCGTTCATCCCGATTTTGTCGCCGACCGCAAGAGCATCAGCGGCCCGTCGCCCGCCAAGGGCGAACATGGCTGGTTCGGCATCAAGAAGGCCGCCAGCCTTGTGTTCAAGGTGCCCGGCAACGAGCAGGCGACGCCCGATCACGCGATTCCGATCCGCGGCCTCAGCGGTGATCTGCCGGTGCGGTTCGCCCCGAACGGCGGCGCTGTGCCGGGAGACCGCATCGTGGGCATTCTGACGCCGGGCGAAGGCATCACGATCTATCCGATACAATCACCCGCCCTGATGGCCTTCGACGATCAGCCCGAACGCTGGCTCGATGTGCGCTGGGATCTCGAAAACGATCGCGGCGAGCTGTTTCCCGCGCAGTTGATCGTCAGCGCCGTGAACGAGCCGGGCGCGCTGGGGGCGATTGCGACCGTGATCGGCGATGCAGGCGCGAATATCGATCACATCGAGTTCCGCAACCGGTCGCCGGATTTCCGCGATGTGGTGCTGGACATTGAAGTGAACGACCTCAAGCATCTCACGGCCATCATGTCGTCCCTGAAGGCCAAGAGCGTCGTCAGTAAGGTCGAGCGGGTCAACGGATAGCGGGCGAGAGTATTTTGCTCTGAGCGCGAAAGGACTATAAAGCGCCGATGGCGAAATCGCAGAAATACACCCGCGTCATGAGGTTCGTGACGCATTACTGGTTGCGGGCGCCGTATCTTTTCGCAGCTGTCCTTGTTGCGCGCGTGTCATCGACGTTGATCGATGTTGCTGTGCCGTGGGCGTCGGGCGCGATAGTTGATGCAGTCTCGGGCGGGCGCGAGAACTCGGCGGCTGCTTTCCGGGCCATGTTCATTTTCATCGGCCTGACCCTTTTGTTTCAGGCGTCCCGGCAGATTGTGACCTTCATGCTCAACCGCATGAGTGCGCGGGCGATCACCGCCATCGGGCGCGACGCATTCGGCAAGGTGCAACGCTTTTCGTCCGACTGGCACGCCAATTCCTTCGCGGGCGCAACCGTTCGCAAGATCACGCGCGGCATGGGGTCGTTTGACACATTCACAGATACGCTGGTGTTCGGCCTCGTGCCGGCCTTTGTGGTGCTGACCGGCATCACCGCGGTGTTCACCTGGCGCTGGCCGCTGCTCGGGCTGATCGTTTTTACCTGCATCGTCATCTATCTGGCGGCGACGATCTCGATCTCCGTTTACTGGATCAGGCCGGCGAATATCGCAGCGCGTGAATGGGATTCGCGCATGAACGGCGCCATCGCGGATTCGATCACCGGCAATCAGGCGGTGAAAAGTTTCGCCGCCGAGGGTCGCGAAGACAAGCTCTTTGCTGATATTGCGGCGAACTGGGAGCGCACTTCGATCGTCTGGTGGGATCGCAGCGCCTGGAACGGTCTCGTGCAGGCGGCGCTTCTCATGGTTCTGCAGGCCGCCATGCTCGGCACGGGGCTTTGGTTGTGGACGCAGGGCCGCGCTACTCCGGGCGACATTGCCAGCCTGCTGGCTACGCAGTTTCTGATCAGCGGTTATCTGCGCGATATTTCGCAACAGGTGCGCACCGTCCAGCGCACAGTCAACGATATGGACGACGTACTGGAGTTTCGTGACACGAACATTCAGGTCGCGGATGCGACTGACGCGCGCGAACTCACGGTCGGCAAGGGTAATATTCATTTCGACCGAGTGACCTTCCGATACAAGGGCGCGCGCGAGGCGCTTTACGATGGTTTCACGCTGGATATTCCGGCGGGACAGCGCGTCGGTCTGGTGGGGCCGTCCGGCGCGGGCAAGTCGACCTTCGTGAAGCTCATCCAGCGCCTTTACGATCTCGACGGCGGACGTATCTTGATCGACGGGCAGGACATTGCGGGCGTCAAGCAGATGTCGCTACGCTCCTCCATCGGTCTGGTGCCGCAGGAACCGGTGCTGTTCCATCGTTCGTTGTCGGACAATATCGCCTATGGGCGGCCCGGAGCGACGCAGGAACAGATCGCCGAAGCCGCGAAGCTCGCCCATGTGGATGAATTTGTGGCAGGTCTGCCGAAGGGCTACGGGACGCTTGTCGGCGAACGCGGCATCAAGCTTTCTGGCGGCGAGCGCCAGAGAGTGGCCATCGCGCGGGCCATTCTGGCCGACACGCCGATCCTGATTCTGGACGAGGCGACGTCGAGTCTCGATTCGGTATCCGAGCATTTCATCCGCGAGGCAATGGACCGTTTGACGCAGGGGCGGACCACAATCGTGATCGCCCACCGCCTTTCGACCATCCAGCGGCTTGACCGCATTCTGGTGTTCGAGCACGGGCGGATCGTTGAAGACGGTACGCATGCTGATCTCGTCCGCAAGCCCAACGGCGTCTATCGCAACCTGCTGGAAACGCAGGTCGGGTCCACCATCACGGCCGATGCAGCCGAGTAAGCGCGGACAATATTTTGTCGCTGCTTGTGTGAATGGCCCCGGTCGCCCTAAATGAGACAAATCGCCAGACAGGATCGGCCATGACACAGGAAGAAGTTCTCGACGAATTTCGCGGCGCTGGTGCGCTGCTGACAGGCCATTTCATCCTGACCTCAGGCCGCCGCAGCAGTATCTTCCTGCAGAAGATGTTCGTGTTTCAGTACCCGGACCGGACCGAGCGGCTGTGCAGCGCGCTGGCGGCGGAAGCCGCGAAGAAGTTTGGTAAAATCGACATCGTCGTGTCGCCAGCCGTGGGTGGTATTGTGCCCGGTTACGAGACGGCCCGGCACCTAAAGGCCAAGTCGATTTTCGTGGAGCGTGACGGCGGCAAGTTCGTGCTGCGGCGGGGTTTCGACATTCCGAAGGGCGCGCGCGTGCTGGTGGTGGACGATATTCTCACCACAGGATTGTCATATCGCGAGACAATCGAGGCCATTCGCCCCTATCCGGGCGAGATCGTCGGCGCCGCCTGCCTGATTGACCGCTCGGGCGGTCGCGCTGACATCGGGGTGCCGCGCGTGTCGCTCGCGACGCTGGATATTCCCGATTATGCTCCCGATGCGCTTCCGCCGGAGCTTGCGGCCCTTCCGGCCATCAAGCCCGGCAGCCGTGGGCTCAACGTCTGAAAGGTCACAAGATGGCTGTGCCGCTTCGTCTGGGCGTCAACATCGACCATGTGGCGACCGTCAGGAACGCCCGGGGGGGCGCTGTGCCGGACCCGGTGCGTGCCGCCCAGCTGGCGATTGCTGCGGGCGCGGACGGAATAACGGCCCATTTGCGCGAGGATCGCCGGCATATTGTCGACGACGATATTGCGCGGATAAAAAAAACCATCTCGAAGCCGCTGAATTTCGAAATGGCAGCGACGCCGCAGATGCTCGACATCGCCTTGCGGACGCGGCCCCATGCGGCCTGTCTGGTTCCCGAGAAGCGCACTGAACGCACCACCGAGGGCGGTCTCGATGTGATTGGCGGCCATGCCAATTTGCTACCGTTCGTGGATCAGTTGACGCGAAGCGGCATTCGGGTTTCGCTGTTCATCGAGCCGTCCATCGACGCCATCGAGGCTGCTGTCTCACTCAAGGCTCCGGTGGTCGAACTGCATACTGGCGCATGGTGCCATGCGGTGGCGGATGGCGACGAGCGCAAGGCCAGCCATGAATTCGGACGCATCCGGGTTGCAGCGGCACATGCCGCCTCGCGTGGCATTGAGTGCCATGCCGGCCATGGACTTGATTTCGAGACGGCAAAGAAGATTTCCGCCCTCCCGCAGATCGTCGAGCTGAATATCGGTCATTTCCTCATCGGGGAGGCCATTTTCGTGGGACTCGATAGCGCCATCCGCACCATGCGGGCCTCCATGGACGAGGGGCGCGGGGCTGCATGATCCTCGGCATGGGCAATGACATGACCGATATTCGCCGCGTGCAGGAAACGCTGGACCGGTTCGGCGACCGCTATATCCAGCGTTGTTTTACCGAGATCGAACAGAAGAAGTCGGAAGGGCGTGTCCAGCGGGCCGCCTCTTACGCCAAGCGCTTCGCCGCCAAGGAGGCCTGCGCCAAGGCGCTCGGCACCGGCATCCGCAAGGGGGTCTTCTGGCGCGACATGGGGGTAGTGAACCTGCGCGGCGGCCGCCCGACCATGGAACTGACCGGCGGAGCTGCTGCCCGATTGAAGTCCATCACACCGCCCGGCCATGAGGCGGTGATCCATCTGACGATCACCGACGAGTACCCTCTGGCCCAGGCGCATGTGCTGATCGAGGCGCGGCCGGCTTCGCCTCAAACCGTCTAAGCCCCGGTTTTGACAAAGTTTTGCGACAGTTTTGATCGGTCAGAGCTTCTCGCTTGTGCGTTCGGGCTTGGCGCGCCCTGTCGCAGCCGTTATAGCTGCCGTCCAGTCACTATTCCCGGTTTCTCGCGGATTCGCCCGTCGAACCCATTCGTCACAATCGCCCGCGATGCCGAGCGGTCTTGCTAAAGAGACGTTCCATGACAGAACCCGTCGGGCTGCAATCCAAATCCGCCGCTTCAACGAAGAAGCGTTCGGACGAGGGCGGCATTGGCGAAACCATCAAGGTCATCTTCCAGGCGTTGCTGATCGCGGTGGTGGTGCGGACTATCCTGTTCCAGCCGTTCAACATTCCCTCGGGTTCGCTAATCCCGACGCTATTGATCGGCGACTATCTGTTCGTGTCGAAATATTCCTACGGTTATTCGAAGTTCTCTATCCCGTTTGCGCCCAACGTTTTCTCGGGCCGTATTCTGGGCTCGGAGCCGAAGCGCGGCGACATTGCGGTCTTCAAACTGCCGCGTGACGGAGAGACAGATTACATCAAGCGTGTGATCGGCCTGCCGGGCGACAAGATCCAGATGATTGCCGGCCGGCTCTACATCAATGGCCAGATGGCCCCGCGCGAAGCTGCGCCAAAAGTCCGCACAAGGGACGCCTTCGGCCGCGATGCGGAAGTGCCGACCTATTTCGAGACCCTGCCGGGCGGTGTGAAGCACATCCTCATCGAGCGCGATGGGGATACGGGCTTCTTTGACAACACCAAGGTGTTCGAGGTTCCGCCCGGCCATTATTTCATGATGGGCGACAACCGTGACAATTCCACCGACTCGCGTGTGGGGCCCGAAGAGGGCGGCGTCGGTTTCGTACCGTTCGAGAATTTTGTCGGCCGCGCCGAAATCATCTTCTTCTCCATTGAGGAAGGTGAGTCCGCCTGGCAGATCTGGAAATGGCCGACCGCCGTGCGCTGGTCGAGGATTTTCCAGCCGGTGCGGTGACGTGGCCAAGGGCGCGAAATCAAACGTCGACGAACTCGAAGAACGGATAGGCCATACCTTCAGGGATCGCCCGTTGATGAAACGTGCGCTGACCCATGTCAGCGCAGTGAAGACAAATTCGGCGCGCGGCGAGACCTATCAGCGGCTGGAGTTTCTCGGCGACAGGGTGCTGGGCCTGTCGGTTTCGGCCATGCTGTTCGAGACCTTTCCGAAAGCCGACGAGGGCGAACTTTCCCGCCGCCTCGCGGAACTCGTCCGGAAGGAAACCTGTGCGGAAGTCGCGGACGAATGGGGCGCCGGCCCGCATGTGCGGTTCGGCGGGGGCGAGAGCCTCGACGGCGATTCCAAGAAGGTCACGATTCTAGCCGACATCTGTGAATCGATCATCGGCGCAGTGTTTCTCGATGCAGGCTTTGAGGCGGCTAAAGCGCTCGTGGCGCGCAGTTGGGCCGGGCGCATGATGTCGCCGCGGCGGCCATTGCGGGATTCGAAAACGGCGCTGCAGGAATGGGCGCAGGCGCGTGCCCTGCCGACACCGGTCTATCGCGAGGTCGAGCGTCTCGGGCCGGCCCATGCGCCGGTGTTTACCGTGGATGTCACGGTTGAAGGTTTTACGGCAGTCTCGGCCAGCGGCGCATCAAAGCGCGTGGCGGAGCAGGCTGCCGCACAGGCATTTCTGGAGCGGGAGGGCGTCATCGAAAAGAAGCCACGCCGCGCTCTGGCAGAAGGCGAAACAATTGGCTGAAACATCCTGCGGAATCGTCGCGCTCATTGGCGCGCCAAATGCCGGCAAATCGACTTTGTTGAATCTCATCGTCGGCGCGAAAGTCTCTATCGTGTCGCGCAAGGTGCAGACGACGCGCAGTCTGGTGCGCGGCATTGCGCTCGCCGGGACAGCACAGATCATTTTTGTTGATACGCCCGGCATCTTTGCGCCGAAGCGCCGTCTCGACCGCGCGATGGTGACATCCGCCTGGGGCGGGGCGCATGACGCCGATGTTGTTGCGCTGCTGGTCGACGCCAAGCGCGGCATAGACGACGAGACTGCCGCCATTCTCGAAAAGCTGGGCGAAATTCGGCGTCCGAAAGTGCTGATCCTCAACAAGATCGACACCGTGGAAGCGCCGTCGCTGCTGAAGCTCGCCGCCGACATCAACGAGAAGGTGATCTTTGCCGAGACGTTCATGATCTCGGCGCTCAAGGGGCATGGTGTGGACAAGCTGCGCGACAAGCTGGCGTCGATGATGAAGCCCGGCCCGTGGCTCTATCCCGAAGACCAGATTTCGGATGCGCCGATCCGTTCGCTTGCGGCGGAGATTACGCGCGAGAAAATCTTCGAGCGGCTGCACGACGAATTGCCCTACCAGATCACGGTCGAGACCGAGCAATGGAAGGACCAGCGCGACGGATCTGCCCGCGTCGAGCAGACGATCTATGTGACGCGCGACAGCCACAAGAAGATCGTCATCGGCGAAAGTGGCCAGATGCTGAAATCCATAGGATCGGCGGCCCGCAAGGAAATCATGGAAGCGGCGGAGATGAAGGTGCATCTCTTCCTGTTCGTGAAAGTGCGCGAGAACTGGATCGACGATCCCGACCGGTACCGGGAAATGGGCCTCGACTTTCCGCATGACTGATGCTGCGGGCGTTGCCGTTATATCAGTGCGCATCGCCCGGAATACGCCGGAGTTTCGTCGCGCCGCCTTGGGTCTCGCAACCGGCGGCTTCGCGATCTTCGCCTTGCTCTATTGCGCGCAGCCGCTCCTGCCAGCCTTTGCGCATGAATTTCGGATCACGCCCGCACAGAGCAGTCTGGCGCTCTCTTTGCCCATGACCCTGATGGCGGTGACGATGATCGCTACCGCCTCGATCTCTGAAGTGGTCGGTCGGCGTTCCATCATGATTGCAGCGCTGGCGGGGTCGGCCATTGCGACGTTGCTGCTCGGCTTCGCGACGCAATGGTGGCAGGTGGTCTTTCTGCGCGGCCTGATGGGCGTGACGCTCAGCGGCCTCCCGGCAGTCGCAATGGCCTATCTGGCCGATGAGATGGAGCCGGATGCGATCGGCTCCGCCATGGGGCTTTACATTGCCGGCAGTGGACTGGGTGGCATGACGGGCCGCCTCGTGGTTTCTGCTCTGGCGGACTGGGGCTCGTGGCGCACCGGGCTAGTGGCGATAGGCGCTTTCAGCCTCGCGAGTGCGGTTCTGTTTTGGTATGCGCTGCCGTTTTCGCGCAATTTCCGCCCGCAGCGATCCAATCTGCATTCGCTGATCGGCGGACTGGCGCGCGAGAGTCGCGATCCTGGACTGCGGTTGCTTGTTATCTGCGCCTTTGTGCTGATGGGCGCGTTTGTGATGATCTATAATTACATCGGGTTCCGCCTGCAGCAGTCGCCGTTCGGGCTGAGCCAGACGGCGGTTGGCTTTATCTTCATCGTGTATCTGCTCGGCAGTTTCAGTTCGGCCTGGATGGGAGCGCTGGCGACACGATATGGCCGTCGCCGGGTGTTTCCGGCCGGCCTTGCGTTGATGGCGTTCGGGGCCGGGCTAACAGTGTTCGATAATCTTGCGTCGATCGTCGTCGGCATGGCGGCAATTACGTCGGGGTTCTTTGGCGCGCATTCGGTTGCGTCGAGTTGGGTCGGGCTGCGGGCGACGCCGGGCGGCCGGGCGCAGGCGGCCTCAATCTATCTCATGTGCTATTATCTGGGCTCGGCAATTATCGGCTGGGCGGGCGGATATGTCTGGTCGGCAGGCGGATGGCCCTATGTGAGCTCGGTGGCGTTCGGGTTAATCGGCACAGGGCTTTTCTGCGCAGCCCTGCTGGGGCGCGTTCCGCCGAGGCCGACGCAGAGCTGAGTGTTCACGCTATGGAATGGCGCGACGAAGGAATCATCATCGGCCTGAAACGGCATGGCGAATCCTCCGCCATCGTCGAGGTGATGACCCGCGCTCACGGCCGTCATCTGGGTATCGTAAAGGGCGGGCGCTCCCAGCGCATGCAGATGGTTTTGCAGCCCGGAAACAGCGCCGAATGCGTCTGGCGGGCGCGGATCGAGGAACATCTGGGGACTTACGCCATCGAGGTCACGCGCTCGCGTGCCGCCGACATTATGGCGACACCGCTGGCGCTGCATGGAATCAATCTTCTTGGCCATTTGTTGCGGCTTCTGCCGGAGCGCGATCCGCATCCGGCACTGTTCGAGACCATCGAGGTCATGATGGATCATCTGGGCGATCAGGCGATTTCGCCGGCCCTGATGGTGCGCTTCGAACTGGCGATTCTGTCTGAACTTGGTTTTGGACTGGATCTGACCTGTTGCGCCGCGACCGGGAGAACGGACGACCTGATCTACGTGTCGCCGAAATCGGGGCGGGCGGTGAGCCGCGAGGCGGGTGCGCCCTGGCGAGATCGCCTTCTGACGCTGCCGGATTTCATGGTAGCGGACGAATTGCTGTCGCCGCTCGAGACGCCGCAAATTCGCGAGGGCTTTGCGTTGACGGGCTTTTTTCTGGAGCGGGACGTGTTCGGTCCGCGAGGAATGCAGACCCCCGATTGCCGCAATGCCTATCTGGCGCAGATCGGGCTGCGCTGATTACTTCTTTTCGAGGCAGGCCGCGACCGAAATGCCGTACCCGCCGCTGAGGGAAAGGTCGGCCTCGCAGGCCGCAATCGTATCCTCATGGGCTGCAACTGAACCACCGCTGGAGACGCCCGCGAGAAGCACGCTCATCAGCACGAAGCCGAGAACAAAACCGAAGAAAGAAAAAATCTTTGTCATGATGCCCTTGCCCCGTACTGGGGGCGCCAAATTCAAAACGTTCAAATCAGCGACCCGAAAGCAAAATGACATCGGGCCGATCCGGTGAATGTGCGTATCAGCACATGACTCACACGCAATGGGCAGCTTCTAGAAAAAACGCGGCGGGATTGCTAGTGCAAATGTGCCACACTCAGGTTGCGCTGCAGCAAGTCACGAAATGAAGGTTACTTCTTGCCGCCCGAGCGCTTGATGGCCTTGATGCGTAGAGGCGGGAGGCCGGACTTTTCGGAAATCTCGCGGTCCTGCTTCTCGATAGCCGCACGGGCCGGCCCGTCGCCGTCGAGACTGCCAAGCTCGGAGGCCAGCACGCGGCGGTTGGAGCGCTGGCTGCCGTCTTCATAGGTTACGTCGAACAGCACGAAGTCGGCGGGCTGGGCGGATTTGCGGGCCATGGCTGAACTCCTGAAATGCGAAACGCGCTGGCGGAGACCTGTCGGCCGGCGCGCTTGCGACTTTCGAACTGGGGGACATTTGCGCCCTTGCTAAACCGCCCGGCCGCCCGACGCAACGAAATCCGCACAATAGGCCATTTCAGGCAAAAAAGTACAAAACAAGAACTTGCAGAGACTCGCGCGCTCGTCTAGGGGTCCGGCATGGGCAAACTCGATCCTCCCGCGCCGCCCTCCGGCGGCGGTTCCGATATCGTCAATCTCCGCGATGCGCTCGAAGAGCGCTATCTGGCCTATGCGCTCTCGACCATTATGGGTCGGGCGCTGCCGGATGCGCGCGACGGACTGAAGCCGGTCCATCGCCGCATTCTTTACGGCATGCAGATTTTGCGGCTCGATCCGGCCTCGACCTTCAAGAAATGCGCGAAGATCGTCGGCGACGTGATGGGCTCGTTCCATCCCCACGGCGATCAGGCGATCTACGAGGCGCTGGTGCGCCTCGCGCAGGATTTCTCTTCGCGCTATCCGCTGATCGACGGGCAGGGGAACTTCGGCAATATCGATGGCGATTCGGCCGCCGCCTATCGCTACACCGAAGCCCGCATGACAGCGGTTGCCGGGCTCCTTCTCGAAGGAATCGATGAAGACGCCATCGATTATCGGGACAATTATTCGGGCGACCAGCAAGAGCCGATTGTTCTCCCGGCGGCTTTTCCCAATCTTCTCGCCAACGGGTCGCAAGGCATTGCGGTCGGCATGGCGACTTCGATTCCGCCGCATAACGTTGCCGAGCTTTGCGATGCGGCGCTTTACCTGATCTCACATCCGCAGGCGACGTCTGACCAGCTTGTGACGTTTGTGCCGGGTCCTGATTTCCCGACCGGCGGTATCATCGTCGATACGCCCGAATCGCTCGCCGAAACCTATCGCACCGGGCGTGGCTCGTTCCGGGTGCGGGCGCGCTGGGCCAAGGAAGAGGGCAATCGCGGTACGTGGTTCGTGGTTGTTACAGAAATTCCATACGGCGTGCAGAAGTCACGGCTGATCGAGAAGATGGCCGAACTGATCAACGACAAGAAGCTGCCGCTGGTCGCCGATATCCGCGACGAATCGGCGGAAGATGTGCGGGTGGTGATCGAACCGCGTTCGCGAACCGTCGATCCGGCTGTGATGATGGAATCCCTGTTCCGTTTGACGGAACTGGAAAGCCGTTTCGCGATGAACATGAATGTTCTCGTGGACGGCGTCGTGCCGCGCGTTCTGTCCCTGTCGGAGGCCTTGCGACAATGGCTGGACCATCGCCGCGACGTGCTGGTGCGCCGCTCACGGCACCGGCTTGGCGAGATCGAGCACCGGCTCGAAGTCGTCGCCGGTATGTTGCTCATCTTCCTCAATCTCGATGAGGTGATCCGCATCATTCGCGAGGAGGACGAGCCGAAGGACGCGCTCAAGACGCGCTTCGCGTTGAGCGATGTGCAGGCCAATTACATTCTCGATACGCGCCTGCGTTCGTTGCGCAAACTTGAGGAAATGCAGCTCAACGCCGAACACGACGCGTTGATGAAGGAAAAGGCCGGCATCGAGGAATTGCTTGGCGACGAAGTCAGGCAGTGGAAGACCATCACCTGGCAAGTGCGCGATGTGCGCAAGAAATTTGGCCCTGAGACAAAACTCGGCAAGCGCCGCACCACATTTGAGACGATGCCGGATACGTCGGAGGTCGATCTGACCGAAGCCATGATCGAGCGCGAGCCGATCACGGTCGTGGTCACCGAAAAGGGCTGGATTCGTTCCCTGAAGGGACACGTGGCGGATGTGACGAGCCTCGGCTTCAAGGGAGACGATGCGCTCAAGACCTCGTTCTTCGCCGAAACCACGTCGAAGATTCTTGTCTTCGCCACAAACGGCAAGGTCTTCACGCTCGATGCGTCGAAACTGCCGGGCGGTCGCGGCCATGGCGAGCCGATCCGCCTGATGGTCGATATCGAGGAGGGCGAAGACATCCTGTTCGTGATGCCCTACCGGCAGGGCGTGAAAATGATTTTGTCGGGCACGGACGGGCGCGGCTTCGCGGTTGGCCAGGACGAGATGATTTCCTCCACCCGCAAGGGCAGGGCGGTCCTCAATCTTGATGCACCGTCGCGACTTGCGCTTGTGGTCGAGGCAACCGGCGACCATGTCGCCATCATTGGCGACAATCGCAAGCTTCTGGTTTTCGGGCTCGACGAAATTCCCGAAATGTCGCGCGGCAAAGGCGTGCGCCTGCAGCGCTACAAGGATGGCGGCATTGCGGATGCGAAAGTTTTTGCAATGGCAGACGGTTTGACGTGGAAAGACAGTGCAGGCCGCAACTTCACAGTGGCGAAGCCGGAGCTAAATGAGTGGATCGGCAAGCGCGCCGAAGCCGGACGCTTGCCGCCCAAGGGGTTCCCCAAGAACAACCGTTTCGGCTGACGCGTTCTAGCGGCCCAGCGTCTGCCACAGCAGGGTGACGATGCAGGCCAGCAGTACGAGAATCGTCAGCCCCGCTCCGGCGCCGCGCTGCCATGTGTTCATCTTGTCCGGGTCGATGCCAAACGGATGGATGATGCGGCCGATCAGAAGTGCTGCGCCCAGAACATGCAGCCATGTCTTGTTGCCGCCGTTCAGTTCCACCATAGCGAGCAGCAACAGAATGAACGGGACGTTTTCGACCCAGTTCATGTGACGGCGGTTGGCGGTGATGACATCGCGATTGCCGCCGTCATTCACCGAAATTCCGGTTTTCGACCGGACACGTCCGACCATGCCGGTCAGCACAAAGCCGACAAGTCCAAGAAGTGCCGCATAAAGAGCTGTGACTTGCAGAGCCATCGTATCACCCCCATGTTGATCGGCGCAGGTTAGCGGAGCCTGACCTTCGGGTCATTCAAATTACTTTGGCGACCGGCGCGTGCGGACGCACACACCGGACGGGTGCGGTCCCTGTCAAATTTTGATATTTGCAGATTGCTGGGGGAGTTTTTAGCGCGTGCCGATTCGTTTTTTTCGCAAACTTTTGTCCGGCCAACGTCAGGACTCGCCTCGCGGTGGAGTGCCTTCGCGCGCCGCCTTGCCGGCGGGACTGAGAGTTTACGCCATAGGCGATATTCATGGCCGTCTTGATCGTCTGCTTGAGCTTGAAGAGCGGGTTCGCGACGACCTCACAGCGCGGCCGACCACACAGGCCATGGCGATCTATCTGGGCGACTACGTCGATCGAGGGGTGAATTCGCGAGGCGTCCTCGACTATTTGCTCACCGCTGATCGCGACGGACTTGAGCGACGCTTCCTGCGCGGTAATCACGAAGAGACCATGCTGGAATATCTGGACAATCCGGATCTGATCAGAAGCTGGAAAAAATACGGCGGGCTCGAAACGCTGTTTTCCTACGGGGTAGATGTTCGCCCGCTCATGCGCGGCGAGGGTAGCGAGAAGGCGCATGCGGATTTCCGAGCAGCCTTCCCGGCGGAGCATCAGGCATTTCTCGAAGGCCTCGCGCCTATTTTGACCATCGGGGATTATTGTTTCGTCCACGCGGGCGTGCGGCCGGGCGTTCCGATCGAACGTCAGGTTCCTGCCGACCTTTTGTGGATTCGCGAGGAATTCCTCGGCCATCAGGGTGATTTCGGCAAAGTCGTCGTCCACGGCCATACGCCGGTGGATGAGCCGATGTGGCTGCCCAACCGGGTGAATGTCGATACCGGCGCCTATCTGACGGGACGGCTGACTGCAGCAGTTTTGGAAGGCGAGGACGTCGGGTTCATAACGGTCGGTTAGGCCTTTTCGATCCGGTCCCAACCGCCCATCTGCAGGCGTTCCTGCGGCAGGAAGCGCGCCTTGTATTGCATCTTGCGAGATCCCTCGACCCAATAGCCGAGATACACATGGGGCAGGCCGAGGCGGCGGGCTCGCTCGATATGTTCCAAAATCATGTAGGTGCCGAGCGACCGGTCAGCCTCATCCGTTTCGTAGAATGAATAGACCATCGATAGTCCGTCAGCCAGAATATCGGTCAGGCAGACCGCCACGAGCGGGCCCTCTCCCTGTCCGGTGATGAAGCTGTCCGGGCCACGGCGACGAAACTCCACAGCGCGCGTCTGCACGTGGGAATCCTCGACCATCATGGTGAAATCCAGCATGCTCATGTCGGCCATGCCGCCGTCATAATGGCGCGTGTCGAGATAACCGCGAAACAGAGAATACTGTTCGGACGTTGCGTGGGGCGGCTGCGCGCTGCCAATGAGATCGACATTTCGTTCGAGGATGCGGCGCATGTTGCGCGACGGCTCGAATTCGTTGACCAGAACCCGCACGGAAACGCAGGCGCGGCAGTTCTCGCAGGCCGGGCGATAGGCGATTGTCTGAGAGCGGCGGAAACCTGACTCGGTCAAAGTATCGTTGAGGTTTGCGGCGCGACGACCGACCAGATGCGTGAAAACCTTCCGCTCCTCCTTGCCCGGCAGATAGGGGCAGGCGGACGGCGCCGTGAGGTAAAATTGCGGGGCGTCGCGGGGTTCTCGGGTCACTGGTTACTCTTCACGCTCAGCCCGAACCGGCTTGAGAGCGCAGTTTGGCAATTTACCATTACCTGTTCGTTGCCGTGAAGCGGATTTCTCAACTCTCCGGGCCGATTGCCGCTCGGACCGGGAATCGCCCGGTCCGGGCTCTCTAACCGGCCCTGCGGGTGACGACGACGCCGGACAGGATGTCGTGCAGACAGCGCTTGCCCCGGGTGAACAGCGAGACCAGCAGCACGAGCGGCGTCAGGAACACCCAGCTCACGTAGAACAGCAACGCATGGGCGGCGGCGTTGATGAAAGGTACGGGCGAGCCGTCCGTCATCCGCATTTCAAGATCCATGAACCGCATACCGGGCGTGGCCATGCGCCAGCCGGAAATGGTCATGCCGTTGTAGAGAAATGCCACCACCGGATAGAGCGGCGGGATCAGGAACCACGTCAGCCCGAAGGTGATCACGCCCAGCACAAACAGGATCGCAAAAACACCTAGAAAAATCAGCGTGATGAAGATCAGGTCAATGACAATGGCCATGATCCGGCGCGTGCGTACGCCCTCATAGGCCGCCGCCGGAAGTTGCGGGACATGTGCGAAATCCGCCGCCGTTCTGCCCCAACCGCCCGAGTCGCTCATTCGTGCCTCCGGGGGCCTTGCGGCCCGCATCAGGGCCAATCGCCCGCCGCATTATGTGGCCCGCGCTGTACTCCTGCACAAGTCCCGACAGGCGGATTCAGTCGTCCGCCTTCTTCTGGTTCGAAATATAAACTTCGGCCAGCCGGTCGTGCAGGAATCGCTTCTGCGGCGAGCGTGTGCCGACAAGCAGGATAAGCGGAGTCAGCAGAATGACGCTGAGGTAGAAGAAAAGCGCATGGGCGGCCACATTGAGAAACGGCGCAGGCCTGCCGTCTTTCAAGTGCATCTTCAATCCCACCATTCGCATGCCGGGCGTGCCAATGC
The DNA here is from genome assembly GCA_947478455.1 of Beijerinckiaceae bacterium. GTDB lineage: Bacteria > Pseudomonadota > Alphaproteobacteria > Rhizobiales > Beijerinckiaceae > Terripilifer. Next base: position 5,515 of record CANJWR010000036.1, on the reverse strand, counting down.
GGCTGCGGGTGGTGGTGATCGCATTGTAGAAAATCGTAATCACCGGATAAAGCGGCGGTGCATAGAGCCAAGGGCGACCGGGCGGCACTATGCCGGTGACGCCCAGCACCAGCATCAGGGTTGCGTAGATCAGGGTGATGAGGAGCAAATCGTCGAAATAGGCGAAGACACGGCGGCGGCGTACTTCGTCCAGCGCCATCTCGTCCAGTTCGGCCACGACTGGCGAACCCGTAGTCTCGGGCGCGCTGGCGACTTCTGTGACGCTGTTGCTCATGCCCCGCTTCCCGGCGACCGAGTCCTTCGCGGAGACCGAGTCGGCTCCGTCACTTTGCGGGGTCATGATGAGGGTCGAGGCGGCGTCAGACAAGCTCAAACATCCTCAATCGGCAATTGGATCGGAGCCGCCCTGATAAAGGCGACGTGGTTGCATTCCGGCGGCGGCGAAATTGGCCAGAATGGATTCGGCATGCTGGTGGTCGCGGATTTCGACAGTTAGATCGACCGAAATACTGCGGGCAGGCACATCGAGCATGAGGCGGCGATGAGCCACTTCGAGAATATTCGCTCCGGCGTCGCCGAGCCTCGTTGCAAGATGGCCGAGCAAACCGGGCCTGTCCTGCATCACGAGGCGGAACGTCATGATACGGCTCTCGCGCTCCAGTTCGCGCACCATGATGGAGGCGAGCAGGCGCGCATCGATGTTGCCGCCGCAAAGCACGAGCCCGACGCGCTTGCCGCGAAAGCTTTCGGGATCTGCCAGAATGGCCGCGAGCCCTGCCGCGCCGGCGCCTTCAGCCAACGTGCGCTGGTTGATCGCGAAGGCGTTGACGGCGCGCTCAAGCTCGGGCTCGCCTACCAGCATCATGCGGGAAACGAGGGCGCGCACGATCGGCAATGTCAGTCTGCCGACATTCTTGACCGCAATGCCTTCGGCAAGCGTCGGTCCGCCGAGCGGGCGATGCTCGTCGTGGAGCGCATTCCAGAAAGACGGAAACAGCGCCGCCTCGACGCCGACGATTTCGATTTCAGGCCTGATCGATCTGGCCGCAATCGAAATGCCGCTGATGAGTCCGCCACCGCCGACCGGCACGACGATGACATCGAGATCGGGAGCATCGGCCAGCATCTCCAGCGCAATCGTGCCTTGTCCGGCAATGATGTGTGGATCGTCGTAGGGGTGAATGAGCGTCAGGCCCTCCGCCTCGGCGAGTTCCGTGCATTTTATCTGCGACTCGCTCAGACTTTCGCCGTGCAGGATGACGCGCGCACCGTAGGCTTTGGTGTTCAGCACCTTCACCATCGGGGTGAGTACCGGCATGACGATTGTGGCCGGCACCCCGAGGCGCTTTGCGTGACAGGCTACGGCCTGCGCATGATTGCCGGCCGACATGGCGATGACGCCGCGCCGGCGCTCGTCGTCGCTCAGGGCCGCAAGACGCACAATGGCGCCGCGTTCCTTGAAAGCGCCTGTCACCTGCATGTTTTCGTATTTGATGAAGACATCCGCGCCGGTCAACGCCGACAGGGCCGGCGCGCGCAGGGTCGGCGTGCGCACGACATGTCCGTCTATCTGCGCAGCGGCCGTTCGAATGTCGTCGATTGTTATTACGTCCAAGACCGAATCCTGTTTCGCGCACGATTTACGCGACTCAATCTTGTGCGAAGTTAGACACAGACGATCAAAAAGACGACAGTGCCGCCCTGAGAGGCCTTTATGCGAGTCTGGATCATGTCGGCTCTTCTGGCGGGCGCGATGGGCGCAGCACTGGCAAGCCCGACGCAGGCCGCCGCCCTGCCGCCGGGCTTTGTGCGGCTGGCCGATGTTGCGCCGATGATCGCGCAGGACGTCCGCTATGCGGGTTCCGACAATTTCACCGGGCGCCCGGTTTCGGGCTACGAGGCCGCCGATTGCTGGGCGCGTCGCGAAACGGCGGACGCTCTTTTGAAGGCGGCGGGGGAGGCGGCGGCGGGCGGGTTCCGGCTGGTCGTGTACGATTGTTATCGGCCGCAGCGGGCGACGGACGCCTTTGTGCGCTGGGCGGAAGATCCAGCCGATCAGATCGCCAAGGCGAAATACTTTCCGTCCATCGACAAGAGGCAGCTTTTCCAGAAGGGCTATATCGGACGGCGCTCGGCGCATTCGGCCGGAGTGGCGGTCGATCTCGCCCTGCAGAAGCCGGATGGATCGGCGGTCGATTTCGGTTCGACGTTTGATCTGTTCGATCCGCGCTCGGCCACCGCCAGCCCGCAGGTGCGGGCAGAGGCGCGCGCCAACCGGATGCTGCTGAAAACCATCATGGAGCGTCACGGATTCGCCAATTATCCGCGCGAATGGTGGCACTATTCGCTCAGGAATGTAGTGGACGCGACGATCCACGACGCGCCAATCGTTCGGTGAGTAAAGTCCGGCTCTTGCGGCGGCGCTGTTGCGCCGTTACCGGGGACCACAAAGGAGTTCAGCATGCCCTGGTCCATCGTCGTCGGCCGCGTCGCCGGCACAGCCATCCGGATTCACATCACGTTTCTGATGTTCCTCGTCTGGATCGGTTTTTCCGCATGGCGCTCGGGCGGCAACAGCGCGGCGGTCGAGAGCGTGGCGTTCATCAGCCTGCTGTTTCTCTGCGTGCTGCTGCATGAATTCGGCCATATCCTGATGGCGCGGCGCTTCGGCATCGTGACACCGGACGTGACGCTGCTGCCCATCGGGGGTGTGGCCAATCTGGAGCGCATTCCCGAAAAGCCCTCGCAGGAACTGGCCGTCGCGCTGGCGGGGCCGGCGGTGAATGTGGTCATCGCCATCATCCTGATGCTGTTTCTGGGCGCATCGCTGCCCGACGACATTGCGAAGATCGACGATCCGAAGCTGGGGCTTCTGGCGCGGCTGGCGGGGGCCAACATCTTTCTGGTGCTGTTCAACATGATCCCGGCCTTTCCGATGGACGGCGGGCGCGTGCTGCGCGCCATTCTGGCCATGCGGATGGAGAAGCAGCGCGCCACCGCCATTGCGGCGCGCATCGGGCAGGGGCTGGCGTTCGGCCTCGGATTTCTGGGCCTGTTCGGCAACCCGCTGCTGATCTTCATCGCGATCTTCGTTTACGTCGCGGCCGCAGGCGAATCGCAGGACAGCGCCTTCAAGGCTGCGACCGTCGGCATGACGTCGCGCGAGGCGATGGAGACCAGCTTCGCGACCGTGCCGGTGACGGCGTCGCTCGAACAGGCGGTCGACATTCTGCTGGCGACCGGCCAGCACGAATTCCCGGTGGTGGATTCGTTCAACAAGCCGGTCGGGCTGCTGGTGCGCGACAATCTCATCGGAGCCCTGCGCGACAAGCCGCGCGATGCGCCGGTGGCGGATTGCATGACGGTGCCGGTGCCGACGGTGCGGGCGGATGTGCTGCTCGATCAGGCGCTGCAGCAGATGCAGACCTCAGGCCTGCCGGCGATCAGCGTGGTGGACGCTGACGGCGTGCTGGTCGGGTTCCTGACGAAGGAAAACATCGCCGAGATGATGCTGATCAAGACCATGCAGCCGGACTGGAAATTCGCGAAGCGGTGAGGGCCGTGAAACAGGTTTTGTGAAACAGGGTTGGAAAAAACGCAGTTCTTTCACCGCCTATTGTTATTCTTATTCCGATCCTTCTGTGCCGAAATGAACCCCGATCCGAATTCTCCGGCAGCGTGACACGGTTTCGCGCCATGGGCACAAGTTGTTCGCCCGCTTGTGTCGCGCGCGCCGCGCCTTCATGCTGACGCTATTGCGGGCGTGGAAAAATTTGCATGGCGAAGATCGAAACTAGGGAAGAATTCCGGAACTGGAGTGACGGTAAACCCGATGAAATTGCGATAACCATCGCGGTGCGGGCGGCGTTACGCGTGCTGCCGCTTGTAGCGACGGAGCTGTCGCCCCACATTAGCGAGCGGCCCATTGCTTTCTTTGCCGAATTGACTAGCTCGCTCTTTCGCTGCGTTTCATTAGCGGTTGCTCAGGTCAAATTTCGATCTTCGGCCCACGAATTGAGCGAGGCCGCAACGATCGCATCGAATGCCGCCGAAAACTATGCTTCAGGTGTTGCTCCAGCCATCCCTTTAACAAGTACATTTATGGCAAATGGTAACATCAGCATTGCCTATTGTGCGGCCTACGCCGCTGTTAATGTAGCCCGCGCTAGAACCGCATCTACCGCCGAATCGGCGGTTGTCGCGGCCGCTGGAGCTACTTTTGCCGCAGAAGCCGCGACTTACTTCAGCTCCATGTGGAAGGAAATAGGCCGCGATACAGACAGGATCGATGGCCGCCAGAGCGAAGCTGAGCTACTTGACGCACCGCTTTGGACAGGTCCCAGACCAGATTGGGCGTTAGAAAATTGGCAGGTGATGCGGAATGCATTGCCTTCGGCTGATCAATGGCAGGTGTGGATCGACTGGTACGAGGCGCGGCTGGCCGGCCGGGCGACGAGCGAGGCCTATGATCTCACCTTCGTTGATGTGCCCGAAGACGAGTGGAAAAAAGGCCCGGCGGCCGGGAATGCTTGGATTGCGGCGAATTTGGCGAAGTTGCCGAAGGAAACCTTGCGCGACGTCGGGGACATCCTTGCTCGCATCCGCAAAGACCCGGCAGGCGCGCCAATTCGGATCGTCAACGGCAAGGCGGCGATCGAGTCGAACGAATCCGATGATGATTTTGCAGTCGCGGCTCAGCCGCAGACACAACAATTGCTTGCGCGCGCCCGCGTTCGCGCCGCCGCCGCACGCGAGCACGCGTTCAAATTGTCGAACCAGCGGGGCTTTGAGAATATCGCCTCGGATGTGGACGAGTTTTCGCGCCTTTTGTCCGGGGATGCGAACCTTCTCGCAGAAAACATCAGCATCGCGTGGGAATTGTCTTCTTCAATCGGCGCATTCGCCGAGCGCGATGAGGAGGTCAAGTCCGGTCGTGGCGGGTTGACGCCGCAAATGGACGCCGGTCCGCGCGAAGCAATTGATCAATTGCTTACGGCTTCCGCCGCGCTGATCCGGCGCTTTCCAACGGCGCGCGAACATGACGAAGCCGTGCGTATTTCGCGGCAGCCACGAGAAAGCCTTGCGCCCACAAAGGAAATATTTGAATCGGCCAAGTCGGGCGCTCTGCTCGAAAAGTCGACCGAAAGGGTTCTTGGTTCGGCGATTGATGCAGGCGAGCGCAGCGATGGCGTTCAGGCCGAGAAAAACCGCGCCTTCGCCAGCGGAACGACGCGCAGCATGATCGTCGCCTTCATGGTCGGCGGATCGGCCTATGCAATGTCGCTGGGCGGCAAATTCGTTGAGGGCGCTGTCACCAAGGCGGGCGAGCACTTCTACGAACATTCAGCAATAGGCGAGACTATCGACCGTTTTCTCCTCGAGAAGGAAAAAGAGATTGCCGAACTGTTCAAGGATTTGCCGGCGGACGTTCGCTCGGCAATTCGCGAGGTTCTGAGAAGAATTCGCGAAGGCAAGCCCCCGCCATCGCCACCGCGCGTCGATCCGACAACGAGCG
>CANJWR010000035.1 GCA_947478455.1 Beijerinckiaceae bacterium | reverse complement strand
AGCATCCAGAACCTGGCGTCGATTGAAAGGCGAAAATCAATTGCCGAAAGTCATCAACGGTGTAAAGTTTAGAGACGGAATCGAAGTCGCGCCAGAGATCAAATTCGCCGCTTGATTCACGCCGTCACCTAAATTCAACCATAGCTCGCGTGGCTTTGCCCGTTGTGCCCTCCTTGGGCGTTTCCTCCCTGACTTGGGGCCGCCAGCTTCAGTGCCGGCGGCCTCCTTTCCGGGGCAAAATCAAGAGACAATCATGACCCACACTGCGAAGATCGACGTCCTCATTCTGTCCTTCACCATGTCGCTCGGCTTTCTGGCCGCCGTCAGCGCCGTCGTCTTCAAGTAAGATCGACCGCAGTGGTGCGCGTGCGTGACTTGCTGATGCAGCGCACGCCACCAAGCGCCAATATGCAACGCACCATGGCTTGATCCTTGCGACGCAGGAGCGTGCGTGGTCTAACCCGCCGCATCCGATCAGCGCTGCGCCGGCTCCTGACGATCCGGACCCGCTGCAGCAGAGCACTTCATGGCCGCTACGAATTCTTTTCTTAAGAACGAACCACCTATCCTCGGCCAATTGTTGACGCTTGCCTTCGGCTTTCTGGGAGCGATGGCGGCGCGTTGGGCCGAATTGCCGGGCGCGGCTCTGTCGGGCTCGATGATGGCGGTTGCGCTGCTGTCCGTTCCCGGCAAGGCGACTTCCATCGGCACACCGATCCGACTTCTGGCGATGGCGTTGTCCGGCACATCGATCGGCTCTGCCGTCACGCCGGAGACGCTGCGGGGCGCAGCCACCTACCCGCTCAGCATTTTCCTGATGGCGGTCAGTTCTTTCGCCGTCACCGGAACGTCCGCGTTCATGCTCATGAAGGTGAAGGGCTGGAACCGGGCGACCGCCTTCCTTGCCTCGACGCCCGGCGCCCTTTCGTCAGCTCTGATCATCGCCGCACAGACGGATGCCGATGTGCCGCGCATCGTGGTCGTGCAGATGTTTCGCGTATTCTTTCTGATGGCGCTTCTACCAATGCTGATCGCCGGCAGCGGCGTTCACCTCCAGGGCGCGCAGGTGCATCTTGACGATTCTCTGCTGATCCTCGGGATCATGATGATCCCCGGCGTGGCGCTCGGCTGGTTCATGGATCGACGCAAGATTGCTGGCGGCATGTTCCTCGGCATCATGGCGGTTTCTGCCATTTTCCATGGGACCAGCGTGGCTCCGGGCCGGCCGCCGGACTGGTTCATGATCGCCAGCCAGGTTCTTATCGGAAGCTGGATCGGGTCGCGTTTCGTGGGCTTCAACTGGCGCTCGCTCGGAAGCATGTTCGGCGCAGCAGTCGGCTCGATGTTGTGCACACTGACGGTGTCCGCGTTGTTCGCCGCCCTGACATCCTGGTTGCTCGGCTTCCCGTTCGGGTTGACCATGCTGGCCTTCGCGCCGGGCGCCTTCGAGGCGATGACCATGTTGGCCTTCGCACTTGGACTAGATCCGCTTTATGCGGTCGCGCACCATCTGGCGCGCCTGTTGGTGATGACCTTCTCCCTGCCGATCATCATGCGCCTCTGGCTCAAGGACAGCATGGTGCGGGCGAAGACGCGGGCGTTCCGGTAAGGACGATTACTGGCCCAACTTGCCCAACCAGCCGATGCCGAATGCGCCGGGGCCTAGTGTGGTAAATCCCCAGACAAGAGCCGACGTCCAGTTGGCGATCTGAAAAGGAACCTGCGGCATCTGCACCGCGCCAGCCACCAGCGGAACGGCGGCACGCAGAGGCCCGAAGAAGCGGCCGATGAACACGCCGAGCGCGCCCCACTTTTCGAAAAACGTATGGGCCTTCGGAATTAACTGCGGGTGGCGGGACAGCGGCCACATGCGCGAAATCGGCTCATGAAAATGATACCCGAGCCAGTAGGACAGCCAGTCGCCCAACGCTGCGCCAAGAACCGCCGCCAACCAGATCGGCCAGAAACTGAGTCCACTTGCGCCGATCAGCGCCCCGACGCCCCAAAGGATGACGGTTGCCGGTAGAAGCAGAGCGATCAGCGCCATGGATTCGCCGAAAGCCAGCACAAAAACAATCGGCGCAGCCAGCGCCTCATTTGCTTTTATGAACACCAGGACCGCTTCTGCCATTTCGTGAATCGTCATGTGGAATTCCTGTTTCGCTCAGGCCACGATGGTGATGCGTTTGGCGGCGCGGGTGATGGCCGTATAGAGCCATCTGTTTCGATGCTCGCGAAACGCCCAGGATTCATCGAAAAGGACGACCTCGTCCCACTGTGAGCCCTGTGCCTTGTGGACCGTCAGTGCGTAGCCGAAATCGAATTCGTCTGACCCCTTGCGCAATGAAAAGGGAACTTCATCCTCGGCGTTAAAAAGCTGTGGCAGCACAGAAATGCGCTGGCCCTTGTGGCGCGGATCGTCCTCGGGCGTCACCGTCATCCGCAGTTTGCCCCGTCGGGCGGCGGCGATTGTCTTGACGTTCCAGAGCCCGCCGTTGAGCAGCCCCTTGGTGCGGTCGTTCTTGAGACAGACCAGTTTATCGCCGACCTGCGGAACGGTTTCGGTATAGCCGAACAATTCACGCAGGCGGCGGTTGTAAAGTCGCCGCGTCTTGTTCATGCCGACCAGCACCTGATCTGCCTTTGTGACGGCGGCGGAATCGATTTCGTTGCGACCGATGATGTGCGCATCGCCGTAGTCGCCGCGATCCAGAAGTCCGCCCTCGCGCACGATCATCGACAGGCGGATGATCGCGTTGTCGGCTGCCTGACGATGAACTTCTGTAAGCATCATGTCGGGCTCGGCCTCGGTAAAGTAGCCGCCGCCCTTGACGGGGGGCAGCTGGGCCGGGTCGCCCAGCACCAGAACAGGCTTGCCGAACGAAAGCAGATCGCGGCCCAGTTCCTCGTCCACCATCGAGCATTCGTCGATGATGATCAGGCTGGCGGTAGCGGCGGCGCTCGTCTCGTTCAGCACAAAAGACGGCTCTTCACTATCGAGGTCTTTCGGTCGGTAAATCATGCTGTGAATGGTGCGGGCTTCCTTACAGCCCTTCTGGCGCAGCACCATGGCGGCCTTGCCGGTGAAGGCGCCGAAGACAACTTCGCCGTCTGCGCTGTCGGCAATGTGTTTGGCGAGCGTGGTCTTGCCGGTGCCGGCGAAACCGAACAGGCGAAACACCTGCGGATGACCATCGCGCAACCAGCGCGAGACGGCTTTCAACGCCTGATCCTGCTGGGGCGACCAGATATGCGTCACCGCACATCGCCCGGATTTAGGAAAACAAGATGTTCGGCGCAGAGATTCATCGCCGACATATACCATGTTGCTGCAGGCTGCGCCTTCATGATCGCGCCCTCTCTCGGAGCGCCGGTCAGGCGGCCTTCAGCCGTGTCTCGACGAGGCTCTCGGCGATCTGGATCAGTGTCATGCTGTAATCGTGCGCGACGGCTGGCGAGCGATGGAAGCGGGCCATGATGACCGACATGAGTTCGTCCATCACCAGATGATCCACCTCATCGATGGCAGAGTTGCTCATGCCGACCAGCTTGCCGAGTTTCTGTAATTCCTGCCGGGTCTGCTGCACTTCTTTTGAATGGCCGGCGAACAGATGACGCCACAGCCGGCGATGATTGACGGCGAGAGGTTGCGCCAAAGTCGTCTGGCCCTTCAGGGCGTTCGCATAATAGGAGTTAAGCTGATCAGCTACGATCGGCTCTCCCCATTCCGCAAGATCGCGGCGGGCATGCGTCATATCCGTCGAACGCATCTACCAGCCCCCTGGACGAATCAGTCCGTCATTCGATTCGCCTTCATGTTGTCACAAGCCCGAATCGCCACAAGAGTCCCGCCACGTTTGGAGAAGAATTTTTTCGTTGGCGAAACAAACTTTGACCGGCAATGCCAATCCTGGCGATTCATTTCTGCTGTCGGCAACTTGCGGTTGTTGCATTCAGGGCTTGCGCGGCTCAGAAGCGATCCTGTCCCGTAAGCGCAATTGCGGAAACCATAGGGCACATAGACCCGTGACGGCCAGAGATCCGACGCCGCCAATGACCACAGACGTCACCGCGCCGAAAAACTTCGCCAGAACGCCCGATTCAAATTCGCCCAGTTCGTTCGAGGCGCCAATGAAAAGCGTGTTCACTGCCGATACGCGCCCGCGCATATCATCGGGCGTTTCAATCTGCATGACCGTGGAGCGAATGAAAACGCTGACCATGTCGGCTGCGCCCAGAACGGCCAGAAAGAAAAGCGCCGCATAGAAATTCGTCGACAGTCCGAAGCCGATGGTGGCCAGCCCGAACACCGCAACTGCATAAAACATCTTGTGGCCGACGCTGCGCAGTTCCGGCATGTGAGCGAGCAGGATGGCCGTGGCGAAAGCCCCCACGGCCGGCATGGTGCGTAACATGCCGAGGCCGGTCGGGCCTGCATCCAGAATGTCGCGCGCAAAGATCGGCAGCAGCGCCGTTGCACCGCCGAGCAGCACAGCGAAAAGATCGAGCGAGATTGCGCCCAGCAAAATCTGGTTGCGGCGAATGTAGTGGATTCCCGCCGTCAGATAGGCCCAGGTCATTTCCTCTTTCGACCTGACGCGCAGGCCGGGTTTGATCGACGCCAGGCAGATCAGGCAACCGAGATAGAGGATCGTGGTGGCAAGGAAGACCTTGTCCGCGCCGAAACTGTAAAGAAGGCCGCCCAAGGCAGGCCCGGCGATCGTGGCCGTCTGCCAGGCAGATGAATTGGTGGCGACCGCGCGGGGAAAAACGTCCTTCGGAACCAGATTTGGCAGAATGGCCTGACCGGCGGGCCCCGAAAAGGCGCGCGCCGTTCCCAACAAGCCGACGAGGCCGAAGACCAGATGGACCGTGATGCTTCCGGTGAGGACCGCCAGCAGAAGCCCGAGCGAGGCCAACGTCATACCCGAATAGCAAGCGAGCAAGACGATCCGCCGGTCAAAGCTATCGGCCACATGTCCGGCGATCAGGGCGAAAAGAACATTCGGGGCGAAGATGCAAAGCCCTATGAGCCCCAGCGCGAGTGCGCTGTCTGTGAGTTCGTAGACCAGCCAACCGACAGCAACGCCAACCATCTGGGAAGCGGCGGCAGAAAGAAATCGCGAGGCGAAATAGAACCTGAAATCCCGATGCTGAAACGCGACCCAGACGTTCGTGGGGTTTTCAGTGGTCATTTTTTCCCTTTCGCATCGCCGGGGGCGCGCGATTTTTCAGTGCTGCGAAATGCGCAGGAGGTAAACGGCAATCTAGGGCACAGAATCGCCGGTGACCAGTGCAGGCGGAACGTTTGAAATACCTTGCAAAGAATGACCCAAAATAAAAAGGCCCCGGCAAAGCCGGAGCCTTTGTGTTCTGACGTCCTGTGAAATGGCGGCGATTAAGCGCGCAGATTTCCGGCCGATGACTTGCCCGAGCGGCGATCCGTCACGATTTCATACGAGATCTTCTGACCTTCGTTGAGACCCTTCAGGCCTGCCTGTTCGACAGCGCTGATGTGGACGAAAACGTCCTTGCTGCCGTCGTCGGGCTGGATGAATCCGTAGCCCTTTTGTCCGTTAAACCACTTCACGGTTCCCGTAGCCATGGGAAACCCTTTCCTGAGATAGACGAGTGCGGGCCCGCGTAAGCGGACCGGTGATGTATCGATGTTCGGAGGGGGTCGTCAGACGCCGCTACCTTCAGCTCAAGGCCAGGCAGCGCGAGGCCAAGTCGTTCGGCCAAATATCGATAATGGTAAAATACGCGGCGACCCGCCCCATTTCAACCCCGCCGGACAAGAATATTTTCTCGCCGCGACGGGGTCGAATTTTTTGGCGTTGGACTCCAACGTCGCCCTTACTGGATAAGCTTGCCGATCTTGTCGACAATATCCTTCGGGGTCGCATAAATCTGCTTGATCAAAGCTTCCAGATGTTCGCCGTCCTCAGGCTCTAAATCAAGATTGGCCTTCTTGACCTCGGCGATGAATTCGGGGTCTTTCATGGTCGCATTGAAGGCGTCACGCAGCATCTTCAGACGATCCGACGGCAGACCCGGAGGGGCGACGAACGGGCGACCGATGCCCTGACCGGCGTACAGGAAGCGAATTTCGGACTTCTGGCGCTCGGTCGTGGCCAGATCGAGGACAAACGGCACGCCCTTCAGCTCGGGGTTCGGCTCGGCCGCGCCCTGAAACAGGATGTTGACGACCTTGTCCTTCAACCAGTTCGGGCGCTTGCCGCTGACGCTATCGAGGCTTTCGCACATGCCATCGACCTCGCCCCGCTCCATCGCCAGAAACACATCCGATGAAGACGGGAAGCCGCTGATGAGCTTGAACTTCATGCCGAGGATTTCTGTCAGCGCCTTGGGATAGGAGCGGGTGCCGGTGCCGGCCCCGGTGTCGCCAACGATGAAGGTTTTTTCGGTGATGTCCTTCGGGGTCAGGAGGCCTGACTTTGCTGTGGCGATACAGACGTTGGTCTCGGTCGTCGGCGTTCCGATCCACGAAATCTTCAGCGGATCGAAGCGCGCGCCTTCCGCGCCGGTGATCGGCCCCAGCGGCGCGTCGCGGGCGATGATCGCCATCACGGTGCCGTCCTTGGGGGCGATGTTGTAGATATTACTGGCTGCCTGAAAGCTGCCCGCGCCCGGCATGTTCTGCGGGATGACGTTAGGCGTGCCGGGCAGATGCTTGCCGATATGGCGGCCGACCGTGCGGCCCCAGGTGTCGTATCCGCCGCCCGGCCCGAAGCCGATCAGCATGGTCAGCGGCTTGCCGCCCGCGAAAGGCCCGGCACCCTGCGCCAGCGCGCCGCCGGCCAGAATGGTCGAGGCGACGAGCGCTGCCGCGCCGAAGCCGATTCGTCTCTTGATCATGGACATAATTTCCTCCGCTTCCGCGAGCCGAATTGGCGCGTGCTCTGCGACATCATTGGGCGATAGTTAGAGTCTGGCGATGGATTTGCAAGCCGATGCCGGCGCGCAAACCCGCCTGTCGAAATCGGGATTTAAATCCGGAAGCCGCCGCGCTTGCGGCCCTGTGTGACTTCCAGAAACAGTTCTTCGAGCGGCATCCGGCGTTTCATCAGCCCCTGCTCGTGGGAATATTGCACCAGCGTTTCGAGGTTGTGGCGGTTGCGATCGCTGAGGCCATATTCCCACGGATCGGAACCCAGCACTTCTTCCTGTTCTTCCCAGGCCTCGCGATACCAGGCGAGCGGCGCGATGCGGGGATTTTCCATACGCTGCATGCCGGCTTTTTTTGCGGCGTCGAAGGCCTTGTAGAGTTCCACCGGCACCCACGGATATTTCTCGACGAGTTCGCGGCGCAGACCCATGACGTGCATGATCGGAAAGATTTCCGTCCTGCGGAAGTAGTTCAGTTCGTCGTTCTTGTAATCCTTGAAAAGACGCGCCACGCGCGGGTCTTTCTGGATGAAGGGCTCGATGAGATCGGGATGCAGCACTGCGTCCAGTTCGCCCTTCACCAGCATGTCTTCCACTGACTTGTCGTGCGGCAAGCGAGTGAGTTTGAGATCGGCGGGGGGGACGAATTCCACATCCTCGTCGATTTCCGAATACCATTCGATGGAGCGATGCGGCACGCCATATTCGTGTTCGAGAATGCCGCGCAGCCACACAATGGCGCTAACCTGATAGGATTTCACGCCGATCTTGCGGCCGATGAGATCCTTCGGGCTGTTGATGCCCTTCTGCGTGTTGATGAACGCAAATCCATGCCGGAAGCGGCGGTGCAGAAACACCGGAATGGCCTCGAACAGCATGCCCTGATCGCGCGCCAGCAGATAGGAAGAACTGGAAAGCTCTGCGACGTCGAATTCCTGATTGCGCAGAAAACGCCAGTGCCGGGTGCTCGAATCCATCTTGGTCAGGATGGTGAGTTCGATGCCGTCCGGCTGGACGACGCCCTCCTTGAGGGCGCGGACGATCTCGTAATCCCCACAGGCGAGCGTGAGTTTAAGCTTGCTGGACAAGAGGTTTCCTCCAATGGAATTCGTTTTCAGGCAGTCGCGTTGGCATGGCGAAATTTACACAACCTCGACCGGAGCATCGCCCCTCTCCCCGTGAAACGGGGAGAGGGCCGGGGTGAGGGGCATGTCGGTCAGAGACCATCGCGCCTTTTGGTCTCATCACGCAATCGTCTGGCCCCTCACCCTAACCCTCTCCCCGCAAGCGGTGAGAGGGGACAGGTCTACGCCCCTGGTACGATGCGCAGATCGCGATCCGCGCCGCCCTTCAGGGCAGCCAGCGCCTTCTGGTATTCGGGCGAGTCGTGCGCCGCGACTGCGGCCTCGACGCTGGGGAATTCGATCACCACAGTACGAGCCACAATGCCGGATTCATAGGCTTTGGCGGCGTCGCCGCGCGCCAGAAACTTGCCGCCGGCCGCCGCAACCGCCGGACCGGCAATCGCCGCATAGGCGGCCAGTTTCGCCGGGTCGGAAATCGAGCGGTACATGCAAATCCAGTAGGCGGCCATTGCGGGTCTCCGTTTGAGGCGCGATGCGCGCCGTGAGGGCCGGCAAAATGGCAGGGGCTGGCGATGCGGGCAAGGGGGCCGCTATTGGGAGATCAGCACTTCGACGCTCATGCCCAGAAAGGCGTCCGTCATGCCGTTGAAACTGCCGGTGACGGGCATCACCTGCCGGACGTTGCGGGCGACGCCGACCGGGATGAGGTTGAAGCTGCCAACATTGCGATTGGTGGGATCGAAGGTGATCCAGCCCGCGCCTGTCAAATAGATCTCGGCCCATGCGTGGGTGGAACCGACGCCAGTGGAACCAACGAAATCGCGATCTGGATTGTAGAGATAGCCCGACACGATACGCGCTCCGAAGCCCAGCGAGCGGGCGGCCTCGACCAGCAGAACGGCGAAATCGCGGCACGAGCCCCAGCCGCGGTCCAGCGTCTCGATGGGCGATTGCGTGCCTTCGTCGTCACGGCTTTGATACTTGATCCATGACGAAACGCCGGTGCTGAGATCCTTGAGCAGCGAAAGTGTGTCGGTCTGCGAGCCGCTGACGAAGCCCCGCGCCCAATCACGCAACCGGCCTGTCGGATCGGCATATTGCTGCGTGGCGAGCGCTCCGAGATCAGTCCAGTCCGCATCCGAATAACGGAACGGATAGTTGATGGCCGACGGTGCAATATCAAAAACCGGCCACGGCGCGGCCTCAAGCTGAATTTCCGCATAGCTGTCGATGACGAGGCGAGTGGACATCGTTGGGAAACTGGCGGTCGCGACGGTGTTGCCAAAAACGTCCTGCGCCCATGTGACGAAAGCGTCCGGCGACACGACCATATTATAGGCTAGGAGTTTGAGGTCGTGACGCTCGCGCGGGCGCAGCATCATCCTGTGCGGCCCGAGTGCGACAGGCTTTCGGTAATTGTACGTCGTGCGGTGATTGAGTTTCAGGTTGATCAACCCGGGCTCCAGTTTCGTTTCAAATGGGTCGAGTTGAAAAAGGCTTTTAGCAGACAATCAGCCGGTCGACCCGCCCCCGCCGAAATTTCCGCCGCCGCCCACGGACGACGAACCTCCGCTGCTGCTTGAACTCCTGTCGCCCGAACTGCCGCCGAGAATGCGCACACGCGCAAACCATCCAAAACGACTCGACGAACGGATGCGCCTATCCATGCCGGGGATCGACAGAACGATCGCCTGAATCACCCCGATGCAGATGAGCACAACGATGATCATGAAAAACGCAACGCCGAGCGCATGACCGAGACCTGGTTGTTCAACGTCCGGGAGGCGGATTGGTTCCGGGTGCAGCACAGCCAGAATAGCGTCCATGCCGCTTCGGGCGGCTTCGGTAAAATCGCCTCGCGCCATTGCGGGTTCTATTGAATCGGCGATCATGATGCGCGTGCGCGCATCGGTCAGCACGCCCTCCAGTCCGTAGCCGACTTCGATGCGCGCCTTGCGGTCGCGTTCGATCAACAAAAGCAGCACGCCATTGTCGGCTCCGGCGCGACCGATCTTCCAGGCTCGTGCGAGCCGGATCGCCTCGTCCTCGATCGGGCGATCGAGGGCATATCTTGTGGCAATGACGAGTTGCGGACCGCCGAGCGCATCGAAGGCGCGCAGTTTCGCCTCGATCCCCATGCGGATTTCCCGGTCGATGAGGTTGGCGGAATCCTGCACGAAGCCCGTCAACGGCCGCGGCGCAGCGGCTTTTTCGGCAGTCTGTCGCAGATTGGCGAAATAGACGAAAAGTCCGAGCCCGATCATGAACAGAAGCGACAGCGATACGAAGATCTGCGCGCCGCGATTTGGCTTTTGCTTGCGGGACTTCGCCATGGAGAGCGTCCTTTGCGAGGCTTTACCCTAGACCTGCGCGGGCGTTTTGAAACGTGCGTAACGTCACGGGCCGCCATGCAGACCGGGACTATCGGGAATTCTATTCCGCTGTAGAGTGCGCGCGCTCAATACGACAGGCCGCAAGCGCGGCAGGAGACGCACTCATGACGCAGATGACCCGCCGTTCGGCGCTCCAGCTTTCCGTGGCAAGTCTGGCGGCAGCCCTGCCCGGCCGGGCCTTTGCGCAAGCCGTGCCGATGCGCATCGGTTATGTGCCGGTGATCGGAGCCAGCGCCCTGTTCGTGCTCGAAGGCGCCGGATGGGCGCGCGAGGCCGGGCTTGATCTGAAACTCACCCGCTTCGATTCAGGCCCTGCGGCCATTCAGGCTCTTGGCTCCGGTACGCTGGATGCTCTCGCGATCGGAATCGCGCCGGTTGCGGTGGCCCGCGCGAAGGGGCTCGATGTGAAGGTGGTGTCCGCCGCCGGGACCGGCGGCTCGGCCTTCGTGGCGTCAGGCGCGCTGTCGGCGCATTTCGCCGCCGCCAACGGCGATCAGGCGAAAGCGCTGGCAGCCTTCCGGGCAGCGACCGGCCGCAAGGCGAAGCTCGCTACCCTGCCGCCCGGCGGCGTGCCGACGGTGGCGCTCAGCCACTGGCTGTTCAAGCTCGGCAAGGTTGATCCCGCCGATGTGGAGATCGTCCAGATGGGCATCGACGCCGTTCAGCAGGCCATGCTGGCGGGTTCGGCGGATGGCGGCACGGTGCTGGAACCGTCCGCCACCATCGTCACACTGCGCAATCCCGCGCTGAAGCGCATCGCCACAGCACAGCAGATGTTCCCAGAAATTCCTGGCGTCGTGATGGCCGTGACGGGCGCGTTCGAGAAAGCCCAGCCGGCTGCTGTCGAGAAGTTCGTCGGCCTCGTGATCCGGGCCACCGATCTCATCGTCAACTCGCCGAAAGACGCCGCGCCGCACGTCCTGAAGGCGCTGGGCGCTGGCATCGTGGATGAGGCCACAATGACAGCCGCCCTGTCGTCTCCCGCCGCCGGTTATGTCAGCGATCCGCGCACCATCGTCGGCCCGACTGAGGCGATGCTCGCCTATCAGGTCGAACTCAAGGATTTCCCGACAGCTCCGCCTGTCGCCGGACTCTTCGATGCGCAATTTTGGGAGCGCGCATCGAAAGCTCGATGACGGTCAGAACCGGCGTTTCCCGGGTGCGTCTAGTGGATCGTTTGTTCGGGGACTTTGGCGCGGAGTTTTGCGATTTCGTCCTTCAGCAGAAGCTTCTTTCGCTTCAGTTCGGCGATCGCGTGCGGCTCGGAGGAGGGGTGTATGCGAGCCGTTTCGATTTGCTTCTCCAGAGCCTGATGACGACGCTGAAGTTCGATCAAATGGTTGTTCAAAGACATCGGGCAACTCCTTGAGCGCTGATGACCATTGAAGTGTGCCACAGCTTTCGAATCCGGCAAGCGAAATTGTGTCACACGACCTTCACAAAATTTGCACGGTTAAAGTTCGCGCCACATAAAACGTCGAATGCGCGCAGCTGAACCGGAGCTTGCTCATGGCGGTTCGAACACCCATACTGTGCCCCAACCGGCGGTCGACGAAGCGACTCGCGGCAAACAGAATCCGGGACATCAGCGGGCGCGTATGGCTGGAAAATTGACCGAAGAGGAATTGCAGGCCTTCGTGCTTGAAATCGAGCGCCTGCGGCAGGAGCATCGCGACCTCGACACCGCCATTGAGGCGCTGATCACTGTGGGCACGCCCGACCAGCTTCAGTTGCAGCGGTTCAAGAAACGCAAGCTCTGGCTGCGCGACCGGATTTCGTTCCTCGAGGACCAGCTGACGCCGGATATCATCGCCTGAGCTTTTGACCCTTTCATGGCTCCGCTTGCCGTAACCGCCCCGTTCGTCTATTCCCGCCAGCTTCTTTCACGCACGCGAGCAAAATCGTGGCATCGACCCGCACTCCCGTCGCCATCATCATGGGCAGTCAATCCGACTGGGCGACCATGCGGCACGCCGCAGAGGCTCTGGACCAGCTCGGCGTCGCCTACGACGCCCGCATCGTTTCGGCCCATAGGACGCCTGACCGGCTGACGGCTTTCGCCAAATCCGCCAAACAGAACGGCTTTCAGGTGGTCATCGCCGGCGCAGGCGGGGCGGCCCATCTGCCGGGCATGACGGCCGCCATGACGCCCCTGCCGGTATTCGGGGTTCCGGTGGAGTCCAAGGCCCTGTCAGGACAGGATTCGCTGCTCTCCATCGTTCAGATGCCGGCCGGCATTCCGGTTGGCACACTGGCCATCGGGCGCGCCGGTGCGGTCAACGCCGCCCTGCTGGCGGTTGCGGTTCTGGCCCTGCACGACGAGGCTCTGGCGGCGCGGCTCGACGCCTTCCGGGCGGCCCAAACGGCCTCGGTGGCCGAGCGGCCAGTCGACGACGCAGGCCACTGACATGACGCATATCGGCGTGAAGCCGGGCGACACGATCGGCATTCTCGGCAGTGGCCAGTTGGGCCGGATGCTGGCGTCCGCCGCAGCGCGCCTCGGGCTTCGCAGCCATGTCTATGCGCCCGAAAGCGGCCCGGCCTTCGATGTCGCCACGCGGCACACGATTGCGGGTTACGAGGACGATGAGGCACTCGGGCATTTTGCCGAACAGGTGGCTGTTATCACCTATGAATTCGAGAATGTGCCGGCCCATACGGCGGAATTTCTGGTGGCGCGGCGGCAGGTGCACCCCAATCCGGCCGCACTGGCGACCTCTCAGGACAGGCTCGTCGAAAAGCAGTTTCTCAACGGCCTTGGCATTCCGACCGCGCCCTTCGCGCAGGTAGACGATGCAGGCGGACTGGCGCGCGCCGTCGGCCAGCTCGGTCGCCCGTCGATCCTGAAGACAAGGCGCTTCGGGTATGACGGCAAGGGCCAGGCCATGGTGCGCGAGGGCTCCGACCTCGCGGTGGTGTTCCGCAGCCTTGGCGGACAGCAGGCCATTCTGGAAGGCGTGGTGGATTTCGCCCGCGAGATTTCCGTCGTGGCGGCGCGCGGCTTCGACGGTTCGTTTGCCGCGTGGGACGTCTGCGAGAACACGCACGAACATCACATTCTGGCGGTGACGCGCGCGCCTGCGGCGATTGCGCCTGAGATCGCCCGGCAGGCGGTCGAGATGACGGCGAAGATTGCCGAGGCGCTCGACTATGTGGGCGTCATCGCGGTCGAAATGTTCCAAGTCGTGAAGAAGCGGCCGGGCGGCGAATTGGTTGAATCGCTCATCGTCAACGAGATCGCCCCGCGCGTTCACAATTCCGGCCACTGGACCCTTGATGGTTCGGTGACGAGCCAGTTCGAGCAGCATGTGCGCGCCGTCTGCGGTTGGCCGCTGGGCTCAACGCGGCTGCATGGTCCGGTCGAAATGCGCAACCTCATCGGCCACGATGTCGACATGTGGCGCGAGCTGATGACCGAACAGGGCGTCTGCCTGCACCTTTACGGCAAGCAGGAGGCGCGCCCCGGCCGCAAGATGGGTCACTTCACGCGGCTGTTGCCGTCAGGCTGAATTTCGCTGAAGCGGTTTTCGGCCTGTTGAACCACAGCAAGCCGAACGCCAGCGCAATCGGAATCAGCGCCAGCATGCTCCCCAGAGCGGCCAGCACCATCGCGACCGCCCAGCACAGCGACAGCGAATGTTCCATGATGCCGACGAGCTTCGATTGCGAATGGCGGCGCATAACTTGCGCGCGACTGCCGGGTTTCGGATTCCATAAATTCAGCAAAGCCGTCGACGCCGCAGCCGCCGCGCAGAAAATCGCCGTCACCAGCGCTGTGCTGGCAGACACATAGGCAAGCCCGGCAATCGGGATCGCCAGAAACACCACTAGCGGCAACGCAATGGCTTCGAGCTTGCGACGCTCGATCTGCGCCTTGGTTACGGGCGCCGTATTGAGAAAGTCCGACGCGTCTTCGCTGGAAATGGCGAGCCACGCGAGAGAGGCGGCGATCTGCGACGAGATGACCACGATGGCCGGCGCAACCGACAGGCCGATGGAGCCCTGATCACCCTGGCTACGCCAGATGACGATGGCGACAGGCAGCGTATAGACGATCTGCAAAAGGATCTGCGACACCAGCCATGGATCGCGCGCCAGCAGCCGCCATTCCTTCATGCGCAGGCATGCGCCGAGACTCGCGCGGAATTTCTTGCCGACACGACCACGCCGTTCGCGCACGCGTTTGGGCGCAAGGTTTGCCGAGCGGATCGCGCTCGCGGCAAAATTATTGCCGAGCAGTACGGCGGTGATCAGGAAGAATCCGACGGAGACCGCGCACCACAAAAGCAGATCGGATATTTCGCCTGCAGCAGCCCGCACCGGGAGCCACAGCAGTCCGTGACGGTCGAACAGACTGCCGGGTTCGGGCGCATCAATGCTGGACACGATGCTGTCGCGCATATGTTCGGGAAGAACATGGACGATCTGCAGAGCCAGCACGAAGCCTGCGCCGATGGCGGTTGCGGCGATTTGCGAAATCACACGCGTCATACGTGGACCGGCGAGCATGAACAAAGCCAACGTCAGACACAGGCCGAGCGCAGTTGCAAACAATGCAGACGCCACAAGCGCCGGAAACACCGCCAGCCAGTGCGGCCCGTCGAAGATGGCGTTCATGTTGACGATGGGAACGAGAAAGATGGCCACAGAGCCCAGCGATTCAATCGCAATCGCCACCGCATGGGCGGCGAGGATCGTGCGCGAGGGCATCGGTGAGGCAAACAGCAGATCGAGATCGCCGCGCGAATAGAGCGCGCGGGTCGAACTCGTCAAAGCCTGCGAGATCAGCCACGGCATGATGAAAAGGCATGCAGACGCCAGAGCCGGATAATATAGTCGCGCAGAGTCGGGCGAATTGCCGAGGCTGGCGAACCAGCCCGCCACAGGCCAGGCGATGACGTGAAACGTCGCCAGACAAAGTCCGATGATGATGGCAATCGTGCGCGGGCGCAGACTGCCGAACATGCCGCGAAAGCGCCGCCAGCCGAGGCGCAAATCGTGCGCCACAAGCCATGCGAAAGACCCCTGCGTGAAACTCACGCCGCGCGCTCCATCGGGCGCGTAAGTTCGAGGAAGACATCTTCCAGCGAAGAGTTTTTCTGGCCGGCCACGTCGCGCAATTCCGCCAGCGTGCCTTCGGCGATGAGCTTGCCGTGGTGGATGATGCCGATCCTGTCCGCAAGACGTTCGGCCACTTCCAGAATATGCGTGGTGAGGATGATCGATGCGCCGGCGCGGCAGCGGGCGACCAGCAGATCCTTCACCTGACGAGCGATGGCAGCGTCGAGGCCGGTGAGCGGCTCGTCGAGCATCAGCAGTTTCGGCTCGTGAACCAGCGCGCCCGCGAGCGCGACCTTCTGTTTCATGCCGCGCGAAAAGCCCTCGCAAAGTTCGTGACGATGCGGCCAGAGTTCGAGCACTTCCAGAAGCTCGACGGCGCTTTGCTGGGCGCGCTTGGGTTCGACGCCCCACAGACCGGCGACAAATTCGAGATATTCCAGCGGATCGAGCTTGTCGTAGAGCATCGGCTCGTCGGGAAGCCAGGCGGTGATGCGCTTGGCGGCGACCGGATCGCGCCGGGCGTCGACGCCGAAGATTTCGATCCCTCCGTCGTCGGGTGGCAACAATCCCGCAACCATACGGAGCGTTGTGGTCTTCCCTGCGCCGTTTGGTCCCAGCAGGGCGTAGAATTCACCAGCCCGGACGGTGAGATCGAGGCCGTCGACGGCGGTCTTGGTGAAGGCTTTGCGCAGATCGCTTAAACGCAGGGCAGCGGGCTGAGAACCTGCATCAACAGACTGATCCTGCATGTCTTTCGCCCCTTTACGCTTACCCAAAAGCCCTGAACCCGAGTTGGCAGTCTCGTCCAAATGGTTTGCATTGCGGTTAATCACGCAAGACGGCATTCGCACGAAGGGTTTCGGTCAGCGGAAAATCAACCTTCAGTCGGCGCGAACACGCAGGCTGACGCGGCGAACCGCCGCTCTGGCGCCGCGCGGTGAACGGATCGCGATTCCGCTCTGGAAAAACTGCCTCAAATGTTCTTAATAAGCATCAGAAGCCCTGACGGCTTTGTGGCATTCATGAAAAGAGGACATTCCATGGGAGAGAATATCACACTTACCTGCGCTGACGGCGTAAAGATCAGCGCCTATGTGGCGAAGCCGGCCGGAACCCCCAAGGGCGGCATGGTGGTCATTCAGGAGATTTTCGGCGTCAATCACCACATCCGCGCCGTGACTGATTTCTATGCCTCGCAGGGCTTTTTCGCCGTTGCGCCGGCCTTGTTCGATCGCGTCCAGCCCGGCATCGAGGTCGGATATGAAGGCGCTGACCGCCAAAAAGGCATGGAAACCAAGGGCAAGGTCGATAACGCCAAGGCCGAACTCGACGTGCAGGCCGCCATCAACTACGCGAAGCAGGCCGGCAAGGTCGGCGTTGTGGGCTATTGCTGGGGCGGCACGCTGGCGTTCCTGGCTGCGACCAAGCTGGAAGGCGTGACGGCCGCTGTGGGCTATTACGGCAGCGGCGTCGCCGCCATGGCCGACCAGAAGCCAAAAGCTCCGATCATTCTGCACTTCGGCGACAAGGATCAGTCGATCCCGCTGCTCGATGTGGAAAAGATCAAGGCAGCCCGTCCGGAAACGCCGGTTTACGTCTATGCGGCCGGCCACGGCTTCAATTGCGACGAGCGTGGCAGCTTCGACAAGGCGGCGTCGGATCTGGCCAAAAGCCGCACGCTGGAGTTCTTCGGCAAATATTTCTGATCGGTTATCGCGGAGCTTGCGTAACCAGATGCGGCAGGTTCATTGAACCTGCCGCTTTTTTGAATTCAGGCTCAAAGTCTAAATTGCCACCCGGTGGCTTGCACGAGAAGTCGTTTCCGGGCGCGGATCGGGATTTGAGGAGGGGAAACCTCGATGAGTGACAACCACAATACGGTTGGGCGGACCGGTCTGGGCATTCGGGCGCCGCAGGATTTCGCCGCAGGCCTTTTTCTGGTCGTAGTGGCCCTGTTCGCGATCTGGCAGGCTTCCGACCTTCCGTTGGGAAGCCTGCGGGCGATGGGCCCCGGAATGTTGCCGCGGGCAGTCGCCGTGATGGTCGGGCTGGGCGGCGTGGGGCTGATGATCTTCTCGTTCTTCGAGGATGGGGCCGCGCTGGAACGCTTTCACTGGCGCGGGCCGTTCTTCATTCTGGGCGGCATCATCCTGTTTGCGCTTACCATCCGGACAGCGGGACTGATCGTGGCGGGTCCGCTGGCGATGTTTTTTGGCTCCATCGGCAGCGACGAATTCCGCTGGAAGGAATCCATCGTCTTTTCTGTCGGCCTGACGGCGGTTTGCATCGTCCTTTTCAAATTCGCGCTGGGCTTGCCCATCCCGATCATCGCGTTCATGTGAGGTTACGACCATGGACAGCATGTTCGCCAATCTGGCGCTGGGTTTCTCGGTCGCCCTGACACTCAAGAATATCGCGCTCTGTTTCGCCGGCTGTTTCGTCGGCACGCTGATCGGCGTATTGCCGGGCGTCGGCCCCATCGCGACCATCGCGATGCTGCTGCCGATCACCTTCGGTCTCGACCCCACGGGCGCGCTCATCATGCTCGCCGGCATATACTACGGCGCGCAATATGGCGGCTCGACCACCGCGATCCTGGTCAACCTGCCGGGCGAGGCGACCAGCGTGGTCACGACGCTCGACGGCCACCAGATGGCCAAGCAGGGCCGCGCCGGCGTGGCGCTTGGCATTGCGGCCATCGGGTCGTTCTTCGCCGGTTGCGTGGCGACGTTGCTCATCGCGGCGCTCGGCCTGCCGCTGACCCGGCTAGCGCAGCTTTTCGGCCCGGCCGAATATTTTTCGCTGATGGTGATGGGCCTCGTGTTCGCAGTCGTGCTGGCGCGTGGATCCATCCTCAAGGCGATCTGCATGATCCTGCTGGGCCTGATGCTGGCGCAGGTCGGCACCGACCTCGAAACAGGTCAGGAGCGCATGACGCTCGGTCTGATCTCGCTTTCGGACGGAATCGATTTCGCGGTGCTGGCGATGGGAATTTTCGGTTTTGCGGAAATCATCCGCAATCTGGAGAATCCCGAAACCCGCGATGTCGTGCGGAACACGATCGGCCGCCTTCTGCCCGGCAAGGAAGATTTCAGGCAGGCCTACAAGCCGATCCTGCGCGGTACCTTCATCGGCTCGATCCTCGGCATTCTGCCCGGGAACGGCGCGGTTCTGGGGCCATTCGCGGCCTATACGGTCGAGAAGCGCCTCGCGAAAGACCCCAGCCGCTTCGGGCGGGGCGCTATCGAGGGCGTTGCGGGACCGGAATCAGCCAACAACGCCGGCGCCCAGACAGCCTTCATCCCCCTGCTGACGCTAGGCATTCCGCCCAACGCCGTGATGGCCCTGATGGTAGGCGCGATGACCATCCACGGCATCATTCCCGGCCCGCAGGTGATGACCCGCAACCCCGAACTGTTCTGGGGCATGGTGGCCAGCATGTGGGTGGGCAACCTGATGCTGGTGATCATCAACCTGCCGCTGGTGGGTATCTGGGTGAAACTGCTCAAGGTGCCTTACCGGATGATGTTCCCGGCCATCCTGATCTTCTGCTGCATCGGCATCTACTCGATCAACAATTCGACTTCGGATGTGCTGTTCACCGCCTTTTTCGGCCTGCTCGGCTATGTGGTTCTGAAGCTCGGCTTCGAGCCCGCGCCAATGCTGCTGGGTTTCGTGCTCGGCAAGCTGATGGAGGAAAAGCTCCGGCAATCGCTGATCCTGTCACGCGGCAGCTTCATGACCTTCCTCGATCGTCCAGTTTCGGCGGTGTTGCTGGTCATAGCAATCGCCATGCTGGTGCTGGCTCTGCTGCCGTCCATCCGCAAGAGCCGCGACGAAGTGTTTACCGAATAGACGAAAGTTGCGAGCCGGGGTGGCTTTGAAGGTCGTTAGGGCTGCACTACATATTGCCTCAATCCGGGCGTTCGCCCGGTACTTTTCCTGCGGGAGGATATTGATGAAACGTATTGTTCTGGCTGCGACAGCCGTACTCGGCCTTTCGCTGGTTTCGGCTCAGGCCCAGACCTATCCGACGAAGCCGATCACCATGATCGTCCCATTCGCGGCCGGCGGCCCGACCGACATCATCGCCCGCATCGCCGGCGAGCATATGTCGCGGACGCTCGGCCAGCAGATCGTGATCGAGAACGTCGCCGGCGCCGGCGGCACCACCGGCATCACGCGCGCCTCGCAGGCGACTGCCGACGGCTATACGATCATGATGGGCCACATGGGCACGCATGGCGCGGCTCCGGCCCTCTACCCTAACCTCAAGTACGATCCGGCGAAGGATTTCGAGCCCATCGGGCTTGCGGCCGGCACGCCGATCCTGATCGTCGCCAAAAAGACCATCCCGGCCAAAGACTTGAAGGAATTCAACGCCTGGCTGAAGACGAATGGCGACAAGGCCAACCAGGCCCATGCGGGCATTGGGGCCGTCTCGCACATGACGGGCATTTTCTACAATTCGCTGATTGGCGTGAAGACGACCTTTGTGCCCTACACCGGCACAGGCCCGGCTCTGAATGACCTCGTCTCCGGTCAGGTCGACTACATGACCGACCAGATCGTCAACGTGGTCGAGCAGATCAAGGGCGGCGCGATCAAGGCCTACGCCATCGCCACCGCTGAACGCTCCCCGGCCCTGCCGGACGTGCCTACCGCCAAGGAACAGGGCATGCCGGAATTTGAAGTCAGCGCCTGGAACGCGATCTTCGCTCCGAAGAACACCCCGAAGGACGTTGTGGCGAAGCTCGCAGGAGCGCTCGACAAGGCGCTCGACGACGAGAACACCCGCAAGCGCCTGCTCGACCTCGGCGGCATCATTCCCGACAAGGCCGGTCGGACGCCGGAAGCGCTTCAGAAGCTGGTTGTCAGCGAAGTCGCACGCTGGACGCCGGTGCTGAAGGCCGCCATGGCCGCCACCAAGTAATCTGCGCATCAGTTCAAACGGAAACGGCGGGCTCTGGCCCGCCGTTTTTCGTTGGCGTACAACAATGGCGAGGAGACGCCGATGATCATCGCCAATCAGGAACAACTCACGGATGTCGTCGTGGCGGTGATGGAACGGACGCCCGATCCGCGCCTTCGCGAGATCATGACATCGCTG
This sequence comes from Beijerinckiaceae bacterium, assembly GCA_947478455.1. Classification (GTDB taxonomy): domain Bacteria; phylum Pseudomonadota; class Alphaproteobacteria; order Rhizobiales; family Beijerinckiaceae; genus Terripilifer. The sequence continues at coordinate 10,600 of CANJWR010000035.1, read as the reverse complement.
GTGAAACATCTGCACGGCTTTGTGCGCGAGACGCGTCTCACCGAGAAGGAATGGGAAAAGGCCATCGGCAGCATCGTCCGCATGGGCCAACTGACCAACGACACGCATAACGAAGTTGTGCTGATGGCCGGATCGCTCGGCCTGTCCGCGCTCGTGTGCCTGCTCAACAATGGCAACAATGGCCAGACGGAGACCGCCGCCAATCTGCTGGGGCCGTTCTGGCGCATGCACTCGCCGGTTACCGAAAACGGCGGCTCACTGTTGCGGTCGCCGACACCCGGCCCTGCACTGTTCGTCAACGCTGTGGTGGTCGACCAGAAAGGCGCGCCCGTGGCGGGCGCAGAAGTCGACGTCTGGCATTCGTCAACCGTGGGGCTCTACGAGCAGCAGGATCCCGAACAAGCGGAGATGAACCTGCGCGGCAAGTTCACCACCGACGATCAGGGCCGCTTCTGGTTTCGCAGCGTCAAGCCGGCTGGCTATCCGTTGCCGGTCGATGGCGTGGTGGGCGAATTGCTGAAAGCCCAGCACCGCCAGCATTTCCGCCCGGCGCACCTGCACACGCTGATCTACAAGCCCGGATTGAAAACGCTGATCTCGCAGGTTTATGTCAGCGACGATCCCGTGCTCGACAACGATCCGCAATTTGGCGTGACGCGCAGGCTGGTGGGGAATTTCGTGCGCCACGACGAGCCGGGACCGACGCCCGACGTGCAGGCGCCTTGGTATTCGCTCGACTATCGCTTTGTGATGGAAGAAGGCGAAACGCGCCTGCCGCGCCCGCCTATCAGATAGGCTGTGCTGTCATTCCGGGGCGAGCCGCAGGCTCGAACCCGGAATCTACATTTTGTGCGACTGGATTCCGGATCGCGCTATGCGCGTCCGGAATGACGCGGCGTCACAAATCCATCGTGCTCGGCGCGAACAATTCTTCCAGACCCACGCGGCGCTTGGTCAGGCCCTGTTCGTGCACATATTGCGAGATGGTCTCCAAAACCGTGCGCGGACCTTTCAGGCCATAGCCCATCAGATCCTTGCCGAGCCAGGACTTTGCGTTCTGGTCCAGCACGCCGGCTTCGAAATAGGGCTTGAGCCCCCTCATGGCGTCGGCCCGGACCTTTGCCTTCGCGTCCTGGAACATGGTGTAAAGATTGAGCGCCAGCCACGGATATTTTTCGTGCAGCGAGCGGCGGATCACAACCGTATGGTTGATTGGGAAAATGCCGGTCTTGGTGAAGTAACGGCGCTTCTCGGCCTCGATGTCGGCAAACATCGGTCGCACTGACGGCTCCTGCGCGAGATCGATCTTGCTGCGATCGACCAGATTATGCGCCACCAGATAATGCAGCGCCGAATCCAGTTCCCCCTTCACGAGCATTTCGCCGATGTTGGTGGACGGCGGAATGTAATTCAGCTTCACGCCTTCGGGCGGCTGAAATCCGGTGGAGCCACCGTGGCTCTTGTCCGGATTGCGCTCCATGAACCATTCCATGTCCTGCGCGCGCACGCCGAATTCATGTTCCAGCGCGCCGCGCGTCCAGATCGCCGCCGTCTGCTGATATTCGGGAATCGCAACGCGCTTGCCCTTGAGATCGGAGGGCTTTTCGATGCCGCGATCGTTGCGGACCCAGATGCCGGTGTGAAAGAAATGCCGCGAGGTGAAGACCGGAATCGCCACCCAGTCGGTCGGACCTTTCGAGGTCGCGATGAACAACGACGACAGCGACATTTCAGAAATGTCGAAATCGCCGAACTTGAGCTGGCGCCAGAACATTTCGGACGGATGCACGCAGGTCGGAAACAGTTTCAGACCTTCCGCCTGCACCTGACCCTGCAGCACCGGCTGCGTGTTTTCATTGTCCGACAGAGCAATGCTCAGTTCGAGTCTTGAAGCACCCATACGTTTCCCCTCCGGTATTTTTGAAATTCGTCAGCGCCAGTAAACAAAGCCCATCGCGTTGCCGGTGCCGGCGATTGACCGGTAACACGGCACATAATCCACCTGCGTGAACGGAAGGCCCAAATCCGCCATCGTACCGGCCACCGGCACCCAGTTCTTGATTTCGGACGTGCCGGACTGGAACGTCGCCTCGCCGAACTCCTCGACGCTGGCGATCTTGCCGGTCCGCATGGCCTCGATAATGGCGTGATCGACATCTTCGTCGATGACGAAATGACTTAGGCCGCCCGAGGCGATCAGCGCCACCCGCATGTCCTTTGGCCAGGATTCGATTGCGGCCCGCAGATGCTTGCCGAGTTCGTAACAGCGCGCAACGGTCGGCTGGTTCGGCGGATAGAATGTGTTGACGATGATCGGCACATTCGGGATCACGCGGTCGCGCATGATCTGGCGATAGACGAAGCCGAAGGCGTGCCCCATGGCGGCGCGGCCTTCGCGCAGTTTCGTCACCGTGGCGATGTCGAAATTGTTCGCCGTCAAATGCTGCGTGATGTGATGGGCGAGTTCCGGATGGCCGCTGTAGCTCGCGCCTTCGGGCGGAATACGGCCGGGCGTGGCGATGCCGACGCCGGGCTCGCGGGCGCCGGCCTCTTCCTCGGGACCCATGCGGTTTTCAATTGTTGCGCCGGTGAAGACCGCGAAAGCCGGATTGTTCGAATCGTTGAACATTTCCTTCTGGTCGTTGCCGACGATGACAACCACGTCGGGCTTCACCTCGTCGAGCACATCGGCAAGTCTGTCGATGGCGGCGCGGCAGGCAGCGTGGCGCTTGTCCCACATTTCCTGCGTGATTTGCGCGGCGAAGTTCTCGCCGGCGCGTAAAGCCGCAAGCTCATCGAACGTGTAGGTCTTGCCGCGAAACGGATGCGCCTTGTTGCGACGGTCAGCCTCGACGCGCTGTCCCCACTGATCAGCGGGGGTCACCAGCATTGGTCCGTGTGACGTTCCCATGCCCAATACGATACGCGCCATGCGCCGATCTCCCTCGCCGTGTTACGGCGTTTGAACGTTTTGAATTCAGGTCGTTTTGCTGAACGCGATCAGGCCCTTTGTCAACCGACGCGCGCAGCCTGAACTTTCAGCCCTGCGGCTTTGGCGGCTCAACCGGATAGCCGCGCTTGGCCCACTCGCCGAAGCCGCCATCAATGTGGGCGACAGGTTTAAGACCCATGTCCTGCGCGCTTTTGGCAGACAGCGCCGAGCGCCAGCCGCCGGCGCAATAGAACACGAAGGTCTTGTCCTCGGTGAAAAGGGGCTTGTGATAGGGGCTCGCAGGATCGATCCAGAATTCCAGCATACCGCGCGGAATGTGATGCGCGCCCGGAATGCGTCCGGTCTTGGCGACTTCGCGAATGTCGCGCAGATCGATGAACGTCACATCGTCGCGACCGTGCATGGCGCGCGCTTCTTCCGGTGCGAGGACGCGCACCTGCGCATTGGCTTCGGCCACCATGTCGAGCACGGAGCGGGTGATGGTTTGCGGCATGGTCTCAGTCCTTTCCGGCATGTGCGGCGCGCTCGCGGTTGCGCAAGAAACGACGGTCGATCTTGCCGACGACGTTTTTCGGCAGATCGCCTACGAACTCTATACGGCGCGGATATTTGTAGGGCGCGGTGACGCGTTTCACATGGTCCTGAATGTCGCGCACGAGTTCGTCACTCGCCGTATGGGTTTTATGCAGCACGATAAAAGCCTTCACCACCTCGCCGCGATCCGCATCGGGGCTCGCGACAGCTGCGGCTTCCTGCACGGCGGGATGTTCCATCAAGGCGTTCTCGACTTCCTGCGGACCGATGCGATAGCCCGACGCCTTGATCACATCGTCGCTGCGGCCGTCGTAGAAAATATAGCCCTCCGCATCGCGGCTCACATTGTCGCCGGTGAGATACCAGGTCACGCCGTCGACAACGACCTGCGTGGCGGCGGTCTTTTCCGGGTCTTTCCAGTAGCCGAGCATGAGTTGCGGATTAGGCAAACGGATGGCGAGTTGTCCGGTCTGGCCGTCCGGCGCGGGCTGCATGTTTTCATCCAGCACTGCTGCATGGGTGCCCGGCAATGGACGCCCGGTCGAGCCAAGCTTGATCGGCGTGCCGGGATAATTGCAAACGAGCATCAGGATTTCCGTCTGCCCATAGGCCTCGAAAACCCGCTGGCCGGTGATCTCCTGCCAGCGCGCAACGATTTCCGGATTGACGGATTCGCCCGCCGACACAGTAAGGCGCAGCGCCGACAGATCGCGGCCTTTCAGGTCGATGGTGATCAGCCTGCGAAACTCGGTGGCGGCGGCGCAGAAAACGCTGACACGATATTTTTCCAGCAGCGCGATGCGGGCCTCCGGCTCGAATCGCCCGTCGTAGAACAACACCGTCGAACCCTGACTCCAGGGCCCGTACAGGATCGAGGTGCCGGCCTTCGACCAGCCGGTGTCGGCGGTGCAGAACATCACGTCTTCGGGCGTCAGTGTCAGCCAGTATTGCGCCGAGACGCGCCAGGAATGCAGCCCGCGCGCCGATTGAACGACGCCCTTCGGCATGCCGGTCGAGCCGGATGTGTAATAGAGCACCGCAGGGTCTTCGGCATCGACGGTCTCGGGCGAAAACGCCGTCGGCTCGGTCATCATGGCGGTATCGAGATTTTCCCAGCCGGGCCCCATGCCGCCAACGCTGAGCTTGCAGCGGAAGGCCGGCAGATCGTCAAACTTGCGGACTTCCTCGATCATCGTGACGACGCCGACGATGCCGCCATTCTCGACCCTGTAGGCGATGTCCTTGGGGGTCAGCATGGTGACGCTGGGCACCGGGACTGCGCCCAGCTTCGCCAGAGCCACCATGGCGAACTGCCATTCGGGCACGCGCGGCAGCATGACCAGAACACGGTCACCCTTGCGGATGCCGCGACGGCGCAGCGCATTCGCAAGTCGATTGCTCAGCAGCGATACCTCGCGGAAAGTATAGCGCCGCTCTTTCCCCGCCTCGTTGCACCAGATGAGCGCTATATGATCGGGACGTTCCTGCGCCCATTGATCCACAACATCTGTGCCGAAGTTGAATTGCGCCGGTGTATTCCAGCGAAACCAGCGATGAGCATTTTCGTAGTCGAATGAATCCATGATCAACTTCTTGCTGGCGCACTGCAACGAAAAGCGCCGTTCGAGCGAAAGCACGATAGGCACGAAAGGTCTTCGCCGCAACCGATGCGATCTGCTTGCATCAATGTCTGTGGCGTTGCAAACATGGTGCTGATCCAGGGGAAAAGATTGGCCCATCTTCTCGAAGTCCGCGACCTGAAAACCCAGTTCGACACGCGCTGGGGCGTGCTGAAAGCTGTCGACGGCGTTAGCTTCGATCTCGACGCGGGCGAGACGCTCGGCATCGTCGGGGAATCGGGTTCCGGCAAGAGCATCACGGCCATGTCGATCGTGGGCCTCGTACCCTCGCCTGCCGGGCGTATCGAGAGCGGATCGATCACCTTCGACGGCGAGGATCTGGTCAAAAAATCGCAGGACGAATTGCGTGAAATTCGCGGCACCAAACTCGCCATGGTGCTGCAGGATCCGATGGCGTCGCTGAACCCGATGTTCCGCATCGGCGATCAGGTTGGCGAAGGCCTGATGGTTCATCGTGGCATGCGCGGCGCTGCATTGCGCGACAAGGTGCTGGGCCTGCTGCGCGCGATGCGGATTCCCTCGCCTGAAGCGCGCATGAGCGCATGGCCGCACCAATTGTCGGGCGGCATGCGGCAACGCGTCGTCGGCGCCATCGGGATTTCGTGCGAGCCGAAGCTGCTGATAGCCGACGAGCCGACAAGTGCGCTCGATGCGACGATCCAGTTGCAATATCTGACGCTGCTGCAGGAGCTGCAGGAACGCACAGGACTGGCGATCATTTTCATCACTCACGATTTCGGCGTGGTGGCGCGTCTGTGCCATCGCGCGGCGGTGATGTATGCTGGCCGTATCGTGGAACTGGCGAAAGTCGACGACATTTTCGCGCGGCCCCGCCATCCCTACACACAGGGCCTGCTGGCTTCGATTCCGGACCCGACGCGTCCTGCCGGGCGTTTGTCGGCCATTCCGGGCCAGCCGCCGGAATTGCATCGTCTGCCGCCCGGCTGTCCGTTTGCGCCGCGTTGCGCAAAGGCGGACGCGCGCTGCATTGCCGAGCGACCCCCGCTGGAGGCAAGCGCGGAACGTCATGATGTCGCCTGCTGGCATCCGGATTGAGGCGCGCATGAGCGATCTTCTGACATTCAACGCGGTCCAGCGCTATTTCCCGGTGACGAAGGGCGTGTTGCGGCGAACTGCTGTGGCGCATGTGCGCGCTGTGGACGGCGTGTCGTTCAGCGTCGAGGCGGGCAAGACGTTTGCGCTGGTTGGCGAATCCGGCTGCGGCAAGACGACAATTGCGAAACTGGCGTTACGGCTCGATACGCCGACCGGCGGACAAATCCGCTTTCGCGATCGCGACGCCTTTGCGTTAGAACCCGAGGAGCAGCGCGAATTTCGCGCCAATGTGCAGGCGGTGTTTCAGGACCCGACGAGCTCGCTCAATCCGCGCCACCGCGTGTCGACCATTGTGACGGAACCGCTCGTCATCAATCGCAACGTCACGAAGGCGGAAGCCCGCAAGGCCGCCATGGAAGCATTGGCCGAAGTGGGATTACCCGAAAACGCCATCGACCGTTTTCCGCACGAATTCTCCGGCGGGCAGCGCCAGCGCATCGCGATTGCGCGGGCGCTCGTGCTGAAGCCTTCGCTGATTGTGCTCGACGAGGCGGTGTCGGCGCTTGATGTTTCGATTCAGGCGCAGGTGGTGAATTTGCTGGCCGGTCTGCAGCGCAAGCATGATCTCGCCTATCTGTTCATCGCGCATAATCTGGGCATCGTGCGGCAAACGAGCGACCGAGTCGGGGTGATGTATCTTGGCCGCATAGTCGAACAGGGACCGACCGATGCTGTGTTCTCGAAGCAGGCGCATCCCTACACGCGCGCCCTGATCGGCGCCTCGCTGCCGCCGAATCCTGTTGCGGCGCGGGCCGCAAAGATCATTCAGGGCGAAGTGCCGTCTGCCATCGATCTCCCCAAGGGCTGCCGATTCGCCAGCCGCTGTCCGATGGCGGCGGAGATCTGCGGCCAGATCGATCCGCCGGAGAAGGATCTCGGAGGCGGCCACAAGGCCGCCTGCCATTTCGCCTGATTACTTCTGACCCACGTACTCAAACCGGTAATCGCCGAAGCTGCGACCGATAGCCCAGGCCGGAACGTTCTTGTTCGCCGCAAACAATTCGTGCGTTGTGGCGACACCCGAGGAATAGCCGCGATCGATGATGTATTGCATGATCGCCTGACTCTTCGGCTTGTAGGCTTCGAGATCGAGTTCGGCCTCGGCATCCTCGATCATCTTGTCCAGCGCGGGGTCTTTCACGCTCGAGAACATCGAAGAGGAATGATACTTGCCGCGCCATGAATAGAAGGGGCGGTTCGGCCAGTCCATCGTGAAGGCGGCCGGGCCCGGCGGCTCGTTCTTCTTGGTCCAGACGTTGCGGAAAGCGTTGTAATCCATTTCGAGGATCTTGGTCCGCACGCCGATCTGTTCCCAGTAGCCCGAGATCGTCTCGTTGATCAGCTTGCTCTCCGGCAGACGCTGGGTGAACGAATAGAGATAGATTTCGAAGCCGTTCGGATAGCCGGCAGCCGCCAGCAGCTTCTTGGCTTCAGCCGGATTGTAGGGTGTCGCGTCGAAGGGCTTGTAGTCGAAGGCCCAGGTGAAGAGCGCCAGCGTCGCGCCCACCGCCTTGCCTTCGCCGGAAAGAATCTGGTCGACGATTTCCTTGCGGTTGATGCCCATCAGCAGCGCCTTGCGGACGCGTTCGTCGTTGGTGGGCAGGCCTTCCTTTTCGTTGACGCGCAGGAAGGTGAAGTCGAGCAGCAACCCGTCGTCCTTGCGCAGCACGTTGAGGCCGGCCTTCTTCAACGCATCCACATCCGACAGGCCGATGCTGGCGATGTCGACTTCACCGTTGCGCAGGGCCGCAACGCGCGTTCCCTGTTCGGGCAGCGAGCGGAAGATGATGCGCTTGTATTTGGGCTCCGGAATGCGCCACTGGCCTTCCAGCGCCTCAAAGCTAATCGAGCTTCCAAGCTTGTTTTCGACGAATTTATAGGGGCCGGAACCGACCGGATTGGCGAGAAAATTCGCCTCGCCCTTTTCCTCGATATATTTCTTCGGAACGATCATGCCCTGCACGCCGATCAGGTCGCTCAGGAAGAACAACAGATAGGGCCAGGGCTTCTTGAGGTTCACCTTGACGGTCGTCGGTGAGGTGACTTCCACCGACTTGAAGAAGGCTTCGAAATCGGCGCGACGTCCGGCGACATTCTTGGCCGTCGTGGTCATGTCGAGCGTGTATTTGACATCCTCGGCCGTGAGCGGATCGCCATTATGGAATTTGACGCCCTGCCGAATTTGAAAAGTCCATGACAAGCCATCGGTGGAGGTTTCCCACTTTTCAGCAAGGCTCTGCTTCGGGTCGAAATTGCCGTCCTTGTCGCTCTTCACCAGAAAATCGAACATGGGCGACAGATAGGCGACCGCAAAGCCGACCGTCGCCTGCGGCAGGAAGGCCTGCTCATTCAGTGTCGGCATGCCGATTTTCAGGTCGCCCTGCGGGGCGGCCATGGACGAGAGCGGCCACAGCAGGGCCATGGCGGCCAGAGTAGCGCGGGCTGGACGAAGAAACATTCAGGGCTCCGAAGTGGACCGGTATTAAAGTCATATTGCAACAGGCCGGGCGATGACGCCACGGGAAAGATTGCCTCTTCCGGCAGAGCTTTCGGGACTGATTTTCCTGCACCGGCACAGGAGGCGTGGGACGGTCGGCGCCTCCCCCATTGACTCCGGAGCCTTGTCCGACGAAACCTCCCGCCGGTTTCGAACAATGCCCGGAGATGCCCTGTCCATGTCGCACGCCCAGCTCGAGAAGATCATCAACGACGCCTTCGCCAATGCGGCGAGCGTCAATTCCTCGACCAAGGGAGAGATCCGCGACGCCGTGAACGAGGCGCTTTCGCTTCTCGACGGCGGCAAGGCGCGCGTCGCCGAAAAGATCGCCGGGCAGAGCGGCCCGCAGGGCTGGAAGGTCAATCAATGGCTCAAGAAGGCAGTTTTACTGTCATTCCGGCTTAACGACATGTGGGCGATTTCGGGCAGCCCCGGCGGCGGCTCGTGGTGGGACAAGGTTCCGTCGAAGTTCGAAGGCTGGACCGACAAGGAGCACGCGGCGGCAGGTTTCCGGTCAGTGCCGGGCTGCGTGGTGCGCCGCTCGGCCTATATCGCGCCGGGCGTGGTGGTCATGCCGTCCTTCGTCAACCTCGGCGCCTATGTGGACACCGGCACCATGGTCGACACCTGGGCGACCGTCGGCTCCTGTGCGCAGATCGGCAAGAACGTGCATCTGTCGGGCGGCGTCGGCATCGGTGGTGTGCTTGAGCCCTTGCAGGCGGGTCCGACCATCATCGAGGATCATTGCTTCATCGGCGCGCGTTCGGAAGTCGTCGAGGGCGTCGTGGTGGGCGAAGGCTCTGTTTTGTCGATGGGCGTGTTCATCGGCTCCTCGACCAAGATCGTCGACCGCGAGACCGGCCAAATTCACATGGGTTATGTGCCGCCCTATTCGGTGGTGGTGCCCGGCTCCCTGCCCGGCAAGCCGTTCCCGAACGGCGCGCCCGGCCCGTCGCTCTATTGCGCGGTGATCGTCAAGACCGTCGACGCGCAGACGCGCTCCAAGACCGGCATCAATGAACTGCTGAGGGATTGATGGACCAGCCCCCGCTTTCGCAACATCTGCGGTTCCTGTTCCGCAGCGAGCAGGGCCGCATCGGCAAGCGGGACTGGTGGCAGGGCGTGGCGATTCTCGCAGCTATTCTGGTTGTCGCCACGCTGATCTGGAAAATCGTCGCTCCGTTCACGGATCGCGGGCTCGACGAACGCGCCATGATCGATCCCGGCTCTATCGTTGCTTATACGTATTCGCTGCTCTTCGCGCTGATCATCATGCTTTGCGCGGTGTCGTTCATGATGCTGTCCACCAAACGGTTGCGGGATTGCGGCAAGCCGACGCCACTCGCTAGCCTGCTGCCAATGGCGGCCCTGCTCTCTGGCGCAACCCACTGGCTTCAGCCGCGCGTGGCGGAAGTCATGTCGTACAACTGGGTTTACGGCATAGATCTGCTGATGCTGGGCGTGGCGATCTGGACGATCTACACGCTTGGAGTTTCCAACGATCACGCCTCCGATTGAGCAAAGCGCGGGTCGCAATTGACCTTCCGATCCCGGACTGCAAAGCTTGAAGCTCAACAACCGGGGCTGTTCGATGGACTATCAAAAGTTTTTCCTGTCGATTGACGGCAGGCTCAATCGCAAGCCTTTCTGGCTGGGAATGCTGGCGCTGCTGGTCGCCAATCTGGTCGTGTCCGGGCTTGGCGTCGTGATTGGGAGCTATGGTTGAATTTAGGTGACGGCGTGAATCAAGCGGCGAATTTGATCTCTGGCGCGACTTCGATTCCGTCTCTAAACTTTACACCGTTGATGACTTTCGGCAATTGATTTTCGCCTTTCAATCGACGCCAGGTTCTGGATGCT